>NZ_VBVX01000563.1 GCF_005981925.1 Streptomyces albidochromogenes
CGCCACTGCCGCCCGCCGCATACCGCCCCCAACCTTGCGCCCGAATGTGCCCGCACATGCTAGGGACCACGCCCCGCCGACCGCGCGGGAGGCCCCCGTTGCGGGTCCCGTTGCGGAAGGCAGCCCCCGCCACCGGCCGCCGCACGCGCCGAACCGGCCGTCACCCGGCTTTCGGCCACATCCTGACCAGGGCGGCTGGGGACCACTGGGCCGATCGGTGTAGATTCGTGACCTAGCCAGACGTCGCTGCTGATGGCGGTCGGGCGGTCCGGTGGGCCGGCCGAGGGAGAGAGGGCCTCCGACGGACTGCGCTGCGAGCGCCCGGGCACTCGTATGCCCGCCGCCGCAGAGTCAGCCGTACCCGCCTCGACCCACATCCACGAGGAGCAGCCCGCATGACGACTGTCGCAACCGGCCAGGACTTCAAGGTCGCCGACCTCTCCCTCGCCGCCTTCGGCCGCAAGGAGATCACTCTCGCCGAGCACGAGATGCCCGGCCTGATGTCGATCCGCGAGGAATACGCCGCCGCCCAGCCGCTCGCCGGCGCCCGCATCACCGGCTCCCTGCACATGACCGTGCAGACCGCCGTCCTCATCGAGACGCTGGTCGCCCTGGGCGCCGAGGTCCGCTGGGCGTCCTGCAACATCTTCTCGACCCAGGACCACGCCGCCGCCGCGATCGCCGTCGGCCCCAACGGCACCCCCGACGCCCCGGCCGGCGTCCCGGTCTTCGCCTGGAAGGGCGAGACCCTCGAGGAGTACTGGTGGTGCACGGAGCAGGCGCTGACCTGGCCGAACACCCCCACCGGCGGCCCGAACATGATCCTCGACGACGGTGGCGACGCCACCCTCCTCGTCCACAAGGGCGTCGAGTTCGAGAAGGCCGGCGCCGCTCCGGACCCGTCCACCGCGGACAGCGAGGAGTACGCCCACATCCTCACGCTCCTCAACCGCACCCTCGGTGAGAGCCCGCAGAAGTGGACCCAGCTGGCTTCCGAGATCCGCGGTGTCACCGAGGAGACCACGACCGGCGTCCACCGTCTGTACGAGATGCACCGTGACGGCACCCTCCTCTTCCCGGCGATCAACGTGAACGACGCCGTGACGAAGTCCAAGTTCGACAACAAGTACGGCTGCCGCCACTCCCTCATCGACGGCATCAACCGCGCCACCGACGTACTGATCGGCGGCAAGGTCGCCGTCGTCTGCGGCTACGGCGACGTGGGCAAGGGCTGCGCGGAGTCCCTGCGCGGCCAGGGCGCCCGCGTGATCATCACGGAGATCGACCCGATCTGCGCCCTGCAAGCGGCGATGGACGGCTACCAGGTGACGACGCTCGACGACGTCGTCGAGACCGCCGACATCTTCATCACCACGACCGGCAACAAGGACATCATCATGGCCGCGGACATGGCCAAGATGAAGCACCAGGCGATCGTCGGCAACATCGGCCACTTCGACAACGAGATCGACATGGCCGGCCTCGCCGCCGTCCCCGGCATCGTCAAGGACGAGGTCAAGCCGCAGGTCCACACCTGGAAGTTCCCCGACGGCAAGGTCATCATCGTCCTCTCCGAGGGCCGCCTGCTGAACCTGGGCAACGCCACCGGCCACCCCTCGTTCGTGATGTCCAACTCCTTCGCGGACCAGACGCTGGCCCAGATCGAGCTGTTCACCAAGCCCGAGGAGTACCCGACCGACGTCTACGTGCTGCCCAAGCACCTCGACGAGAAGGTCGCCCGCCTCCACCTTGACGCCCTGGGCGTCAAGCTGACGACGCTCCGCCCCGAGCAGGCCGCCTACATCGGCGTCAAGGTCGAGGGCCCGTTCAAGTCCGACCACTACCGCTACTGAGCCACACGCCCAGCAGCAGTAGCTTTCAGGCAGGCCCCCGCACCCCCGTGCCGGGGGCCTGCCCGAAAGCTACTGCTGCTGGGCGTGTGGCTCAGT
>NZ_VBVX01000564.1 GCF_005981925.1 Streptomyces albidochromogenes
CTTTCTGGCGGAGCCTGCTGCCCGCCCTGGCGCTGCTGGCCCTCGTCACCCGCCTGCCCTCCTTCCGGCTCCCCCTGTGGAACCCGGACGAGGGCTATCTCGCCGTACAGGCCCGGATACTGGCCGACGGGGGGGTGCTCTACGACACGGTCGTGGACCGCAAGCCACCCCTGTTGCCCTGGCTCTACGAAACGGCCTTCGCGCTCTTCGGCGACCAGTCGCTGCTGCCGCTCCAGCTCTGCGCGGCGGCCGCCCAGCTGCTCACGGCCGCCCTGCTCGCCTCGATCGCCCGCCGCCGATGGGGCGACGCGGCGGGGCGCACGGCAGGCGTCCTGCACCTGCTCGTCTCCATCGGGCTCAACCCGGAGGACGCCCAGGCGGCGACGTTCGAGGTCTTCATACTGCCGTGCACGGTGGCCGCAGTGTGGTGCGCCGACCGGGGCCGGTGGTGCGGCGCGGGCCTCGCGGTCGCGGCGGCGTTCCTGACGAAGCAGACGGGCGGCGCGGTCCTCGCCCCGGTGCTGTTCCTGCTGTGGCGGCACGGACCGCTCCGCGGCCCCCTGTTCCGTACGGCCTTCGGCTTCTGCCTGCCCGTGCTGTACGCCGCCCTGCTCACCGGTCCGCACCGCTTCCTGTTCTGGACGGTCACCGGTTCGGGGACGTACGCCTCCTTCACCGGCTCCGAACTGCACGTGCTCTTCCGGGGGCTGGCGAACACCCTGATCCTGTCCTTCGCCTGCGCCGGTCTCGTCCCACCGGTTCTGCGGGTCCTGCGCGTCGCCAGGACCGGCGCGGCCGACCTGTGGCTGTGGTTCCTCGGCGCGGCGGGGGCGGTGGTCCTCGGCTTCCACTTCTTCGGCCACTACTACCTCCAGCTCATGCCGCCGATCGTCCTGCTGGCCACGGCCGCGCTGCACGTCCTGCCGCCGCGGTGGAGGTCCAGGGCGGTCCTCACCTCGGCGGTGACCTGCGCGGTGTTCCTGGCCTGGGGCCTGCTGGCGCCACGGCCCGAACTCGCGCACGTGCGGAAGGTCGCGACGGCGGTGAAGTCGCGGACGGAGCCCCGGGACCGGGTCCTGGTCTGGGGGATGCACCCCGAGGCGTACTGGCTGGCGGACCGGAAGCCCGCCAGCCGGTACCTCACGGCCGGCCTGCTCACCAACTACAGCGGCGGCCGCAACGGCCCCCAGGTCGGGGAGAAGTACGCGATGGCGGGCGCCTGGCCCGTCTTCCGCGCGGAGATGGCGGCGCGGCCCCCGGCCCTGATCGTCGACGACTCGCGCGGCAAGCCCTTCGCCCCGGAGCGGCTGCCGACGCTGCGCCGGCTGCTGGCGGGCGGGTACCAGGAGCTGACGACCGTCGACGGGGCGGTGCTCTACGTGAGGTCCCCCTCGGCGGCCCCGGCGCCGCCGCGCTGAGGCCGTACCGTCCGAGGCCCCGCGCACCGGGCTCCGTACGCCTCCACCCGGCGCCTGAGCTCCCGGTCGGCGGTGACCACGAGCACGGCGGAGCCCTCGCCCGTCGCCTCCGCGACCAGCTCGACGATGCGGTCGTCGCCGCTGCCGGGTGCGGACTCGACCCGTACGCCGGGCACGGAGGCGACGCCGCGGGCGGCGCCCTCGACCACGAGGAGGACGCCGAGGGGGCCGGGATGGCCGGGAAGGCCCTCGCCGGCGTACGTCCGCAGGTGGTCGCGCAGGCGCTCGGCGGCTCCGCGACGGTCGCGCCACCAGCCGTCGGGTACGGATCCGACGACGTTGGCGGCGTCCACGACGACCAGAGTTCTCATACCATCCTCCTAGCACGAGCGTATGCGGCCAGGCGGTCGCCACCAGCCAAAACGCTATGCTTGTTCGATATTCCGGAGACCTGAGAAGCCGATGCACAGAAGGTTGCCCTGACGCCATGAGGCCGCGGAGCGCGCGCAGGACCGAGCGAACC
>NZ_VBVX01000565.1 GCF_005981925.1 Streptomyces albidochromogenes
GGTGGGCCGGGGTGGTGGGTCAAGGGTGGAGCGGAGCGAAATCGCCGCAGGCGACGCGACGCAGGAGCGCCCTTGACGCACCACCCCGGCCCACCGACCCTGAAGCGCCAGGGACGACCCGAGAACCACCCCGCCGCACAACCCGTGGTACACCCTTCAAGCCCTTCAAGCCCTTCACCCCCGCCGCCCCGTAGCCACCTCTCGGAGGGCGGCCAGGACCCTGGCCACGGCCGGGCCCGCCTCGGCTCCCCGGCGTACTGCCGCCACGACGTGGCGCTGGGGCTGGTCCGCGCTCAGGACCCGCATCACCACTCCCGTCCGCCGCTCCGCCGCCGCCATCCGCGGCACCAGCGCCACGCCCATGCCCGCCTCGACCATGGCCAGGATCGCCGTCCAGCCGGCGGCGCTGTGCGCCTGCTCCGGCACGAAGCCCGCCGCCTCGCACGCGTGGCGGGTGATCTCCGACCACGGCCCGCTCCCGCCGAAGATCCACGGCTCGCCCGACAGGTCCGCCAGCCTCAGCCCCGGCGCCGCCGCCATCGGGTGCCCCGCCGGGAGCGCCACGTCCAGCGGGTCGGCGAGCAGCGGCACTCGGGCCAGTTGCTGGTCGCGGGCGGTCGGCGCGTGCGCCGCCAGCGACAGCGCCAGGTCCACCGCCCCGCTCGCCAGCAGCTCGTACGCCTCCGCCGCCTCCGCCTCCCGCACCCGCACCTCCAGCGCGGGATGGGTCGTACGCAGCCGCTGCACCGCCGGCACCACCAGCGCGGGCACGGCCGTCGAGAACGCCCCCACGCGCACCTCGCCCGCCTCTCCCCGCACGTAGCCCGTCAACTCGGCGTCCGCCTGCTCCAGTTGCGCGAAGACCGCCTCCGCGTGCCGCAGCACGAGGTGGGCGGCGTCCGTCAGGCGGACCCGCCGTCCGTGCGCCTCAAGCAGGGGTACGCCGAGCTGCTTGCCGAGGTTGGACAACTGCTGCGAAACGGCCGACGGCGTCATCATCAACGCCTCGGCCGTCGCGGTCACGGTCCCCCGGTCACGCAGGGTCCGCAGGATCCGCAGCTTCTTGATGTCCCACTCGATCATGGGACGGAATGTATCCCGGCACCCTTCCCGGCCGGAGGCACAAAGCCTTCCCGTCACCGCCCCCGTCCCGCCCCCAGCATCACTCCGCCGAGGATCAGCACCATGCATACGATCTGCATCGGTCCCGTCGCCTCGCCCAGCAGGACGAAGGAGAGCAGCGCCACGCACACCGGCTGGAGGTAGTAGACGACGCCCGCCCTCGCCGCGCCGATCAGCGCGATCGCCTTGTTCCACGCGAAGAACGCGACCGCGGAGGAGAAGACCCCCACGTACACCAGCGGGCCGACCGTTCCCGCCGTCGGCTGGAAGCCGCCCTGGAGCGCCAGGCTGGCGGCGTACGCCGGGAGGAGCATCAACGCGCCGAGCACGAACGTGCTGAAGAGGAACGCCAGTCCGCCGATCCCGGCGGGCTTGCGGCGCAGCAGCGCGCTGTACGAGCCGAAGCAGACGGCCGCTGCCAGCATCCACAGGTCCCCGGCGGCGAAGTCCAGGGCCAGGGAGCCCTTGCTGACCAGGAGCAGCACCCCCAGGCACGCCACCAGCATTCCGACCGTGCGGCGGGCACCGATGCGGGCGCCCCCCAGGCGCTCGTACGCGGCCATCAGGACCGGCGAGGCGGCCATGATCATGCCCATGTTGCCGGCGGACGTCGAGAGCCCGGCCTGGTTCACGAGGGTGTTGTAGACCGTCACACCGAGCAGCGAGGCCAGCACCACGAAGCCCAAGTGGCGGCGCAGTACGGTTCGTTGCCGCCACGCCTCGCGGGCGGCGAAGGGGGCGACGGCGACGATCGCCACGATCCAGCGCCAGAAGGCAGCCTGCAC
>NZ_VBVX01000566.1 GCF_005981925.1 Streptomyces albidochromogenes
GAGCCGGGGGCGCCGGGTCGGGCCCGGGCGCCGGCACGGGGCCCGGTGCGGGACCCGGCTGCGGACCGGGGGCCGGCGCGGGAGTCGGATTCGGCGGGACGGGATCGTTCGGCGGTGTGCCCATGAGAAACCCCTGCGGAGGTGACGGAATCCGTTCTTCCGGCGCGTGCCCCGCCGCCGACGCGGCAAACGGCCCGGTGATCCGTTGACAGTCCCGTCCCGGCGTGGCCATCCTCTCGGAGAGCGCTCTCCATAGCGGAGTGCGCGGGGGAGGCGAACCCATGACGGAAGAAGAACTCGACCGGCTGCTCGGCAAACTCACCCTCTCGGAGAAGGTGCGCCTGCTGACCGGTGCGACGACCTGGCGCACCCACGCCGAACCGGCGGCCGGGCTCGCGCCGATGGTGCTCTCCGACGGACCCGCCGGCGTACGCGGCGAGGCGTGGGACGAGCGGGACACCTCCGCGCTGCTGCCCTGCGTTTCGGCGCTCGGTGCGCTGTGGGACGAGGGGCTGGTCGAGCGGCTCGGCGGCCTCCTCGCGGCCGAGGCCCGGCGCAAGGGCGTGGACGTCGTCCTGGCTCCCACCCTCAACCTCCACCGCTCGCCCCTGGGCGGACGCCACTTCGAGTGCTTCTCCGAGGACCCGGAACTCACCGGCCGCACCGGGGCCGCTCTGATCCGGGGCATCCAGGCGCACGGCGTCGCCGCCACGGCCAAGCACTACGTAGCGAACGAGGCGGAGACGGAACGGCTGACCGTGGACGTCCGCGTCGGCGAACGCGCCCTGCGCGAGGTCTATCTCGCGCCCTTCGCCGCCGCGGTCGCCGCCGGCGTCCGGCTCGTCATGGCCGGGTACAACGGCGTCAACGGCGCCACCATGACGGAGAACGCGCTCCTCACCGAGCCGCTCAAGGGGGAGTGGGGCTTCGACGGCGTCGTCGTCTCCGACTGGGGCGCGGTCCGCGGCACCACGGCGTCCGCCGTGTCCGGCCTCGACCTGGTCATGCCCGGGCCCGGCGGCGCCTGGGGCGACGCGCTGGTCGCGGCGGTGGGCGCCGGCCTCGTCCCGGTCGAAGCCGTGGACGACAAGGTCAGACGTCTGCTGCGGCTGGCCGGCCGCGTCGGGGCCCTGGGCGGCCCGCCCGCGCCGCCGCCGGCCCCCGGCGACGTACGGCGGCTGCTGCGCCGCACCGTCGCCGCGAGCGCGGTCCTGCTCCGCAACGACGGCGTACTGCCGCTGGACCCCGGTACGGCCGGCACGGTCGCGGTGATCGGAGCGCCGGCGGCCCGGCCGAGGACCCAGGGGGGCGGCAGCGCCGGGGTCTTCCCCGCGAGCGTCACGACGCCACTCGACGGCATCCGCGAGGCCCTCGCCGGGCGGGCCCGCGTCGTCCACGCCCCGGGCCCCGCCGTCGAGCACCTGCCGCCGCCGCTGGGGACGGCCGGGTGCCGCGATCCCCGTGGCGGGCTGCCCGGGGTGCTGGTGCGCACGCTGGACGCGCGGGGCCGCGAGCTGTACGCCGGAGGGGGCCTCTCCGGACGGCAGTTGGAGCCCCCCGCCCCGCCCGGCGCCCACACCGTGGAGATCAGCGCCGTCCTGACGCCGGACGAGGGGGGCGAATGGACCTTCGGCGTCGGCGGGTTCGGGCGGATGAGCCTGACCGTCGACGGCCGGGTCCTCGTCGACGGCGTGTTCCCCCGCGCTACGGACGATCCGGCCGTCGTCCACGTCAACCCCCCGTGCCGGTACGGCAGTCTGCGGCTGGAGGCCGGGCGCGCGGTGCGCGTGGTCGCCCGGCGCGAACTCGCGCCCGGCACCGGCCGCGCCCCACGTGGTCGGCAGCCGCCCGCCCGGCTCGGCGGCGCCGAACAGCACGTCCGCGATGCCGGCGCCCGCCTC
>NZ_VBVX01000567.1 GCF_005981925.1 Streptomyces albidochromogenes
ACGCCGGGCCGAGGAGGGGCCGGCGCGGGCGAGTGAGGTGCGGGGTGCGGGGTGCGAGGTGCGGCGGACAACGACCGGCGCCCCGCGTTCGTGCCCGACCGCGGGCCCGGGCGACGCGGGCACGAAGGCGGTACGCCGCGCAACTGGCCAGAACCGGACAGGCGTACCCGGAGTACGAACGGGCGGGATAGCGGCATAACGCTGCACGGCCGCTGGGCACCCGGGGCGCGGACCCACTCCGCCGGAGGAGGGTTCGGCGGCCGGGCGCTGGGGTGGTCTGGGACGGACGGTGCTCAAGGAGCGGCTGAGGGTTGGCGGGGCGTATGTGCAATCGCCACGGCCTTCGGCGGCAGTCCGCCGCCGTGCGGGGTCCGCGCGGCCAGGGAGGTCCGCGAGGCCGTCCGGAAGCAATCCGTCCGGTCTCGGTGCCCCTGAACAGCGGAAGTGGCATTCCGCGCTCCGGTTGCCGGCCCGGCGCTGCTGCGGCCACCCGCCGCGACCGTCCCGACACACGCCAGAACTGACGCCAAATCAGCAAAGGGTCCACGCTGCGGCCGGCCCGCCCGGGCGGCACGCGCACCGGGAGGGTTGCGCCGCCACGGTCGCGGTCGGCCCCGGGGCCGTCGCGGACGTCGTACCGCCGTCCTCGGCATGTCGCTGGTGGGCGCGCGTAGAGCGGCTGAAAGGTGCTCTTGTTGACGACTCAACAGGACCCCAGGATTCCTACCACGCCGTTGTCAGGCTCATGACCGATACGGATGGTCGGCCGCATCGGCGTACTGACGGGCCCACCCACCCAGTGGGCCCCTGGGATCCCCCACCGGAGGATGTAGTGAACTTCAAGCGCCTCTCTCCCCTCGGCGGCGTCGGAAGACGTGCACGGCTGATCGCCGTCGCGTCGGCTCTGCTGACCGCGTCCGCGCTTGCCACCCCGATCGCCTCGGCCGAATCGGGCGACGGCGTACGGGCGACCGCCGCCCAGCTCGCCAAGACCGGCGACGCGGTGCTCGGCGCGGACGTGTCCGGTACCGCGTGGTACACGGACAAGGCGTCGGGCAAGCTCGTCGTCACGGCGGACGACACCGTCTCGGCCGCAGAGATAGCCAAGATCAAGAAGGCGGCCGGCGCGCAGGCCGACGCCCTGGAGATCAAGCGCACGCCCGGCACGTTCAACAAGCTCATCGCGGGCGGCCAGGCCATCTACAGCGGCAGCGGCCGCTGCTCGCTCGGCTTCAACGTCCGCAGCGGTTCGACGTACTACGCCCTCACGGCCGGCCACTGCACCGAGGGCGCCGGCACCTGGTACACGAACTCCGGCCGGACGACGGTGCTCGGTTCCACCGCCGGTTCGAGCTTCCCCACCAATGACTACGGCCTCATCCGCCACTCCAACGCCTCCGCCGCGGATGGCCGGGTCTACCTCTACAACGGCTCGTACCGCGACATCACCGGCGCGGGCAACGCCTCCGTCGGCCAGTCGGTCCAGCGCAGCGGCAGCACCACGGGCCTGCGCGGCGGCACGGTCACCGGCCTCAACGCGACCGTCAACTACGGCGGCGGCGACGTCGTCTACGGCATGATCCAGACCAACGTCTGCGCCGAGCCGGGCGACAGCGGCGGCTCCCTGTTCGCGGGCACCACGGCCCTGGGCCTGACCTCGGGCGGCAGCGGCAACTGCTCGTCGGGCGGTACGACGTTCTTCCAG
Source organism: Streptomyces albidochromogenes (assembly GCF_005981925.1). Taxonomy (GTDB): domain Bacteria; phylum Actinomycetota; class Actinomycetes; order Streptomycetales; family Streptomycetaceae; genus Streptomyces; species Streptomyces albidochromogenes. The sequence goes on from NZ_VBVX01000567.1 coordinate 1,706, forward strand.
CCGGTGACGGAGGCGCTGAGCGCGTACGGGGTGAGCGTCTTCTAACCCCTGGGTCATCCGGCCCCCGGGACCCGTGGGGTGTTCCGGGCGCTGGGCGCCCAACGGCCCCTGGCCCAGGTGGCTCCCGGCAGCCGGCGGACCCGCTTCGGCGGAGCCGCCGGCTGCTGTGGTGTGCGGGGGACGGGCGGGGCT
>NZ_VBVX01000568.1 GCF_005981925.1 Streptomyces albidochromogenes
GTCCAGGGGTCGGTGACGGTCTTCGACACGTGGACGCGCAGGTCCCAGCCGTGGCGGTCGGAGATCTCGTCCAGCTGGCCGGCGGCCTGCTCGCACCAGGGCCATTCGGTGGCCCAGTGCGCGGCGTCGATCAGCGCGAGGGGCGTCTGTTCGCGGGCCTCGGAGGCCGGGTGGTGGCGCAGGTCGGCCGTGACGAAGGCGTCGACGCCGGCCGCCCGTACGTCGGCGAACAGACTGTCGCCGGAGCCGCCGCTGACGGCCACCGTGCTGATGAGCGCGTCCGGGTCGCCGGCGACGCGGATGCCCTGCGCGGTGGCGGGCAGCCGGGCGGCGACGCGGGCGGCGAAGTGGCCGAGGGTGGCCGGGGGGTCGAGCGCGCAGATGCGGCCGAGGCCGCGCCGGCCCTGTGCGTCGGTGGGGTCGGGCACCAGCGGCCCGGTCACGCGCAGGTCCAGGGCGCCGGCGAGGGCGTCGGAGACGCCGGGGTCGGCGCTGTCGGCGTTGGTGTGGGCGACGTGCAGCGCGATGTCGTTCTTGATGAGGGTGTGCACGGCGCGGCCCTTGAAGGTGGACGCCGCGACCGTCGTCGTGCCGCGCAGGTAGAGCGGGTGGTGGGTGACGAGGAGGTTCGCGCCGAGCCGTACGGCTTCGTCGACGGTCTCCTGGACCGGGTCGACGGCGAACAGGACCCGGGTCACCTCGGCGTCGGGGTCGCCGCAGACCGTACCGACCGCGTCCCAGCTCTCGGCCCGCTCGGGGGGCCAGAGGGCGTCGAGCGCGGCGATGACTTCAGACAGACGGGGCACGCAGACAGGTTACCTGCGACGAGTGCCCCGCCCACCATGGCGTACGCGGCCCGCCCGGCCGGGGCACGCGGGGGTCGGGAGCGCCGGCTTTGTCGACATGAGGACATCGCGCAGCACACCAGCCCCGCCGACCTCAGCGGAACCGGACAGCGGCCACCCTTATGTGTGAAGTGGGCGGTCTCGTGTTGTTCGGCAGGAAGTGCGAAAACTAGCTTCGTTCGCCGGAGGTGATGGCCTGATGACGGCCTGTGCCATCGAGACCGCGGCCGACGGTGACGCGGTGCGTGAGGCGGTGTTCACGATCGCCGCCGACGGTTCGTACGCCGCGCGGCTGGCCGGTGAGGGCGACGCGCGGTTCCCCGAGCGGTGGACGCTGGGCGGCCCCGAGCCGTACGCCGTGCCGCTGCCGGCCGACCAGCCCGAGGAGCCGGACACCGGTCTGCTGCCGCTGGCGGACGGGCGGGTGCTGATCCACCGCCGCGAGGGAGGCGCCTCGCACGCCTTCGGCGGGGGCGCGGGGCGGCACTCCTTCTCGCTGCTGTACCCGACGGGACCGCGCACCGGGGAGCTCCCGGTGGGCGCGGTCGAGTGCGAGCGGCTGGAGCTGCTGCCGCCGGCGCCGGACGGCTCGCGGGCGTACGCCCTGTCCGTCGGCGAGCGGTCCACGACGGTGTGGCAGGTGGCGGGCGGCGCCTTCGGCCCGGAGTACGTGGCCGAGGTCGCGGGGCGCTGCTCGGGTGGCGTCTGGCTCGACCGTACGGGCCGGATGCTCGCCCTGGACCGGGAGTCCGACGGGGTGACGAAGGCGGTGGCGGTCGACCTGGAGCGGGGCGGGGAAGTGACGCCGCTGCTGCAGATCGCGGAGGGCAGCAACGACCGGCTGCTGCTGGCCGATCCGGACAGCGGGCTGCTGCTGATCCGGTCGGACGCGCCGGGGCGCGACCGGCTGGGGTGGGGTGTGCTGGGCAGCATGCTGCCGGTGCGCTTCCCGGAGTGCCTGGCGCCGGCCGACTGCGCGGTGGCGCCGTTCGCGGTGCAGCCGGGGCAGGTGCTGACGCCGGAGAGCTGCGCGGTGGCGCTG
>NZ_VBVX01000569.1 GCF_005981925.1 Streptomyces albidochromogenes
ACCCTGCACGATGCGAAACCCGCAGAGACGCACTCCGTACTCCCCCACCCCACCTCCCGGCATCCCCGCCGGATCGTCTTCCTCTCCCGCCGGGACCTCGGCAACCCCGCCGCCGGCGGCTCCGAACTCCTCGTCGACCGCCTCGCGGACGGCCTGACGGCACTCGGCCACCAGGTGACGCTGCTGTGCGGAGGCCCGGCGGCGTACCGCGACTACCGGGTCGTCTCCGCGGGCGGCGACCTCGGCCACTTCGTCAGGGCGCGCCGCGCCTTCGCCCGGCAGGTCGGCGACTGCGACCTGCTGGTCGAGGTCTGCAACGGCCTGCCCTACCTCACGCCCCTGTGGCACCGCGGCCCCACCCTGTGCCTGGTCAACCACGTGCACACGGAGCTGTGGGGCATGCGCTACCCGGGCCCGGCGGCCGGTCTCGGACGCCGCCTGGAGCACTGGGCGCTGTCGGCGGCGCAGCGCGACAACCTCCTGGTCGCCGTGTCGGACTCCACGGCGTCCGCGCTCACCGCGCTCGGGGTGGACCCGGGCCGCATCAGGGTCGTGCACAACGGCGTCGAGCAGCCCACGGAACGCACCCCGCGTTCCCCGCAGCCGCTGTTCCTCGCGATGGGGCGGCTGGTCGAGTACAAGCGCATCGACCTGCTGCTGCGCCTGTGGGAGCGGGTGCGGCCGGTGACCGGCGGCAAGCTCGTGATCATCGGCGACGGGCCGGAGCGCCGCGCCCTGGAGGCCCTCGCCGGCCCGGACGTGATCTTCAAGGGCCATGTCTCCGAGGCGGAGAAGCACCAGCTCTTGTGCGCGGCGCACCTGTTGCTGCACCCGTCCGCGGTCGAGGGCTGGGGCCTGGTGGTGACCGAGGCGGCGACCCGCGGCACCCCGGCGATCGGCTTCGACGTGCCGGGCCTGCGCGACTCCATAGCCGACGGCGTGACCGGCGTACTGGCGCGCGGCGAGAGCTCGTTCGCCGCCGCCTGGTGCACGCTGGCGCTGAGCGCCGAGCGGCGCGAGGCGATGGGCCGCGCGGCGGCCGCGCGCGCGGCGCACTACCGGTGGAGCAGCACGGTGCGCCAGTTCCGGGCGGTGGCGGCGGAGGCGGCCCTCGCCCACCGGCGGAGGTGAGCCCCGGTGAAGGACCCTTCCCTGCGCAGGTCCGTCACCCTCTTCCGGGCCTTCCTGAACGAGCAGTCCGACCCGGACCACTGCTACGCCCTGCTGGCCCGTGACGCCGCCGACCAGCTGGAGCGGTACGGGCCGCTGGCCGGCCGTGTCGTCGTCGACGTCGGCGGCGGGAGCGGCCACTTCACCGAGGAGTTCCGCAGGCGCGGGGCGCACAGCTACCTCTTCGAACCCGACGTACGCGAACTGCGGGGCCGCACGGCGCGGGGCACCGTACTGGCCGACGGCTACCTGCTCCCCCTCGCGGACGGCGCGGCGGACATCAGCTTCTCCTCCAACGTGCTGGAGCACGTCGAGGACCCGGGGACCTTCCTCAGCGAGCTGGTGCGCGTCACCGCGCCGGGCGGCCTGATCTACGTCTCGTTCACCAACTGGTACTCCCCGTGGGGCGGCCACGAGTGGGCGCCCTGGCACTACCTGGGCGCCGAACGGGCCCGCCGCCGCTACGAACGCCGCACCGGCCGCAGCGCCAAGCACACCCTCGGCGAGAACCTCTTCCGGATCCACATCGGCTCCACGCTGCGCCAGGTCCGCTCCCGTACCGACACCGAAGTGGTGACGGCCCGGGCCCGCTACTGGCCGTTCCTCCCCGGCGTCGCGCCGAGGATCCCCCTGCTGCGCGAGTTCGCCACCTGGAATCTCCTCCTCATCCTCCGGCGGTGTCCATGACGACCACCCTCCAGGCGCCTCCCAGGAC
>NZ_VBVX01000570.1 GCF_005981925.1 Streptomyces albidochromogenes
GACCCACCCCCCGCACCAGGAGGTACGCACATGTCCAGCGCCGGCGCGGCAGCGACGCAGGTGGCCGTCGTCACCGGCGCGGACTCCGGGATCGGGCGTGCCACGGCCGTCGCCCTCGCCGTACGGGGCATGGACGTCGGCATCACCTTCCACACCGACCGTCAGGGCGCGCAGGAGACGGCCCGGGAGGTGCGCGGGCACGGGCGCCGCGCGGCCGTCGCGGCCATGGACCTCACCGCGCTGCCGGACGCCGCCGACGCGGTCGACCGGCTGGCGGAGGAACTCGGCCGCATCGACGTCCTGGTCAACAACGCGGGGACGGGCACCGCCACACCGTTCCTCGACATCGACCTCGCCACCGTCCGCCACGTCGTCGACGTGGACATGATCGGCCCGTTCCTGTGCGCCCAGCGGGCGGCCCGCCGCATGATCCGGCAGGGCGGCGGCGGCAGGATCGTCAACGTCACCTCGGTCCACGAGACCGCGCCCCGCGTCGGCGCCGCGCCGTACTGCGCGGCCAAGGGCGGCCTCGGCGTGCTGACGCAGGTGATGGCCCTGGAGCTCGCCGAGCACGGCATCACCGTCAACGCCGTCGCCCCCGGCGAGATCGCCACCCCGATGACCGGCCAGGAGGACACGGACGTACGCGCGGAGGTACGTCGCGGCGTCCCCCTGGGGCGGCCCGGCGACGCACGGGAGGTCGCCGCCGTCATCGCCTTCCTCGCGAGCCCGGAGGCCTCCTACGTCACGGGCGCCTCGTGGCAGGTGGACGGCGGCATGCTGCGGATGGGGCCCATGGCGGGCTCCCACCTGGACGACGATTCCTGGCGCCGTCCCTGAGCCCCGTGGCTAGATGATCACGGCGTAGACCAGGAAGAAGGCCGCGCACAGCACCACGACCACGCCGATGGCGATCAGCGGGCCCATGGCCCAGCCGCGGGGCGGATCGACCCGGGGGCCGGTGCCGGAGCTGGTACTGGACTCGCCGGGAGGAGTTTCCCCGGGAGGCACCGAGCCGCCCGGTTCGAGACCGGTGGTGCGGTCCGGGTCGGGATCTGGGTTGAGAGGTGTGTTCATACCGGATGGATGCCCGATATCGCCAGGATCAACTGCTTTCCATCTGATATGGCCCGCCTCGTTACCTGCCGCCTGCCGGGCCGTGCCGGTCTCCGAGCCGCCTCGCGCGGGGCTCACGGCGGGTCCGGCGCGGAGGCGGCGAACGGCGGCGCTTGGGCGGGGACTGCGCGGGTACCCGCTCGTGCAGTGGGGGCCGCGGCTGGCGCCGCCCGTCCAGTGGAGGACCCGATGGGTCAGCAGGTTCGCGAGATCATGACGAGTGCCCCGGCCACCGTGGGCACGCTCACGGCGGTGAGCGAGGTGGCGCACCGGATGCGCGAGGAGGACATCGGCGTGGTCCTGGTCGCGGAGGGCGACGAGCTGCGCGGCCTGGTCACCGACCGGGACCTGGTGGTACGGGTGCTCGCCGAGGGCAAGGACCCGGGGGAGACCACGGTGCGGGACGTGTGCAGCACCGATCTCGTCACCGTCGCACCCGGCGACGAGGTCGACGAGGCCATCCGCTTGATGCGGGAGAACGCGCTGCGCCGGCTGCCCGTGGTCGAGGGCTCCACCGCCGTGGGCATCGTGTCCCTGGGGGATCTGGCGATCGAGCGCGATCCCACGTCCGCGCTCGGAGGCGTGAGCGCCGCCGCGCCCAACACGTGACCGGGCGGGGGCCCCGGGCTCCCGTCGCCTGAGCCGCGCCGCCCCCGTGTCGTGCCGGTCAGGTGACGGGCGCGGGCGCCGGCCCGGGACCCGGCAGAGGGCCCGGCCCGGGCTGCGGCTCCGGCGGGGGGACCGGCGCTGGCGGGTCGGGTTCGGGGC
>NZ_VBVX01000571.1 GCF_005981925.1 Streptomyces albidochromogenes
CCCGTAGACGCCGAAGCCCCCGCGGCAGCCACCGACCGCAACGACTGACACCCCGCCCGCAAGCGGTCTCTCGGAAAGGAAACGAGGACATCGGAAAGGGCCGGCGCGCCGGCCCTTTCACCCGTGGACCGGACGGCGCAGCCTGAAGCCATCCGGACTTTCGATGCCCAGAGCGTCAAGACCTCCACCAGCGTCCCCGCATCCAGGCAGGGCACCGATGCCGGGCAGAAGATCGTGGACAGGAACCGGAGCATCGTGATCGACACACCCCGATACCGAAGCGATGGGCGGTCGGGCGGACCTCATGCTCCACCGATGCCTGGCCCACGGCCAAAGAGACCCTGCCAGCCCGCTCAGAAGCCATGATTCACCTCGCCATGACCGACCCTATGGCCCGCCGCCTCACCGGTGAGTCCACCATCTCCTGGCGTGCCTAGCAAATCCGCACAACCGCAGATTCCGGGATGAGACAACGGAATTAAACGGCCTCTCAGCGATTGGCGGTCACACCTGCAGGGTCGCACCTGTGCTGACGTCCCCGGTGAACCGGGCGCTCACGTACAGCACGGGGCCGGTCAGGTCGCTGTCCTGGGCTTCGGTGTTGTCGTACATGCCGGTCACGGTGAAGCCGTGGTGGGTGAGGTAGTGCTCCAGTTCCATGGGGAACAGAAGCCGGAAGCGGACGAAGTCCTTCTGGTCGGGCTGGCCGGGAAGGGACCAGAGCCTTTCACGGGACAGTAGCTGGCGGCGGCGGTCGAGGCGATATGTGGCACTGGCGGTGGCCTGGAGGGAGGGGGTGTCGATAACGAAGCGGGCTGGCAATCCCTGCCCATCCAGGTCTCCGATCGCGTTGGGCAGGTGCAGGAAGAGCATGGTGCCCGGCGCGGCGTGTGCGGCGAACGTCGCCATGGCGCGGTCGATGTCCTTGGGAGTGTGCAGGTTGGCGAGGGCCCAGCCGACGCACGGGATGATTTCGAAGGTCGTGCCGAGCCGCAATGACCGCATGTCGCCGGTCTGGAAGTCGACGCCCGGCCGACGGTCGCGCGCGTAGGCGATCATGCCGGGCTGGAAGTCGACTCCGGTACAGCGGGCACCCTGGCCTGCGAAGTATGCGACGTCACGTCCAGTGCCGCAGCCGATGTCCAGCAGCGTCTTGGGTATACCGCCGAACAGCTTCGCGCACATGCGCGGGATCTCGTGGCCGGCTCCGTCATAGATCTCCTCGTACAACTCGGGGTTGTCGTAGAGCATGTTCTTCAGACTGGCTTCCATGCAGTCCTCTCCTTCAACCACTGCCGTGCCGTGGTGACGACGCCCGCGACGAGGGGTGCGGATTCGCCGAGGTATCCGGCAGGCTCGAAGATGTCGTCCAGCTGCCGCGCAGTGAGGTGCTCCAGAATCCGGCCGTCGCGCAGGAGATGCTCCTTCAAGCCCAGGCCGCGGGTCCGGGCGTGCTGGCTGTGGCCGTACACCCAGGCGTATGCCGATGGTTTGCCCATCGTGGTGGCCAGCAGCAGCATGAGGCGCTCGGTGCAGACCTCGTCGCTCACCGCGCGGACGTTCGCCGCGAGCCGGTCCGGGTGCACGGTCAGTCCGCTGACCACCTCGCGCAGGTAGGACAGGGCGGCCAAGCAGTAGTGCGACACGTCCGGCACGCAAGCCCACTCCAGGCGCAGGGCGCGCCCGTCGCGTTCGTGGTCGCCCGCCATCGCTGCGAGTGCCGGGGCGATCTGGGCCGCGGCTAAGAGGCCCTAACAAAGGCGTTGGACGTGTCGGTGGGTGATGAGACAGGTGGCGAGGCCGAGGAAGGCTTCATGGATGTCGTCGCGTCGTTCCCAGCGGACACGAAGTCGGCGAAAACCGTGGAGC
>NZ_VBVX01000572.1 GCF_005981925.1 Streptomyces albidochromogenes
CGCCGACACCGCGTGGACCGGCAGCAGGCTCAGCCCCCAACCGCCCGCCGCCACCGCACCCTCCACGACGCCCGCCCGCTCCGGCACCAACACGAGCCGCAGCACGGCGCACCACCACACCGCACCGAGCACCAGCGCCGGAATCAGCACCGGCACCAGGACCGACCGGCGTCGCCAGAAGTCACGCCATGCCATGGCTGCCTCCTCCGACCGACGCTAGACGGGCCCCCGTACACGGCGGGAGGGCGCACCGGATGCACACCCCGGCGCACCCGCCCGCACCAGACACCGCACGCGCCCGCGCTCTGCGCCCCCGCTCGCCGCGCCTACTCGCTCTCGGCCTGGAACATCCACGCGTGCTTCTCGAGATCCGCCGTCAGCCCGATGATGATGTCCTGGCTCACCGGATCCGGATCGGCGGTCGCCTGGATCCGCTCCCGCATGCGCCCGACCACGACGCCGAGGGCGTCCACCAGGATCCGTACGGCGTCCACGTCCTTGATCCACCCCGACGGCACCTCCCGGATCGCCGTCGCCCGCGCCACGCTCGCGGACCGCCCGTCCGGGTTGACGCCCAGCGCCGACGCCCGTTCCGCGACCGAGTCGGAGTGCAGCCTCGCCGTGCCGACCACCTCGTCGAGTTGCAGGTGCACCGACCTGAAGCGCGGCCCCACCACGTTCCAGTGGACCTGCTTGGCCACCAGCGACAGGTCCACGAGGTCCACGAGCGCGCCCTGCAGGGCCTCGCCCACCACCTTGAGATCCGCCTCGGGCAGGGTGCTCTTCACTACAGACATCCGTTTTCCTCCTCGGGGAGCCGGCGCGCGCGGGGAACCGGCACGGTTCAGCCCTTCGCCGTCTCACCACCATGACACAAACGCCACAAAACGGTCAGGTGAGGGCATGCGAGAGCCCCGGGGGTCACCAGGACCCACCGGGGCTCTCGCACAAGCCTCAGACCGCTGTCACCGCGGTCGTGGCGGTCACCGCGCTCAGGCGGCGACCACGTCCACCGCTTCCGCGGGTGCCTTGATCGTCACCCGCTCCGGTGGCACACCTGCCACCGACGTCACCGAAACGGAGTTGAGCATCGGGCGTACCGGTGGACGCACCGGCTCGCTCGCAGCCGACTCCGCCAGCTCAGCCAGCGACAACTCATCACTCACTTCGCGCATGAGCTCGGACATCCGTACATCGAGCGCGTCGCAGATAGCGGAGAGCAGTTCGGAGGAAGCCTCCTTCTGCCCCCGCTCCACCTCGGATAGATAGCCGAGTGAGACTCGGGCGGACGAGGAGACTTCGCGCAGAGTACGGCCCTGGCGCTGGCGCTGCCGACGCAGCACGTCACCAAGCAGGCGACGGAGCAGAATCATCGGTGGCTCCCTCCTCGGACCGCGTAGCCGCATCCTTCACGCCCCACCGTACCGCCTCGCGCTGCGGCCGTGCGGGGAGCGATGTCGTGTTCACTCAGGGCTGCAAACATCAATTCCCCCCGTTCTGTTCCGTATCCTGTGCCCGCGCATTTTCGTTCAGTTCGCCGGAGAGCAGGGTCAGTACGCTCCGCACACTCTCCATACGGATTACCGCCCGGTCACCGTTCAACCTCAACCGGGCCACTTTCCCGGCTCCGCCCGGCCCCGCGACCGCCACGAACACCGTCCCCACGGGCTGCCCGTCCTGGGCGTCGGGTCCCGCGACCCCGGTGGTCGCGATGCCCCAGGCCGCTTTGAGTACCCGCCGAGCGCCAGGCCGCCCCCGACGTCGCGCTCCCCGGGCACGCCCAGGACACGCCGCCCGAGGACCTGCCCGACGGCCTCGCGCCGGCCTCGGGTCCGCGCGCGCCGCTGCGCCAGCGCCTGG
>NZ_VBVX01000057.1 GCF_005981925.1 Streptomyces albidochromogenes
CCCCCGCACCGGGTGGATCGGCCCGGGGCAGGATCCCCGGCCGGCAGAGCCCGCCGGCCGCCGGCCGGCACGCCCGCGCGCCCCGTACCGCTCTCGGGGTTCCGTGCACGCTCGACGGCGTCACCGGCCTCACCCCGGCCCGCTTCGCGGACTTCCTCGCCGACCCGGAGGTGACCGCGAACGGCTGCCTCGCCGGACTCGTCTGGACGTGGGACGCCCGGCTCGTGCCGGTCATGTCCGACGCCCACGTACAGGCGGTGAGCCGGCGCGCCTCGGCCCTCTCCGCCGCCCACGACGGCCGCAACGGGACCCACCTGCTGGAGATGTTCACCTATCTCCACGCCGTGGCCTATCACGACTTCTCGCGCACCGAGATCGATGTCACCGACCCCCCGACCACCGAGGCGATGCGACGCGCCGTCCACGCCTTCGGCACCGCCGCCCGTACCTTCGACGTCACCGCCGCCAACGCCGAGACCTTGCGCGAGGCGCTCTACGCGGGCAGCGCCCCGGGGCTGCGCCACAGCCAGCTGGGGCTCATCAAGAAGGTCCTGGCCACCATGGACAAGTACCACAAGGGCCAGTACGACAACGCCGCCTGGGGCGCGGCCGCGCTGGCCGCCCTGTCCGTCAACTATCTCGGCGTCTACCCCGGCAACCGGGACACGGCGTTCCACACGGTGGTGACGCAGAACGCCTCGTACCGGGCCGCCTTCCGCGCCTTCGCGCACCACACGCACCTCAAGGGCACCGTCAACGCGTGGATCGTGCGCGACGCGCTGAGCGAGTACGGCCGCTTCGGCCAGATCGCCGCGCTCACCGCGCGCACCGTGCCCGACCTCGGGGCACTGCTGCCCGTCGCCGAGCGCAACTTCGGCACCGGCGGCGCGCCCTGGGCCTCACTCGTGTCCTGGCTCAACTTCTACGAGGCGTGCGCCCCCTACAGTGTGTGCAAGGCGGACATCGAGCGCCGCGTCTTCCCGCACACGTACACGTACGACGGTGGGGCGATCAAGGTCCGCACCGGACTCGACCGTGCCACCGTCGACCAGCTGTACTACGCGAGCAAGCAGGTCAAGGCGCAGTTCCACCGGGTGCTCGGGTCGCTGGAGCCGCTGGCCGGCGACACCAACTCCGCGCTGGGCGTCGTGCTCTACGCCTCGCGGGCCGACTACGAGAACTACCACCCGATCCTCACCGGGATGGGCACCGAGAACGGCGGCGTCTACATCGAGCGCGGCGCGACCTTCTACACGTACCAGCGCCGGGTTCCGCAGGACTCCTCGCTGACGCTCGAAGAGCTGTTCCGCCACGAGTACGTCCACTACCTCAACGGCCGCTGGGCCGTGCCCGGGTACTTCGGCGAGGGGCCCTGGTACACCGGTGACCGCACCACCGCGATGGACGAGGGGACCGCCGAGTTCTTCGACGGCGCCACCCGCGACGACGGTGTGGCCATACGCAAGTCACTGGTCCGCGGCGTCATCAACGACACGGCGGGCGGCCGCCCGCGGATGACCGTCGACCAGCTGCTGCACGCCACCTACGAGGGGGACGGCTTCCGGTTCTACAGCTACGCCGGAACCTTCTTCGAGTTCCTGTGGACCGAGCGGCCCGCGCTGCTGCGGCAGATGTACCGCCACCTGCGCGCGGACGACCCGGTGGCCTTCGACGCCTGGCGCACCCGCCTCGGCGCGGACGCCGGCCTGCAGCGTGCGTACGACGGCTTCCTGGACGCCCAGATCGCCAAGGTGGACGAGCTGTTCGTCCCCCACACCACCTACACGCCCAACGCGCTGCTCGAAGAGGACTCGGTGGCCGCGGTCCGCGCCCGCTTCCGGTCGGCGACGGCCTCGGACCCGGACTGCGCGGAGGCCGGCGAACCCGGCAAGCGGCGCTTCGCCTGCACGGGACGGATCACGGCCGGCCTGTCCGACTCGGCCGACGCGAGCCGGGTGTTCAAGGACATGTCGGAGACGGTCGACCATTTCATCCTCGACCGGGCCGGCGCCGCTTCGAACAACCTCGCCGACATGAACTGCTCCTTCGGCGAGGTGGAGATCTGGCCCAACGGACGGGCGGGTACGTCGTCGTACGCCTGCGAAGGTCCGCTGCGCAGCTGACACCGCGCTCCAGGCCGGGGCGGCGTGCGCCGCCCCGGCCGTCGCACTACGACGGGGCGACGGCGCCCGCGGGCGACTCGTCGGCCCCCGGCTCCCGCGGCGGCTCGCTGAGCTGCTCGCGCAGGTAGTTCCAGACCACCGCGATCAGCGCGGCCACCGGCACCGCGAGCAGACTGCCCACCACGCCGGACAGGCTGCCGCCCAGCGCCACCGCCAGCAGGACCACCGCCGCGTGGAGGCCGAGGCCCCGGCTCTGGATCATCGGCTGGAACACGTTGCCCTCCAGCTGCTGCACCACGACGATGAGCGCCAGCACGATCAGCGCGTCGGTCAGGCCGTTCGACACCAGCGCGATGAGCACCGCGACCAGACCGGCGAACAGGGCGCCCACGATCGGCACGAACGCCGACACGAAGGTCAGCACCGCCAGGGGGAGCACCAGCGGCACCCCGAGGATCCACAGGCCGAGGCCGATGAAGACGGCGTCGAGCAGGCCGACGAAGGCCTGCGAGCGCACGAACGCGCCCAGGGTGTCCCAGCTGCGCGCCGCGACGACCGGGACGTCGGTGGCTAGCCGGCCGGGGAGCTGACGGGTGAGCCACGGCAGGAAGCGGGGGCCGTCCTTGAGGAAGAAGAACATCAGGAAGAGCGCCAGGACGGCGGTGACCAGGCCGTTGAACACGGTGCTGACTCCGGTGCCGACATAGGTCACCATGCTGCCCACGCTGTCCTTCACACGGGCGACCGCGGAGTCGAAGGCGCCCGCGATCTGGTCGTCGCCTATGTTCAGCGGCGGCCCGGCGGCCCACGCGCGCAGCTTGTCGATGCCCTCCACCACGCCGTCGGCGAGCTCCCCGGACTGGGACGCCACCGGCACCGCGATCAGCGCCACGATGCCCGACGCGACCAGCAGGAACAGCACCGTGACGACCGACGCGGCCAGCGCGGGGCGCCAGCCGTGCCGGCGCAGGAACCGAGCGAGCGGCCAGGTCAGCGTGGTGAGCAGCAGGCCGACTATGAGCGGCCAGACGATCGACCACATCTTGCCCAGAAGCCACAGGGCTACCGCTGTCATCACGAGGAGGAGCAGCACATCGAGGGAGACACGCGCCGACGACCGGAGCGCGGCGACGGTTTTGGTGGAACTCAGGGTGGCAGCCATGGAGGTCACCCTATTAGGGGCGGCCGCGGAGGTTGGCCGTACCGTGCCCACTTGCCTTCACCTATCGACTTTCGATAGATTTCCATCGTAGGTCGATCGAGGGAGAAGTGATGGGAAAGCTGACCGTGCTCGCGCTGCGCGTGGTGCTCGTGGTGCTGCTCGCCGGCTCGGTGTTCGTGCAGGCCGTGATGGTGCCGCTGCTGGCCGAGGACCTGAAGGGGCTCGACACCGATTTCGCGCATCTGCGCACGCCGTTCCTCGTCATCACGGTCCTGGGCGTCGTGACCGTCCAGGTCGTCCTGGTCTGCGTGTGGCGGCTGGTGACGATGGTCCGACGAGGGACGGTGTTCTCCGACGCGGCCTTCCGGTACGTCGACGTCGTGCTCGGCGCGGTCGTGGCGGCCGCCCTCCTGGTGTTCGCGCTGGGGGTCGTCCTGGCGCCCGGTGAAGCCGTGGCCCCCGGCGCGGTACTCCTGCTGGGCGGAGTCGGCGTGGCCGTCCTGGGGGTCGCGCTCATCGTGCTCGTCCTGCGGATGCTCCTCGCCCAGGCCGTGGCGCGCGACGTCGAGGCGGCGCGGATGCGGGCCGAGCTGGACGAGGTGATCTGATGCCGATCGCCGTCGACATCGACGTGATGCTGGCCCGGCGGAAGATGTCCGTGGGCGAACTCGCCGACCGCGTGGGGATCACGCCGGCCAACCTGGCGGTGCTCAAGAACGGCCGGGCCAAGGCGGTGCGCTTCGCGACGCTCGCCGCGCTCTGCGAAGTGCTCGAGTGCCAGCCCGGCGACCTGCTGCGCTGGGAGGCCGGGGACGGTCAGGCCGGCTGACGCCACGGTGGACCCTGCGTTACCCCACGAAGGCGACGGTCCTCGCGCCCGGGCGCGCCGGCCGGAACGCGCGCGGCCCCCTCCCGCCGGACAAGGGGGAAGGCGCCGCGCCCAGGACTCACGCGTCCTTGTCGAGGCTCGCGAAGAACGCGTTGACGTCATCGATCAGGAGCTGCGGCTGCTCCAGCGCCAGGAAGTTGCCACCGCACTCGAACTCCGTCCAGCGCACGACATTGTGGTCGCGCTCGGCGAACCGGCGGATCGCCACGTCCGTCGGCAGGGCGACGGCCACGGCGGTCGGCACCGTACCGGCCGCCTTCGGCGCCCAGGCCGCCGGGTCGTGCGCCATCTCGTAGTACAGATGGGCGGAGGACCCGGCCGTACCGGTGAACCAGTAGACGCTCACGTTGGTCAGCAGCGTGTCGCGGTCGACGGCGTCCTCGGGGAGATCGTTCGCCGGGTCGGTCCACTCCTTGAACTTCTCCACGATCCAGGCGAGTTGCCCGACCGGCGAGTCGTGCAGCCCGTGAGCGACCGTCTCGGGACGCGTCGACTGGATGACGTTGAAGCCCATCTTGTCGTCGCGGAAGTCCTGCAGGCGCCGCAGCCGGGTCTGCTCCGCCTCGGTCAGGCCGGCGAAGTCGGCCGGATCGTCCGAGGGGAAGGTCACCAGGCCGTTCACGTGGACGCCCACCACGTGGTCCGGGTCGAGCCGGCCCATCTCACCGGCGATCCAGGCGCCGCCGCCGTTGCCCTGGACGCCGTAGCGGTCGTAACCGAGGCGGGCCATGAGCGTCGTGAAGGCCCCGGCGATGCGGCCGGTGTTCCAGCCGGTGGACGACAGCGGGCCGGAGAAGCCCACGCCGGGCGTCGAGGTGACGACGACGTGGAACGTGCGCGACAGTGCCTCGACGACATCGGTGAACTGGACGAAGGAACCGGGCCAGTCGTGGATCAGGAGCAGCGCGACGGCGTCCGGGTCGGCCGACCGCACGTGCGCGAAGTGGATGTCCTGCCCGTCGATCTCGGTGAGGTACTGCGGGAACGCGTTCAACCGGGCCTCCGCCGCGCGCCAGTCGAAGCCGTCCGCCCAGTAGGCGGCCAGTTCCTTCAGGTACGGGACGGGAACACCGCGCTCCCAGCCGTCCACGCCCGGCACCCCGGTGCCCCAGCGGGCGCGGGTGAGGCGGTGGCGGAGGTCGTCGAGATCGGCCTGGGGGACGTCGATCCGGAAGGGGCGGATCTCCTCTCCGGGCCGGGCGGCGTCGGCGGGCGAGGCGGTCGCGGCTGAGGCGTTGCTCCTGGTCTCCATGGAAACGACTCTAGAACCCGTACAGGAAAGGTTCGTTCCTCAAAGCGAGGCAGAGTGCACCCATGCTCGAAACCTCCGCACGCCTGCTCAAGCTCCTCTCCCTTCTCCAGACGCCGCGCGAGTGGCCCGGCCCGGAACTCGCCGAACGGCTCGGGGTGAGCGGACGGACCGTACGCAACGACATCGAACGGCTGCGCCGCTTGGGCTACCCGGTCGACGCCACCCGTGGTGCGGCCGGGGGCTACCGCCTGGCCGCCGGCGCGGCGATGCCTCCGCTGCTGCTGGAGGACGACGAGGCGGTCGTGCTCACCGTGGCCGTACGCACCGTCGCGCAGAGCGCGATGGCCGGGATGGAGGAGGTGTCGCTGCGGGCGCTCGCCAAGCTGGAGCAGGTGCTGCCGGCACGGCTGCGGCGCCGGGCGCGGGCCCTCCAGCAGTACACGCGGCCGGTGCCCCCCGACCGGCCGTCGCCGACGGTCGACACGGAGGTCCTGATGACGCTGGCGGCGGCGTGCCGCGACCACGAGCGGCTGCGCCTGGACTACCGGGACCACACCGGGGCCGCGACCCGCCGTCTGGTGGAGCCACAGCGCGTCGTGAACTGGGGGCGCCGCTGGTACCTGGTCGCCTGGGACGTCGACCGTGACGACTGGCGCACCTTCCGGGTGGACCGCCTCACGCCGCGTACACCGGCGGGCCCGCGCTTCACGCCCCGCGACGACCCCGACGGCGACGCGGCCGCCTACGTCGCGGGCCAGGCGTCGGCCGCGGCCTGGCGGTACCGGGCCCGGGTGACGGTGCGCGCCCCGGCGGCCGCCGTACTGGAGCGGATCAACCCGGCGGTGGGGGTGGTCGAGGCGGTGGACGCCCGTACGTGCGTGCTGGAGACGGGCGCCGACACGCTGGACACCCTCGCCGTCCACCTCGGCCTGCTCGGCCACGACTTCGAGGTGAGCGGCCCTCCCGAACTCGTCGCCCACCTGAGAGAGCTGGCCGGCCGCTATGCCCGGTCGGCGCCGCCCGCGCACGGGACGTCCACCGACGGCGCCACCGCCCCGTCCGGGCGGTAGCGGCGACGGCCCGAAACCGACCCGGCACGTCGGCACCGACGCGCGCAGCGCCCGCAATCCCGCCGAAACCGGGTGCATGACCTGCGGCCGCCGGGGTACACGCGCGATGCCCCGGACGACGCGTCGTGGGGTGGCGACGGCGCGGGCGTGGCCCGGTCCGGAGTGCGGCGAACCCACAGAAGTGGTGCAGAGCATGGAACCCCTCCGTGCCGGGTGTGCGGTGCTGGCCGCGGCGGTGACCGCCGCCGTCCTCTTCGGCCGCTGGTGGGCGACGCGGAACCAGGCCGGGACCGCCGTCCCGGACCGCCGGCTCGGGGTGGCCCCGGCAGCCGGGGCGGTGGCGCTCGCCTCTGACGGGGCCGACGGGCAGGGACCGGCCGGCGGGACGCGGGAGTCCGTGCCGGACAGGGGACGGCGGGCGGTGCACGAGGCCGAAGCGCACCTGCGGCAGTGCTGGGAGCGGATCCGACCGCTGTACGAGCCGCCACGCGGCTGACCGGACGCGCCCGCGCCCCCAGTGCGCCTGCTCCCCGGAGTATGTGCGCCTCTGTGCGCCAAACGGTCACACGACCATCACGCACCGGTGCGGTAGGTCGGCGATGTGCGGCAACTCGTAGAGAAACCGGACATCTCCCCAGGGAGCCCTTCGTGTTGGCTGTCGCTCTGCTTCTCCCGCCGTTCCTGCTGGGCCTGGTCGTCCTCATGGGCCGCTACGAGGACCGTATGCTCACCCCCGCCGAAGCGCCCCGTCACGCACGGCGCCGCCGCCATCTGTGCCTCGTGCCCGCCGCCGCTCCTGGCGGGCCGGCCCCCGAGGAGCCGGCCGGCGGGCACGCGGCGGCGTGACGTCCCGGACCGCGCTCCGCAGGACGCGGCGGCCCGGGCTCCGGTCTACGCCGGCCCGGACAGCGCCGTGCGGTAGCCGGACAGGGCGGCAGCGGTGGCCGCGAGGGGGAAGCGTGCGCCGAGCTGCCCGTCCGGGCGGACGACGAAGCCGGTCGCACCGTCGGGGCGGTAGAGCCGGGCGAACTCGCCGTCGGCGTCGCGGTATCGGGGGACGCCGAGGCGGCCGGGCGCGGTCGGAACGGCCTCGCGGGCGAGGACGGCGACAGTGTGCAGAAGGAGAGCGCCGTCCGGTGATCGCGGTACTCCGCCGGCTCCGTCCGCCCCGGTGGCGTCGGCCAGGTCGGCGGCGTCGGACGCGTACAGCAGCAGTACGTGCCCCGTGCGGCCGCGCAGGATGTCGAGCAGGCGCATCGGGTAGGCGGCGACGGAGCCGGTCAGGCCGGCGCAGTCCGGGGCCCGGTCGCCGGGCTGGGGCGCGTCGGCCGGCCCGTGGGGGCTGCCCGCGAGCGGGCCGTCCCGGTAGCCGACGAGCAGTTGCGCCTCGCGCAGCATCACCGTCCGCGGATCGTCGGGGTCGGCCTCGATGCCCTGGGTGGCGTGGCGGACGGTGCGGCCCACGACCTCTTCACCGACGGGCCGGCGTTCGGCGTCGTAACTGTCGAGCAGGGCGGGCCCGGCCTCCCCCTGGAGGACGAGGGCCAGTTTCCACGC
The DNA here is from genome assembly GCF_005981925.1 of Streptomyces albidochromogenes. GTDB lineage: Bacteria > Actinomycetota > Actinomycetes > Streptomycetales > Streptomycetaceae > Streptomyces > Streptomyces albidochromogenes. The sequence goes on from NZ_VBVX01000057.1 coordinate 8,054, forward strand.
CAGGTTGCACGCGTCCTGGATGCCGGTGTTCATGCCCTGGGCGCCGGTCGGCGGGTGGATGTGGGCGGCGTCGCCCGCGACGAACACCCGGCCGTCGGCGTACCGGTCGGTGATCCGGTGGCTGATGCGGAAGACGGAGGACCAGCGCATCGTGGAGAGCGTGGCGGGTTCGGGGGCGAGGCGGTTGACGACGGCCTGGATGTGGGACAGCTCCGGGGCGCGGGCGCCCTCCAGGCCGTGCGCGACACCGTCGCCCCGCGCGGGCGCCCGCTCCGTCGCCCGGGCGGAGAGCTCGGGCGGGACCAGCGTCGACATGCGGTAGCGGCGTGTGCCGGGCAACGGGATGCAGACCAGGACGTCGTCGGTGGAGCCGTCGTCGGCGCGGTGGACGGACCGTACGCCGTACCCGTCGGGCACCCCCCAGTCGGCCTCCACGTCGGCCAGCATGTACTCCTCGGGGAACGCGCCGCCCTCGAAGCCGAGGCCCAGCCCCTTGCGGACGGTGCTGTGCGCGCCGTCGCAGCCGATCAGGTACCGGGTACGCACCTCCTCGCCGGCGCCGGACGCGGTGGCCAGCCGGGCGGTGACCCCGTCCGCGTCCTGGGTGAAGGACAGCAGCTCGGTTCCCCGTTCGATCGGGGTGCCCAGGCCCGCGACGTACTCCTCGAGGATGCGTTCGGTGTCGTACTGCGGCAGCGCGGCGAATCCGTACGGCACTTCGGGCGGCAGCGCGAGGTCGATCCGCGCCTGCTCCCGGCCGTTGACGTACAGGAACTGGCCGCGCATCGCGACGGCGGCCTCCAGGACGTCCCGGACCAGGCCCATCCGGTCCCAGATCTCCAGCGTGCGCGGCTGGATGCCGACCGCCTTGGCGTACGGAAGGCGGGCCGGCAGCCGGTCGATCAGCCGGCAGCGCACGTCGCGCCGGCGGAGTTCGGCCGCCGCGCTCAGTCCGACCGGACCGGCGCCCGTGATCAGCACGTCGGTGGTGGTTCTGGTCTGCGCCACGGGTGCCTCCCAGTGCGTGCCCGGACCGGTCCCGTACACCATGGTCACCCGGCGCGGCCCGGACGGCGAGCCGGGCAGCCGGGGCCGTCGGCGAGGTCGCGGACGCCCACCGCGCGTCAGCGCTCGTAAGGGGCGTCGGCGAGGGCCTGAGGCGGTCAGCCCGCGGGCAGGTGCAGCGCCGCCCAGACGGTCTTGCCCTGCGGCGCTGTGGGCTCCCACGACCAGCTGTCGCTCAGCGCGCTGATCAGCTGCAGCCCTCTGCCGCTGACGGCCGAGGCGTCCGCGAGGCGCTCGCGGGGTGCGTGGGGGCTGGGGTCGGAGACGGCGCACATCAGGTGGGACGGGTACCGGAAGAGGCCCAGCCACAACGGATACTCGCCCACGTCGGGCCGCAAGGGTTCGACGGCGTGCCGGACGGCGTTGGTGACGAGCTCGCTGACGATCAGCTGCGCGTCGGCGGCCGCGGCCGACAGGGCCCACTGGTCGAAGGTGAGGTTCACGAACCGGCGAGCCTGGCCGGCGTTGCCGGGACGGCCGTCCAGGCCGCAGGCGGCGAAGTCGTCGGGCAGTACGAGGGTGTTGGGCTCGCCTTCGCCCGACGGCGGCGGTGCGCAGTGGCGCGCGCTCGTCAGTCCGCCGGGGCTTGCGGGCCCGAAGTGCGGGCTCACTGAGTGCGCCATGTGCATCACCACGGATCACGTCCCTTCACAGGCTCCTGAGCCCGATGCTGCGCCAACCGGTGGTGGACGAGTATCGTCGACCCGGCCCACGGCGTGCAATTGCATCTGGGATTGCACTGTCCGGATCTGTGGGCTCGGACGAGATGTTTCAAGAGGGGGCGGTGGGCGTGGAGTTGTCCAACGGGGTCAGTTCGAGCGCGCTGGGTTCCGCGAGGTGGATCAAGAGCGGCCGCAGCAACGCCACAGGCAACTGCGTTGAGCTGGCCGCACTCGCGGACGGCCGGGTGGCGGTCCGCAACAGCCGCGATCCCCAGGGGCCCGCACTGATCTATACGCGCGAGGAGATCGCCGCGTTCGTCGCGGGAGCCCGGGACGGCGATTTCGACTCCTTCATCGGCTGAAAGCCGCCGCCCCGCCCCAGGGCCCCTGGCTGATGCGGGCGGCGGGTCGATATGGTCGTTCCTCCTCATCGTCCGCAGGAGCGCGTGATGGCCGTAGCAGAACCCAGCCCGTCCCTCTTCGCCCGCCCGCTGGGGGCGGTTGAGCACAACCCGACCGCGCTCAAGGTGATCCTCGGCGGGAAGCTGCGCGAACTGCGGGTCGCCGCGGGCCTCGACCCCTCCCACGTGGACTCCAAGCTCGGCTTCTCCCGCTCGAAGACCAGCCGCATCGAGCTCGGGCGCCACGGCTGCAAGCCCAGCGACGCGGCCGCGCTGCTCGGCCTGTACGGGGTGGACGACGACGTACAGATCACCGAGTTCATGCGCCTGCTGGAACAGTCGCGCCGGCCCGACTGGTGGCGCTCCTACAGCGACGTCCTGTCCGACTTCTTCGCCCCGCTCGTCGCCCTCGAAGGCGCTGCCTCGACCATCCGGACGTACGAACCCTTCTACGTACCCGGGCTGTTGCAGACCCCCGCCTACACCCGTGCGGTCGTGCAGTCCGGCCCGGGGCACCTGCTCGCGCACGAGGTGCACCGCAGGGTGGAGCTGCGCCAGGAACGGCAGCGGCAGCTCGACAACGCAGACGGGCCCCGCCTGTGGGCGCTGATCGACGAGTCCGTACTGCTGCGCATGGTGGGCGGGGAACGCGTCATGCGGGCCCAGCTGGAGCACCTCGTCGCGATAATGCAGCGGCCCCGCGTCACCCTGCAGATCGCCCCGCTCGACGTGACCGCTTCGGTCGGCGTCGGAACCGGCCTCACCTACCTGCGGTTCGCGCCGGGGGACCTGAAGGACGCGGTCTACATCGAGCATTTGACGGACAGCACGTTCACGCAGAAGCCGCGGATCGTCGAGCAGTACCGCGACATGCTGGACCGCCTCGGTGCGTGCGCGCTCACGCCCCGGCACTCGCTGGAGACGATCCGCGAACGGCTCGCCCGTCTCTGACGTACGGATCCACGCTTCCGCCGGGCCCGCCGCACCACGCACACCCTGGCACCGGACGCCCGCCCCCGCCGCACTCACGCGGCGCGGCGGCACGTGAGGCACCTGCCCGGACTCACGGGAGCCGGGCCACACCGCCCCACTCGAGCCACTCGTCGGACGGCTGCACCGGCGCCAGATCGCTGTCCGGGCGCCAGGTGGAGACCTCCACCAGACCGGGTTCCAGAATCTCCAGGCCGGTGAAGTACGCCGCGACCTCGTGCTCCTCGCGCACCCGGCCCCAGTGGCCGTCGGTCGCCTGCGCCATGAAGTCGGTGACGAACTCGCGGATCTCCGGCCGGTCGCTGACCAGTTGGCAGACGACGAGGAAGCTGCCCGGCGCCAGCCGCTCGGCCACCCGCCGGACGAGTGCGGCCGGGTCGTCCTCGTCCGGGATGCAGTGCAGCACCGAGACGAAGAGCGCCGCCACCGGGCGGCTGAAATCGATCAGCCGTGTCGTCTCCGGGTGGCCGAAGATGCCCTCCGTGTCGCGCATGTCGGCCTGGATGACGGCCGTACGGTCGTTCTCCTCCAGCAGCGCCCGCCCGTGCGCCAGAACGATGGGGTCGTTGTCGACGTAGACCACGGTCGAGGCGGGGTCCACGGCCTGGGCCACCTGATGGACGTTGTCCTGGGTCGGCAGACCGGATCCGTGGTCGATGAACTGCCGGATGCCGTGCTCCGCCGCCAGCATGCGCACCGCACGGCGCAGGAAGCGCCGGTTGTTGACCGCCAGGACCTTGGTGCTCGGCACCTGTTCGAGCAGCTGCTCGCAGGCTTCGCGGTCCGACTGGTAGTTGTCCTCGCCCCCGAGGAAGTAGTCGTACATTCGTGCCACGCTCGGCACCTTCGTGTCGATGGCCTCAGGCCGCCACGACTCCTGTCGCATCCCGTCCTCACCCGTACCCAGAGGGAGCCAGCTTCTTAGGACCGACATGCTAGGACCGTCGGAGCCCGAGGAAAGCCGATGTCCATACTGACCGAAATGCTGGGTGCGCTTTCGGCCGACTTGGCAGATTCCCGACCGGTCCCTCCTGGGGCGGACGGGGCGCTCGGCGGGCGCCGGCCCGCTGGGGAGCGGAGGTGCGTGGGGCGGCGCGCGGACCCGTCCGGGGGTAGACAGCTCCTATGCAGACTTTTCTCCCTTTCGCGGGCTTCGCGGAATCGGCCGCCGTGCTCGACGCCAGACGGCTCGGCAAGCAGCGGGTCGAAGCGCTGCAGGTCCTGCGCGGCCTCATCGTGCCGGGGTACGGATGGCGCAGGCACCCCGCGGTCCGGATGTGGGCCGGTTACGAGGAGGCGCTGGTCCGGTACGGGCTGGAGATGTGCCGGGTGTGGACGCTGGAGGGGCGTGCCGATACCTGCGCCGCGACGCTGATGAGCGACTTCATGGCCTGGCGGCCGGGCCTGACGATCCGTTCCCAGGACCGGCTGGCCGCGGCCGGCGACCTCCCGCCCTGGCTCGGCGCCGGCGACTTCCACCTCAGCCATCGGTCGGCGCTGGTGCGCAAGGAGCCGGACTTCTACGCCGAACGCTTCCCGGATGTGCCCGACGACCTGCCGTACGTCTGGCCCACGTCGGACCGCGATCCGGAAGGCGATCCGGCGGGCGGCCCGGAGCGGGGGTCGCGATGACGACCGGAAGGGCCGCCGTCTCAGGGGCCGGCCGTCCCGATGCGGGCGGCGAGCAGCGCGATGTCGTCGTCGGCGGCTGACGGTACGAGGCGGGTCAGCAGCGAGTCGCACAGGTGGTCGAGTGGCCGCTGTGGTTCGGTGAGCAGGCCGGTCAGGTCGGCGAGCCGCTCGTCGATGTCGCGGCCGCGGGCTTCGATCAGGCCGTCGGTGTAGAGCACGAGGACACTGCCCAGGGGCAGGACCACCTCCGTGGTGGCGAAGCCGATGCCGCCGACGCCGAGGGGGGCGCCGGGCGGGGTCTCGATCAGGCGGACCGTGCCGTCGGGCTCCGCGGCCGCCGGTGGGGGGTGCCCGGCGCGGGTGACGGTGCAGCGGCCGGTGAGGGGGTCGCAGACGGCGTACAGGAAGGTGGCGAGCATCGGTTCCGCGAGGTCGGCGAGGGTGGCTTCCAGCTGGTGCAGCAGCTCGGCCGGAGGAGTGTTGAGACGGGCCAGGGCCCTGACGGTCGCGGAGAGCCGCCCCATGACGGCGGCGGCCGCGATGCCGTGGCCCATGACGTCGCCGATGGCGAGGGCCGCCTCGCCGCCGGGCAGGTGCAGGACGTCGTACCAGTCGCCGCCCACTTCGTTGACGTCGCTGGCGGGCAGATAGCGGTGGGCCACCTCGATGCCGGGCGGCGGGGTGATGTGCTGCGGCAGCATGCTGCGCTGGAGGATGACGGCGGTTTCGTGCTCCCGCTGGTAGAGGCGTGCGTTGTCGATGCTGACGGCGGCCCGGGCGGCGAGTTCCCCGGCGAGGGTGACGTCGTCGGAACCGAAGGGGCCGACGGGCCGGCTGCGGTAGAAGGTGGCGACGCCCAGCACCAGGTCACGGGCGACGAGGGGGACCATCATGAGCGAGTGCACGCCCCCCTTGAGCAGTTGGGCCGGTGCGGCGGAGTAGCGGGCGGCGGGAGCGACGGCCCGCTCGTCGAGGCGGGCGATCAGGAAGGGCTGGCGCGCGGCGAGCGCCTGGATGTAGGGGGTCGTCGCGGGGAAGACGAGGGTTCTGCCCAGCGGGGCCAGGATGTTGGTGATGGTGGAGCCGGTCAGCGGGGCCTTGCCCAGACGCCGCAGGGCGACGCCGCCGCCCAGCCCGGTGCCCGGCTCCTCGGCGCGTGCCAGTGTGTCCAGGATGTCGACGGTGACCGTGTCCGCCAGATCCGGTACCGCGAGGTCGGCCAGCTCCTGGGAGGTGCGTTCCAGCTCCAGACTCGCCCCCATGCGCACGCTAGCCTCGCTGAGCAGCGCGAGCCTGCGGCGCCCCGCCTCCGCCTCGGTGTGCGCCCGCTGCTGCTCGGTGATGTCGAGCAGCGAGGCGATCACGCCGATCGGCCGGCCGCCGGGGTCCTCCACCCGTACGTACGAGCACGACCACACCCGGTCGTGCTCCGGATCGGCCGGGGTCCGTCCGGTGCGGCGCCGGTCGAGGACGGGCTCCCCGGTGTCCAGCACCTGCCGCATCGCCGCTTCCATCTCGCCGGCGTTCACCTCGGGAAGCAGCTCCGCCAGCCGGCGGCCCGTGTGGGCCGACTCGGCGAGGCCGTTCATCGCTTCGAGCGCCGGATTGACCTGCAGGAATCGCAGATTGGTGTCGAGGACGGCGATACCCACCGGTGAGCGGGAGAACAACCCGTCCCACACCGCCGACGACCCCCTGATCCGGCGTGCCGCATGGGCGTCGGCGGCGAACACCAGCACCGCCGAGATCTCCTGGTGCCCGCTGGGTACGGGGCAGGCCCAGATCTCCAGCTCCAGCGGGTGCCCCTCGCGGTGCCACGCGGTCACCGTGCCCATCACCCCGCGCCCGGTGGCAGCGGTCTCCCACAGCGACCGGCCGAGACTGCGGTCGGCCCCCGGGTGCAGAAGGTCGGCGATGTGCCGCCCCACGACCTCCGGCGGGGCGTAACCCAGCAGTTCCTGCGCGACGTGGTTCCATCGCACGATCGTTCCGGTGGCGCTGGTGGCCACCTGCGCCACCGGCAGGGTGCCCAGCCAGCCTCCGGCGTCCTGGGCGGCGCCGCTGATCAGCTCGTTCATCGGCATCTGCTCATTCACGCGCGACCCGCCCCCTTCGGGCCGGCAGCGAGCGTTCCGGCGCCGTCGCCCGGCGGTGCGCCGGACCGGGGCGACAGCCGCACGGGGACCGCGGCCCGCCGGCCGGCCCCTGTGGCCGCCACGCCGTGCCGCCGCGCGCACAGGAAGGGCGCCATGCACGGGGTCCGCGACCGGCCGGCAGGGGAGCCCTTCCGTCGGGCTTCCTCCACATATCCATCCTGAACCCGCCGGTCCCGGAGCGCCCCTCACAGCGTACGGGCGGTCCGCGCCCGCACCCCGCAGCCGGGTCACGACCGCCGCCTTGTCCGCGGCGGTCAGCTCCAGGTCGTGGCCGTTGCCCACGTCTCCGAACCCTTCGGCGTACGGCGTCTCGCCGACGACGACCACACCGACGCCGTAGCCGTCGGTCGCGGCGGAGGCGTCCTCGGAGTACGAGATCTCCGCCTCGGGCGCGGCCCTCTTCACCCCTTCGAGGACGGTGGTCCCCGTGGTGGCCCACGGGTCCGTCCCGCGTCCGTTCACCGCCGCCCCTCCGTCCGGACCGTGCCGGGGACGCGCGTCAGTCCCAGGAGTTGAAGAGGACGCCGCCCAACGTCGTCGTGCCGTAGTAGCGGACCTGACGCCGCTCGGCGGGTGTGAGCACCGACGCGTCCGGACCGGACAGCGGCGTGGAGAGCCGCTCGTCGCTCAGCACCACGAAGCCCGTGTCGGTGAAGGCGCGGGCCCACTGCGGCGGCGCCATGAAGTCCTCGCCGTACCAGTCCCGACGGGCCCGGGAGAAAGCGATCCAGGGGTGGTGGGCATGGCACAGGACGACGCTCTCGCCCGCGCGCTCGACAACCGACGCGGTGTGGAAGGTGCGCGGGTACGCCCGCTCCTCCACCTCGCCCACCTCTCCACCGGCGGCACGCGCGGCGGCGTACAGGGCCGATCGGAAGGCCCGCAGGTCGGTTTCCGGGAGCGGGCCGTCCCCGGGCCGGAAAAACCCCGTCGCCCCTGGAGGCAGTGGGAAGCCGATGTTCTCCTCGTTGACCATGCCGCCATCCTGCCCGGGCGGGTCACCCGGCCGTGGTGGCGGCCCCCCGGCCGGTCCCTTCCGGTGGCTCCCTCAGGGGTGACGAGGGCCGAGGACGCAGAACTCGTTGCCCTCCGGGTCCGCCAGCACGACCCATGGCTCGTCATCACCCTGGCCGACATCGGCATGCCGCGCTCCGTGGGCCAGGAGACGGGCCACCTCGGCGTCCTGGTCGTCGGGCCGGAAGTCGAGATGCAGCCGGTTCTTCACGACCTTCTTCTCCGCCACCGAGGTGAACAGCAGGCCCGGCAGACGATTCTCCTCCGGCCTGATCTCGTAGGCGTCGGGCGAGGCGTCGACCACCACCCAGCCGAGCGCCTCGGCCCACCATCGCCCCAACGCCGCGGGGTCGGCGGCGTCGACCATTACCTGTTCCCATTCCAAGGTCATCGAATGAGCTTAGAACAGCCGCCCGGTCCTCGTCAGGCCTCGCCGTGCCCGGCGGACGAGGATCCGGCCCCGTGGCCCCGGTCCTCCGCCGGACCCGGATGCGCCGCCGCGTACCGCTCACTGTCACCCCCGCGGGCACAGCCACAACCACAGCCACGGCACGCGCCGCCCGGTGGGCCGTCCGGCCGCTGTGCGAGCTGAACGTCCGGAACTGGGCACGAGGCGGCGGATTCGGGTGCCGCCTGGAGACCGGGGTGCGGTCCCGACAGAACCCTGCTCAGATTGCGGCGGCGTCGCAGTTCGTTGACATCGGCGCGTGGCATCCGGCCGACCGTGGACGGGACGACCGTCCACACCACGGTGCATGCCGAGAGGCAGGCGATGGTGAGCCACAACATGGAGTCCGGCATGAGAATCCCTGCTCCCGCCACCAACCATGGCGGCAATCGAAGACCGTGCGCCGGGGGGCGGTCGCACCTTCTGCGGAGTGATAGCACCCGCATAACGTGCGGGCATATGCCGGGTTACGTGGTTGTCTCCGATTGCAGCCATGAGGCCCTACACAAGACATAAACCGACTAACAGCCGGTCTGCGGCAGTGGGCCGCGCATGCGTCGTACGGCGAAGGCCCGCACAGGAGTTGTCGCGGGCGGGCTCCGCGTTCCGCTCAGGGGCGGGCGAGACCGACGAGCATCGTGGCGAAACTCAGCACGGTTGCCAGGACGGCCACGGCCAGCAGCAGGAGTCGCAAGAGCTGCATGACACGCGTACACCGCCCCGCTCCGTCGGCAGGGTGCTCAGGCTTGCGGGTGTGCCCCAGCCAGTGGTGTTCCGGGTGTCTCGGCGCTCGGGTGTTGTCATCACGGTGGTTCATCCTTTGACAACGCGCCGAGGCGGGCGAGGTGACGGAGGAAGTCGAACTGTCGTCATGTCGACACACGGCTTCTCCACACCAGGGCCCCGATCGCGAAGCCGAAGGGGCCGGTCACAGGCCCCGTCCGGTCGACCTTGTCAGGGCGAAACGCATCCGGCCGACGTCACGCCGATGGGAAGGTGGGCACATCCGCATCCGCATCCGCTCACGGGGAGACGTTCTTCGGCATGGCTGTCATCCACAACACCACCCTCAGCCCGAGCAAACTCGACCTGCTCACCTCATGGCTGCCCTCCCGGCCGTGGTACGACGGCGACGCGCGTGAACCGCGGCTGACGAGGGCCGGCGGCTTCCGGCTCGACGATCCGGACGGCGAGGTCGGCATCGAGGTCATCGTGGTCACCGACACCTCCGGCCGCCATCCGGTCTCCTACCTGGTGCCGCTCACCTATCGCGGGCGCCCGCTCGACGGAGCGGACGACGCCCTCGTCGGCACCATGGAGCACGGCGTGCTGGGGCGGCGCTGGGCGTACGACGCCTGCCACGACCCGGTGTTCGTCACCCAGTTGCTCGCGCTGATCGAGGGGCGCGTCCACGCCCAGGACCAGGACACCAGCGACACCCCCGACCGCGAAGTCGTGCGCTCCATCGCCGGTGACGGTCCCACTCCCGTGAGCTTCGCCGCCGACGCGGTCGCCGACGATGACGCCGGTACCGAAGTGCCGGTCGCACGGGGTCTGGCCCTCCGTCTGCACCGGGTCCTGCGTTCCGCACCGGACGGCCGGGCCGTCCCGCCGGAGGGAGCGACCGGCCATGTCGCGGGCGCCTGGAGCCTGCCGGACGGGAACCGCGCCCGGGCGCTGTTCGCCGTACTGCACACGTCCTCCCGGGCCTGAGCCGACCGGGGCTCTTAGCGCCCCGGTCGGCTCCGCCGCCGCGGTCGTCGCTGCGGCCAGGGGGTCACTGGGGCAACTGCGGGGACTCGTTGGCGAGGCGCACCGTGAACCAGCACTCGGAGCAGAGGTCGAGCCAACGGGGCCCGGCGGTCCGGGAGTTGACGACCACGGCACAGACCGCCCGGGTGCCGCAGCCCAGGCACAGGTGGTCCTCTTCGCGCACCCGGTGCGTCAGTTCGCCGCGGTCCGCCCCCTCGGGGGCGGCCGCGAGCAGTTCCGGTTCGGCGGCGATCAGCAGGAGCAGGCCGGTGGCGGCGGCGGTGTTCATGTGGGCCGTCTCTCGCCCGGGGCGGGGAGCACTCGCCCGGTCCGCGCCCCGTGGCCGGGACGATGTCGCCCGCGCGATGCGAACCGGCTCACCTGCTCGTACGGCTCGCGCCCGACCGGTTGCTCACCCATGCGATCGGCCCTCCGTCAGGTGGGGGCTGATGCCCTCCGTCCCTCGTATTCTGCCCATTCCGGCCTCGATCAACAGTCGCACGTGCTGCGCCGCGGAGATCGCGCGGGCAAGTGCGCCGCCACGCTATAGAGGGGCGCCGGGCGTCCGCGTCGCCCACGTGCCGACCGACTGGACCAGCCCGTAACCCCAGACAAGGCCCGCTCGGGCCGTTCCCTCGTACACCATGGCCGGGTGGTGCGACGATGGGGTGCATGTCGACGCTGCTTCATCTGGATTCCTCGGCCGAGCGCACCGCGTCACGGTCGCGAGCGATCACAGCGGCGTTCCACGCGGCGTTTCGTGCCGCTCGGCCGGGGAACGCGGTGGTCCGTCGCGACCTGCACGCCGACCCGCTGCCGCACCTCGCCGATGCGAGCCTGCACTGGGCAGCCGGGTTGCGGCCGGCGGGTGCGAGCCCGGAACCGGCGGCCGAGCAGCTCCAGCGGCGTCTCATCGACGAGTTGCTGGCGGCGGACGTGCTGCTGATCGGCGTACCGCTCTACAACTATTCGTTGCCTTCCAGCGTCAAAGCCTGGCTCGACCACGTCCACGTCCCGGGGCAGACGGCCCCCTCGGCGCTGTCGGGCGCAGCGCTGGCCGGTCGACCGGCGGTGCTGGTGACGAGCCGCGGCGGGGACTACGACACGGGCTCGGTGAACGAGGGGCGCGATCACGCGACTCCCGTACTGGAGCTGATCCTCGGAGAGGAGATGGGGATGTGCGTCACTGTGATATCCGCCGGCTTGACCCTGGCCGCGAGCGTCCCTGCCCTGGCCGGTCAGGTGGAGCGCGGTGAGAGGCAGTACGCCCACGCTCTGCGGCAGGCGCGTGACCTCGGCGCAGGGCTCGGTGCCCACCGGGCGTGAGCCGACGGGTGCCGGAGCGGGGCTCCGCGCGCCCGTGCTCACCCACTGACGACCAGAGAGCAGCCCGCACAAACGGCCCCGAGGCCCGCCAGCACGAACATGACACGGTTGCAGTTGACCCCGTGCAGATGGCGCAGGCCGCTCCACACCTGAACGCCGCAGGCACCGGTCGCGAGCTCCGTTACGGCGCGGAAGTCGCCAGGGTCTCGGCCATGCGCTGGAACTGGCCCAAGTCGTAGTTGGCCAGCACCTTGTCCAGGTTGGTCAGAGCGCCGAGGTGCTCGACGAATCCCTGGGGGTCGTACTCGACCTGCACCGTCACCCGGCTTGTGGTGTCACTCAGCCGGTGGAACGTGACGACGCCCGCGTGGTGCACGCCGGCAATGGTCTTCCAAGCGATCCGGTCCTCCGTGACGACCTCGGTCAGTTCGGCGGCGAAGTACTTGTTCGCGCCGGGAAGGGACAGCCACCAGGTGAACCGCTTCTCGTCGATCCGGTCCACGCGTTCGACGTGGCTGAGGAAGGCGGGCCACTTGGTGACGTCGCTCCACAGTTCCCAGCTCAGGGAGACGGGGGCGTTGACGTCCACGGTTTCGAGAAGAGATGAAGACATCGTTCGAGACGTCCTTTCCGGGTTCGTCGTCGGCACGTCCAGTCGGTCGCGGTCGCCTGCCTGGTCGCGAGCGGTCGGACCGACGTAGCGTCTGGGCACGTGCCAGTGTCAGTGAGTACCCGTCTGCCCTTTTACGTGCCCGCTACACGGTGGGCAGCCCAGCACGAGCGACTGCCGCGTTCCGGGACGGGCCGCTCCAGCGGAGCGTACGGGCATCGACGAGGCCGGCCCGGCGGGGACGCGGGCGGCGGTCGGCGGTGGTCGAAGTGACCCTGGCGACGGGACAATGGGCAGCATGACCATGCCACGGAGTAGGGCCGAGATGTTCGTCGTTCCCGATCAGGAGAGCCGCTTTCGTGGCCCCACCACCGGAGACGAGCGGCGTGTGCTGACCGCCTTCCTGGACGATCAGCGCACGACTCTGCGGATGAAGTGCATGGGTGTGGAGGCCGAGTTGGCGCAGCGGGCCGTCGAGCCGTCCACGCTGTCGCTGCTGGGCCTCGTCCGGCACCTCGCGGACGTGGAGCGTCGCTGGTTCCGCAAGGTGCTGGCCGGGCAGGACGCGGCGCCCCGCTTCTCCTCGGCGGCCGACCCCGACGGAGACTTCGACGGTGCCGACGCCAACGCCGCGGCCGTCGCGCAGGCGTGGGCGGCATGGCGTGACGAAGTGGCCTTCGCCGACCGCTTCGTGGCCGAGTCGCCCGATCTCGATGTCACGGGCCACGACGCGTGGCGGGGGACGGTGTCACTGCGGTGGGTGCTCATCCACATGGTCGAGGAGTACGCCCGGCACAACGGGCACGCGGACCTGCTGCGCGAGCGTATCGACGGAGCGATCGGCATCTGACCGGCGGCGCGGCAATGGGCGTGCGGAGAATCGGTGGCGGTGGCGATGGCGGTGGCGACGGCGATGGCCGGCGCGTCGGTCAGCGGTGCGTCGAGGCGGGCGAGGGCCGGGAGGTCTGATGCCGGAGGCTAGCCTGTGCGAGTGACCCTCCATGACCGGCAGTTTCCCGACGCGCTCGCCGCCGCGATGGCGGTCCCGTTCGGCTACGGCAGCGAGACCGGGATCGACTTCGAACCCTTCCCGGCCTTCCTGTCCGCCGAGAAGACGACCGAGTGGTTCCGGGCCTGGACCGGCAACGGTGACGTCGACGGGGACGACTTCCGCATGTTCGGCCGGGACGGCTCGGGCGGACACGCGGCGTTCTGGCTGACCCGTCCGGCCCGAGCCCTGGCCGACCAGCCCGTGGTGTTCCTCGGCTCCGAGGGGGAGACGGGCGTCGTAGCCCGAGACCTGGCCGAATTCCTCTGGGTGCTGGCGGGCGGCTACGGCCCCTGGGAGGCAGCGACACCGTACGAGAGCGACCGGGTCCGGCGTGGAACCCCGGAGCTGACGGCCGTCGCGGAACGCTTCGCGCCGGGCGGGTGTCGGCCGGCCGCCGTGCTGATCGAGCTGGCCGCGAAGGAGTTCCCCACCTTCGACGACATCATCATGGAGCTCTGCGGCTGATCAGCGCGGTCAGGTCCCCGCGCCAGGTGTGGTGCCCCGAACAGGATGGTCATTCCTGCTGCTTCGGGGCCTGAGCGCACGCGGCCGGGTTACCAAGGAGCCGGCCGGGCGACGCTCAGGCGCCCCCGTCATGTACGTGGTTCCGGTCGCAGGGGGGTGACACATGGATCACGCCCGTGCGCCAATGGCCGAGCTCCTCAGCCGAAGGCCGAGAAGGAACGTTCCTCTCGACCTCTGTGGGCGATCCGCACGCTGCTCCAGTCCAGGGCCTGCCGCGCTTCTCGTTGCGTCTGCTCGGCTACCGCGCGCGTCTCGGCCAGCACGTCGCCGCGCTCTCTCACCAAGCGGTCGTAGATGGGTGGATGCTCACTTATCTCTGCGGTCATGACGTTGATCCTGCCCGCTTTCCGGCGGTCTGTCAGGCGACCGCCAGGAAACGCCACGGTGAGCGGCGACACCCTCCACCCCGGCGGCCGGGGAGGGGGCGCGCAGCCCGACTCGCGGATACGGGCGGGGGAGCGGTACGAGGCAGGGCGCAGCCGCCATGGCCTCGGTGCCGGTGCTTGGGTGGGGGGTGCCGGGGGATGTCATCTCCCTCGCTATCGTGATGCCGTGACCGGCCCCGCGCAGCGCCCGCTGCTGTTCCTCGATGTCGACGGACCACTCATCCCGTTCGGCGGGGAGCCCCAGGACACTCCGACCTTCGCGGCGGACCCCGCGTCAGCCGGCGCCGACGCGCATCCGCTCCTGGCGAGGCTCAACCCCGAGCACGGACCTCGCCTGGCGGCGCTCCCGTGCGAAGTGGTCTGGGCGACGACGTGGATGGCTGACGCCAATGAGTGCGTCGCACCGCGCATCGGTCTGCCGGAGCTGCCCGTGGTGAGCTGGCCCGAACCGTCCGACACCGACGACGAGGACGAACGCCTCGGACTGCACTGGAAGACCCGCGCCCTGATCGCGCGTGCGGCGGGCCGCCCCTTCGCGTGGGTCGACGACGAGATCACCGGCACCGATCGGATCTGGGTCGCGGCCCACCACCGGGGGCACGCACTGCTCCACCGGGTGGACCCGCGTCGTGGTCTGACCGACGCCGACTACCTGGAGCTCGACTCGTGGCTGCGGCAGCTGTCCTGAACTCGTCGGGGTGAACGGAGTTCAGGCCCTGAACCGGTCCTGCCGCACCCGCCGCACACGCGCATGAGCACGCGTACTCAGACAACGTGGGTGGCTCGCCCCTGCCGCCGCCGGCCTCTGCTCCGGAGGATGGGTCACCGACCCGCCGCATCGAGAGAGGTACACATGGCCCGCGATCTGCGACTGCGCGCTGCCACACCGGAGGATCTGGAGTGGATCCACGAACTGCGGCACCGGGTGTACGCACAGGAGCTGGGGCAGCACGCGCCGGATCCGGCCGGGAGGCTGCGCGACGGACTGGACGGCGAGAACGTCTACCTCGTCGCGGCCCGGGGACCGGTTCGCATCGGCTTCGTCAGCCTGACTCCGCCCTGGCTGGGCCGGTACGCACTGGACAAGTACCTGACCCGCGACGAACTTCCCCTGCTGACCGAGGCGGATGTGTTCGAGGTGCGCATCCTCACCGTCGAACCGCGCTGGCGGTCGACCGCGGTGGCACCGCTGCTCATGTACGCGGCGCTGCGCTGGATCGCCGCCCGGGGCGGCCGCCGGGTGGTGGCGATGGGGCGTACCGAGCTGCTCGACCTCTACCGGGCCGTCGGTCTGCGCCCCGTCGGGCACACCGTGCGCAGTGGTGCGCTGACGTTCGAGGTGCTGACCGGCGGCGTGAGCGAGCTGACGAAGGTCTCGATGGACCGTTACCGCACCACGGTGGAGCGTCTGCGGACCGAGGTGGACTGGCAGTTGGATGTGCAGTTCGCCCCTCGGCCGGACGGCTGCGAGCACGGCGGCGCCTCGTTCACCGCCATCGGTACGGACTTCCGCACTCTGGACCGGCGCCGGCGGATCGTCGCGGCCGACGTGCTGGACGCGTGGTTCCCGCCGGCCCCCGGGGTGCGTGCGGCGCTCGCGGAGGACCCGGCCTGGGCCGCTCGGACCTCGCCACCGGCCGGTGCCGAGGGGCTGCTCGCGGAGATCGCCGCCACCCGGGAACTGCCGGTGGAGACGCTCGCCGTCGGCGCCGGTTCGTCCGACCTGATCTTCAGGGCGTTCGGCCAGTGGCTGACCCCGCAGAGCAGGGTCCTGCTCATGGACCCGGGTTACGGCGAGTACGCCCACGTCACAGAGCGGGTGATCGGGTGCCGGGTGGACCGGTTCCGGCTGCGCCGCGAGGACGGCTGGCGGATCGATCCCGGCCGGCTGTCCGCCGCCGTGGAGTCCGGTCGCTACGACCTCGTGGTGGTCGTCAACCCGAACAACCCGACCGGCCGCCACGCGCCGGCCGCGGAGTTGCGCGAGGTGATCGCCGCCGCGCCGGCCCGCACCCGCTGGTGGATCGACGAGGCCTACCTGGGGTACGTCGGCCTGGCCGAGTCGCTCGCCGCTCTCGCCGCGACGGACCCCCGGGTGGTCGTCTGCAGCTCACTGTCGAAGATGTACGCGCTGTCGGGCCTGCGGGCCGCGTACCTGGTGGCGGAGCCGGCCACCGCGGCGCGGCTACGTCGATGGACGCCGCCCTGGCCGGTCAGTCTGCCGGCGCAACTGGCCGCCGTCGCGGCCCTGCGCGACCCGGCGTACTACAGCGACTGCTGGCTTCGCACCCACGCGCTGCGGCGGCAACTGGCCACCGCCCTGACCGCGCTGGACGAGGCCGTGGTGGTCGAGGAGGGCGTGGCGAATTTCCTCACCATCACCCTGCCTTCCGGCGGCCCGAGCGCCGCGCGGCTGGTGAGCGAGTGCCGCCGGCACGACGTGTACCTGCGTGACCTGTCGCCGTTGTCGCCGGAGTACCAGGGACGCACCGTGCGCATCGCGGTGAAGGACGCCGCGGAGAACACGCGGATCGTGGCCGCGTGCCGGGCCGCCCTGGAGGTGCTGCGACCGGGCGCCGCCCCACGCGTTCCGCTGCCTGCGGGTGTTCACTCCGCCGGATCCGCTCGGTGATCACTGTTGCCTCCCTGGCGCCCTACCTGGGCGGTGCGCTGGCACTCGGCGGCCTCGCGGTGGCGGCGTCCCGGCGCCGCGAGCTGCTGATCCGGTGGTGCGCCTGGGCGGTCGGAGTGCCCTTGGTGACCGGCGCGTTCTGGTGGGGCCGCCCGGGCGCCGCGGCCGTCGCCGTCGTGGTCGGGGTGATCGCGGCGATGGAGTTCGGCGCGCTGATGCGGCTGGGCCGGTGGGACCGTTCGGTGCTCGCCGCCGCGGTGGCGGGCGTCGTACTGGCCGCCTGGCTGGCGCCCGGTCAGGAGCTCCGGGCGGCAGCGATCGGGGCGCTCGCGATCGCCGCGGTGCCCCTCCTCGCGGGCGACGCCGACCAGGGCCTGCGCCGGCTCGGCGCGGGCCTGCTCGGGCTGGTATGGCTGAGTGTGCTGGCGGCGCTGGTGCCGCTCGGGGCGAGTGGGCTCGCCCTGTTCCTGGCGGTCTCGGTGGCCGACATCGTGGCGTACTTCGCCGGCCGGGGGCTGGGCGGACCGCGCCTGTCGCCGCTGTCACCGGCCAAGCGGTGGAGCGGGACGCTGAGCGGTGCCGCGGCCGGGATCGGCGTACTGGCCGTACTGTCCGCGCTGAGCTGGCCGACGGCGGTGGCGGTGGCGGTCGGTGGCCCGGCCGGCGACCTTCTCGAATCCATGGTCAAGAGAGGGGCGCGGGTGAAGGACGCCGGCAGTTGGCTCCCCGGCTCCGGCGGCCTGCTCGACCGTATCGACTCGCTGCTGATCGCGCTGGCCGTCCTGCTGGTCCTGAGCTGACGGTCGTTCGGTCCGGTGTACGGCGACGAGGGCAGCCCTGCACCGTGCACGGGCCTTCCGCGGTGGCACCCCAGTGCTCCACGAAAGCCGCCTTCTCCACCCCCGTGCGTGACGGGTCCGCACCCAGCGGTCATCAACCGCCCGTCGCAGCGCGTATCGCTGATCCGTGGGGGAACACGCAACGGCAGGCCGGGCCGCGTGTGCGGTTCGGTCCCGACGGTCGGAGGTGGTCATGAAGCAGAACGACAGTCCCCTGTCCACGCTGGAGCCGGGAACCGTGCAGCGCGAGCAACTCCGCGCACGGCTTCTCGACATAGCGGGGACGGCTCTGGTCGTGGTGTTGGCGCTGTGGACCGCCTGGTCCGCGCTCGGAGTCGTCCGAGGCGGTGCGGACGCCTGGATCTACTGCGGTGTGGCGTCGGCACTGCTGGCGACTGTCCTGCTCCTGCGCTGGACAGCGGCCCGGCGCCGCGCACTGAAGCGCGGGGGGCCCGACGGTGACACACCGTCGGTGCGGTCCCCCGGCCGATGACACCGCGAACGTACCGATCCACGGACCTGAGCGGCCCCGGCCGGGACTCGCGCGGGCGCGGCGCCGTCCGCCTCGCGCGCGACGAGCGGCGCGGCCGTGCCGGCTCGGGTCAGTTGGCGGGTGCCTGGTAGAGACCCCGGCCGGCGCGCTGGGCGCGGGAGGTGGCGACGAGGCGGTCGAGCGTGCTGCGTACGGCGTTGATGCTGCCGGTCGACGCGTCACGACCCAGAGCCTGCGCGACATCGCGGGCCCGCACGGGGCTCTGCCCGGACCGGGCCAGCACCGCCACGACCTGCTCGGTCAGCCCGCCGCTCTGCTCGTCGGGCGCGGCGGCAGCCGCCGTCTTCCTGGTGGGCTTCGCCTTCACGCTCTTCGCCTGCGACGCCTTCGCCGCCGGGCGGCGCTTGGGCTCCTTGGCGGCACTTGTGGCGCTCTTCCGCTTGGTGCCGGCAGGCGTCTTGGCGGACTTACGGCGCCGCGTGGCAGCCGGGGCGGCCGCGGAGGGCTCGTCGTCCGGCGTCCGCGGTGCCTGAGCGGTGGAGTCGGCCTTGGGGCCCGTGACGAGCTCCGCCTCGGTGCTGGCCGACGGAGCCGGCTTGGCCTCCGGCTCGGCGTCGACGGCCGGTTCCCGCATCTGCGGTGCCTGGGAGAGGGCCTTCAGCGCGCTGAGCGCTGCACGGACCGATTCCAAACGCTCGGTGACGACAGCGAGTTCCTTCTCCAGTGACTGCTGGTGCTCCTCCAGCCGGGGGAGTTCCGCTTCGAGGAGCGTGGTGGTTTCTTCGATGCTGCCCGGTGTGGTGGCTGCGGAATGCATGGTGTCGCCTTTCCGTGCTGTGGCTCACTGCTGATGTGACATGGTCAGTGCCCGTTGCGTGGCACCCTACGGCTTGGTGTGTTGCTTCGGGAAACCGGTGCCGATGGACCATGCGCACCAGGTCCGGCCGACCGACCACCCTGTCCGCGCTGCGGACACGGGAGATCGACAGGAGAAGTCGCACCGTACGCCTCACCTGTACGCACGCGGTCATTTTGCGACCGGGAACGGTTGCGGGCAAGAGGCCCGACGTTCTTCCGAGCGTGGGCCGGGGACGTGGCACGTGGTGAGCGAAGACCGTCTCGCCCGTGTGTGCGGCAACACCCGCACGTGGCCCCGGTTCTCCGCGGCGTACGCCTCGCAAGGGCCCGGCCGTTCCACGATCAGGCACAGTTCGAACCGACGGTGGCGACAGGGGCGGTTCGTCGAGCCTCCGTGCTCGGCCGGGCAGTCAGCCCATGTGCTGCCCCGGCAGCGGGCGTACGACGATGCAGTCGCCGTCCGCGCTGAAGTGCGTATGCGCGCCCGCCCCGTGCTGGTCGGCGATGTGCTGGCCGATGCACCCGGCGTTGTGATTGGAGACGGAGATGACGGTGACCGTCTCCACGGCCTGGCCGGCGCAGTCGCGGCAGCCGGTCACAACGCTCGTCCGGGGCGGAGCGGTTGTCATGATGCCTCCCTTGTACGGCGGAACACCTGGGGCCGCGTGGTGCGGGTCCGGGACACTCCCACCACGCCCTTGTGGGTCTCGTGCCCGGGGCGGGAGCGGACATGCGTCCCTCCGGCGGGCGCCGGTGGGGGT
>NZ_VBVX01000573.1 GCF_005981925.1 Streptomyces albidochromogenes
GGGGGTGGCGGTGCACCGCAACTGCGGTGCACCGCAGAGCCAGCCGGACCGGACCGGACCGGGATCGCGGAAGGCGGCCGTCCGGCGTCTGTAGTACGCGATCGCCGACACCGCCAGTAACGGCGCCCAGCCCAGCAGCGGGAGGTAGCAGAGCACAAGGAGTGCCTGCTGCGCCGGCGTGTCCGTAATGCTTCCCGTCGCCAGGTTCGCACTCTGTACGTACCCGACCCACCGGCAGCCCGGCGGCTGGCGCGATCCGCCACAACCCCGACGGCAGGGTGACCAGTGGTACGGCGTAAGCGGCGCGCGCGGCCCAGCGCGGGACATCCGGCAGCACGTTCGTCTTCAGCATGTGATGCATGCTTGCCTCACGACCGCTGTGCCACGTCGCCCTACGGGCCTTCCTTCCTCCCCCGTGTGGCGGAGACGCGTCGGCTCAGGGATAACCTCGGACGATGTCGAATCGGTCGGTAGTAGCCGGAGTAGGTCTCGCGCGGGTGATGGCCCACTGCGGCGGCAGCCCAGCGGCAGCCGTGCGGCATCTAGCGGATGCCATCGCCTCCGCGCCTGAGGATCCCGAGCCCTATGCGGTGCTTGCCGAGTTGTGGAGGGACAGTCGGTCGGAGCTGGCCGAGGTCGTTCAGGACGACTCCTTGCGGGCGGTACTGGCGCAGTCGTACATCGCATTCCTCGAAGGCGACATGGACGCCGCGGCGATGGCGATCGGGGCAGTCACGGGTGTCCGCCCCGGCATCGCGTGGGCCGCAGCGCCCTGGTTCGGCGACGAACGGTTCCTCGGTGAGGTGAGTGCCGACGCGCTGGCCGAGGCCGCGATGCGGACGATGGACTACGGCCATGACCTGGACAGCGAAAGCACGCGGGAACGGTTCCGACCCTGGTTCCGGGCCATCGACGCGGTCTCGGCCCGCCGGCCGTTGCCGGAGGCGCTGGCCAGGATGGCGATCCTGTTGCGGGCGTGCGGTCTCACCGACGCGTCGTTCGCCCTGTGCGACCAGGCGGACGTGGTTGAGCCGATCATGCTGACCGAAGTCGTGCGAGCGGGCACGTGGCGCAAGCTCGGAGATGCCGAGGAAACCGCGGCGGCGTTCGAGCGCGCCCTTGCCCTGGAGCCTGCCAACTGGTCGCTCTACCTGGACCTGGCCGATGTGCGCGCCGAGCAGGGCGACTTCACCTCAGCGGTCCGGCTGATCGATCAGGGACTGGAGTACGAGCCGGCTGAGCTGTCACTGCGCGCGGCCGGGGCCGCCTACCGGGCGCGGCTCACCGGATCGCCCGCCGAGCTGAGCGCACTCATCGAACTGGCCCCCGGCCTGCCGAACGACTCGTACCGCGGCCTGCTGATCGATCACGCCTGTGCTGGTCCCGCCCTGCCGGCCGAGCTCGTGGATGCGGCCCGCCGCATCCGGGACAGCTGAGCGCTCCACGACGACCCGCGGCGCGGGTCAGCCGGCGTTCAGCGGCACGACCGCGGTGCGGCTTCGAACGTGACCGCCGCCGCGAGACGACGGCGTCTCCACCCCGTTCGCCGAAGCGAACCTCTGGAGTCGCTCAAGTTTGCTTTGGTTTCCGCCGGCCGGGGGCATCTCCCTCGCACGCGAGAAGCGAGCACGTGGCTTCGGGGGACTGAAGGACGGTGGGGGAGCGATGCGAATCTTGGCTGTCGGCCTTGTGACGCTCTTGGTCATGCTGATCGTCGGGCTGCTGGCGACCGCGGGGAGCCGGGTCGAGCGGCGACCGGTCAAGAGCGGGCGCAGCTGGTGGGCCGGCAATCACCGGGGCGGCAGGCATTGGGGCGGAGGGTCCTC
>NZ_VBVX01000574.1 GCF_005981925.1 Streptomyces albidochromogenes
GACAACCTCTCGTCCGCTATCACGCGAGGGGCCCCCTCGCGACCGTGCTGCGGCGGAGGCGGGCGCGGCGTACGGCTTGGGCGTGCCCAGTACCGCGCGACGACAGCCGGATCGCTTCGAACTCGCAGGTCAAGGCTGTCTTCTGAGAACGCGTCGGTAACCGGCAGGCGTACGGGCCGCCGTCGGTGAAGGAGTACGGGAGCCGACGCGGGCGGCCCGGCGACAGCGGAACTTCGCCGTCCGCTCGGCATCCCGCGTGCCGTCGTCCCGCGCCCCGCCGGTCCTCGTCCGGGCGGTGATAACTGAGTGATAGGAGCAGGGCCGGTTCGGGGATTCCCGCCGTTCCTAGCGTGGTGACCACGAAGAAGGAGACGCCCCCGCAGTCCGGTGGAGGCGCCCCGACCGAAGGGACCATCCCATGGCCGTCGCCCACGCCCTCCGCGCCGCCGTCGTCACCGTCGCCCTGGCCGGCGCCGCTCTGCTCGGTACCCAGGCGGCCCTGGCCGACGAGGGCGCCCCGGCGGGCGGGACGACCGGCACCTCCTCCCCGCAGCAGGGTGCGCCGACCCCGACCCCGAGCACCACCAGCGACAACAACCCCTGGGACTGACGCCGCCGAACCGGCCCCTCCGGCCCGTAACGGCCACGCACGGGAGACCCCGGGGCCGCGTCCGCAGGTGCACCGCCCCGGGACCCCGGCCGCGCGATCGCACGTGCCTTCCGGCAGACGCGGGCCCTCGCCGGTCCGGCCTCCGCACTCCTGCCGACACCCCGGAGCTCTCGCCGGCCTCCGGCCTTCCGCCGCCCCGCCTCAGCCGCCGGCCAGCAGCCGCTGCGCCTCCGCGAGTTCCGGCTCCATCCGCCGGTCCCGGAACGCCCGTACCGCACTGTGCAGCAGTTCCCGCGACCGGTCGCGGTCACCCGGACCGTTGTCCGACGTCAGCAGCCGCGCGAGGTCGAGCCGCACCAGGGCCGCCCCGCCCTGGTCCATGATCTGCTCGCGGATGCCCAGTGCCCGGTCCAGACACGCGCGGGCCGCGCCGACATGGCCCATCCCCGCGTGCGCCAGCCCCAGATCGCGCAGCAGATGCCCTTCGCCGATCACGTCCCCGGTGTCCCGGCACAACTCCAGGACCTCCGTGAACGTCGCGACCGCACGGGTCATCTCTCCCTGCCGCTGCTGCAACTGACCGGCCCTGCGCAGGGTCCGGGCCTGACCGCCCGTGTACCTGACCGACCGGTAGATGCCCAGGGCCTCGTCCAGCCGGCTCTGCGCGGCGGCGCTCTGCCCGCGCAGCATCCAGATCTGCGCGCTCTGGGTGAGCACGATCGCCCGGCCCACCACGTCACCCGCCAGGTCGAAGTCCCGCAGGGCCCGGTCGTACAGCTCCAGGGCCTGGTGCTCGTTGCCGCGGAATCGTTCCAGCAGCGCCAGATCACGGTGGCACAGGGCGAGACCCTGCCGGTCCTCGATCTCGGTGAACAGCCCCAGCGCCGTGGACAACGCCGCCCGCGCCTCCTCGTGCTGGCTGCGGCTCAGGTACAGCGAGCCCAGTGAGGCCAGTA
>NZ_VBVX01000575.1 GCF_005981925.1 Streptomyces albidochromogenes
CACAACGACCACCACCACGCCGACCACGTACTGCCCCACCGGGTGGGGCAGTACGACCAAGACCCGCTCCGCCGCGACGACGGAGTCGGTGACGAACGTCAGGACCGGCCGGCACGCCTGCTTCGACCGCATGGTCGTCGATGTCCCCGGCGCGGCCACCAGCGGCCTCGGCTATTCCGTCAGGTATGTCAGCCGTCTCCATCAGGACGGTTCGGGCAAGTACATCCCCGTCGGCGGCGGCGCCGTCCTCGAGGTACGGATCATGGCCCCCGCCTACGACCCCGCCACCGGGAAGTCCACCTATCCCGTGCGGGCCGGTGAGCGCCTGAAGGGCGTGGACCTCTCGGGATACCGCACCTTCAGGGATGCCCGGTTCGCCGGCAGCTTCGAAGGGGACACGCAGATCGGGCTCGGCGTCCGGGCGCGGCTGCCGTTCCGGGTGTCGGTGGCGACCGACCGGGTCGTGATCGACGTCGCGCACAACTGGACGGGGGCACGCTGAGCGTAGTCGAAGGCGTCACCTGCGGCGGTGTGGGCGGGCTCCATCGCCGCGGGGCGTTACCCGCCTGTTCGCGAACGTGCGCGGCGGCATCAGCGTCCGCTGCCCGCCTGTCGGACAACGGACGCCCGCCTTTCCCACTGGCGGCCCGCCACCCGCAGGGCGCAGAGTCTCTGCCGCCGCAAACGAAACGAGACACCCGGAACGGACGCATCATCACGTGCACGCCCGTCGCGGGGTCTCATGCGCTGCCGCTGAAGGGCGCGCGTCGCCTCCGTCGGCCCGAACCGGCTGCCGCTTGCGCATCGGGGGGCCGACCCGGAAGCGCAGTACGTGCCGGCTGATCAGCCCTTCTTGTGGATGACCACCTCCGGGTGGTCGGCGGACGGCCCGTCCAGCAGCTCGCGGTCCACGCCCTTCAGGTGCAGGTCGAAGAACGCTGCCACGTACGCCCGTGTGATCTCCTGCGAGCGCTTGCCCGACAGGGGCTCCTCCGGAGGCAGCAGGCCCAGTTGGTCGGCGAGGACCGGGGTGTCGGTGAAGGTGAAGTGGCCCGCGCCGGTGACGTTGATCCAGCGCTTCCAGCCGTCCAGGAGCGGCCAGTCGCGGACCCAGGAGCGGTCGTCGTCACCGGTGCCGAGCATCATGAACGGGCGGCCGTCCAGGCCCTTCGCCGGTACCGGCTCCATGAACGAACCGTCCATGGTGGCCCCGGCGCGCACCCGGGCATCATCCGCCATGGTCGTCGCGGCGGATGCGCCGCCGATGGAATGGCCGGCCATGCCGATCTTCGCGCGGTCGATAAGGCGGGCGTGCCGCCAGGCGGGGTGCTTGTCGGCCAGGAGCCGGTCGAGGAGAAAGGAGACGTCCTTGGCCCGGCCCTTGGGCACCACGCCGTACCCGCCCGGCGGGATCTTGTCGCAGGCGACGCAGTTCAGGAGGCGCCCGCCGGGGAACGCCGTGCCGACCGACTCGTAGGCGTGGTCGACGGCGGCGACGACGTACCCGCGGCTGGCCAGTTCCTCGGCGAGCAGGGTCAGCGTGGAGCGGTTCACGCTGAA
>NZ_VBVX01000576.1 GCF_005981925.1 Streptomyces albidochromogenes
CTGCCAGCGCGTGCCCCCGGATCCCGGCCGACACCCGTGCCGCCGACCGACCGTCCCCCGGGTGGCCGACCTCCCCGCCGCCCCACGGCACCTCGACGGTACGGCCCGTCACCGGCAGGGAGAATGGTGCGCGTGGATCTCGACTCCTTCTCCGCCCTGCTGACCGACGAGGGCCAGTCCCTGCTCGCCGTCCTGCGCGACCACGACCCCGCGCGGGAGCTGGCGACCGCGACCCGGCTGCGCCGTGACCACCCCGCCGCGCTCGTCTCGGCGGCCCTCGGGCAGGCGCGGCTGCGGCAGCGGGCGGTGGCGAAGTTCGGCGCCGAGGACGCGTACCGGATGTACTTCACCCCCAACGGCGTCGAGCAGGCCACCCGCACGACGGTCGCGGCCTACCGCGCCGGGCGGTTCGCCGCGCTCGGCGTACGGAGCGTCGCCGACCTGTGCTGCGGCATCGGCGGCGACGCGATCGCGCTGGCCCGCGCCGGGGTCCGGGTCCTCGCGGTCGACCGCGACCCGCTGACGGCGGAGGTGGCACGCGCCAACGCGGAGGTGCTCGGCCTGTCCGCACTCGTCGAGGTCCGCTGCGCCGATGTGACGGGCGTCGACACCTCCGGCTACGACGCGGTGTTCGTCGACCCGGCGCGGCGCGGCGGCCGGGGCCGGATCTTCGACCCCGAGGCGTACTCGCCGCCGCTGTCCTGGGCGATCGAGGCGGCCCGTACGTCCGCGCACGCGGCGCTCAAGATCGCGCCGGGCGTCCCCCACGAGGCGGTGCCCGACGACGCCGAGGCGGAGTGGATCTCGGACGGCGGGGACGTGAAGGAGGCGGTGCTCTGGTTCGGCACCGCCCCCGGGGCGGTCCGCGCCACCCTGCTCCCCGGCCCCCGGACGCTGGTCGGCGCCGGTCTGGCCGACCCGGAGCCGGGCGGGGTCGGGCGCTACCTGTACGAGCCGGACGGCGCGGTCGTCCGCTCGCACCTGGTGGCGGACGTGGCCCGGGAGGTGGGCGGCCGGCTCATCGACGAGACGATCGCGTACATCACGTCGGACGAACTGCACCCGACGCCGTACGCCACCGCGTACGAGATCACGGACCAGCTGCCCTTCGGCCTGAAGAAGCTGAAGGCGCTGCTGCGGGAGCGGGGAGTCGGCGTACTGACGGTGAAGAAGCGCGGCTCGGCGATCGAGCCGGAGGAACTGCGGCGAAAGATGAAGCTGTCGGGGCCGCACTCCGCCACGGTCTTCCTCACCCGGGTCGCGGGCGCCCCGACCGTGCTGATCGGTCACCCCGCGGCGTAGCGGAAAGATCCTTGGCCGTCCGGTCACACTCGCGCTCCCGGCTCCGTCAGAGCGGTGAACCACTCACCGCACCGAGCCGGGGCAAGCGCGCACCGGCCGCCACCGCTGAGGAGCCCCGCTGATGTCCGCACACACCGTCGTCACCGTCCTGGCCGCCGTCCTGGTGGGTTTCTCGGCCGCGTCCGTCTTCCTGCGCGCCCCATGGGTCGTGCGGCCCATGGCGGACTACGGCATCCCCCGGTCGTGGCTGCCGTGGCTCGGCACGGCCAAGGCCGCGGGCGCGGCGGGCCTGCTGGCCGGACTGCTCGTGCCGGCCGTCGGCGCGGCGGCCGGGATCGCCCTGGTCCTGTACTTCACGGGGGCCGTCGTCGCGGTGGTCCGGGCGCGCTGGTACGCGCACATCCCGTTCCCCCTGGTGTACGCCGCGCCGGTGGTCGGCTCCCTGGTGCTCGGGGCCTTCTGAGCACCGCCGCGCGCGGCCGGCCGCGCCCCTCGTGTCACC
>NZ_VBVX01000577.1 GCF_005981925.1 Streptomyces albidochromogenes
ACGTCACACCGACCCCACACCCCCGGCGCGGCACGCGAAACCCGGCTCCCGGCACCCGTACCGGACACCCACCAGCCGAAACCCGGCAGGAAGCCCGCAGCCTCGCAGGCCCGCGGCCCGAAGCCCGCGGCCCGAAGCCTCGCAGGCCCGCGGCCCGCGGCCCGCGGCCCGCAAGGGGCGCCTCGACCGCGTCCTCGCCGCCTACACCCCGGGCTCGGCGGCTATGCGCCCGTCCTTGACCGCCGCCACCAGATCGCCGTGATCGGCTTCGGTGCGGTCCGCGTACGCCACCGCGAAACGCGCCACCGCCGCGTCGAACTCGTCGTTCTTCCCGCAGTATCCGGCGACCAGCCGGGGGTCGATGCTGTGCGCGTGCGCCCGCGCCAGCAGCGCCCCGGTCATCCGCCCGTAGTCGTCGAGCTCGCCGGGCCCGAGCGCCGCCGGATCCACGCTGCCCTTGCGGTTGCGGAACTGACGCACCTGGTACGGCCGCCCGTCCACCTCCGCCCAGCCCAACAGGTTGTCGCTGACCACCTGCATCCGCTTCTGCCCGAGCACCACCCGGCGCCCCTCGTGCCCGGCCGGCGGCACCTGGAAGCCGGCCAGCGGCAGGTACGGCGTCAGCGCCGACGCCCGCGCCTCCTTCACCTGGAGCACCAGCGGCTCACCGAGGTGGTCGAGCAGCAGCACCACGTACGACCGTGTGCCCACGCTGCCGGTGCCGACGACCCGGAACGCCACGTCGTGGATCGCGTACCGGGCGAGCAGCGGCAGCCGGTCCTCGGGCAGCGTCTTGAGGTACCCGCCCAGCGCCGAGGCGACCGCGGCCGCCTCCCGGTCCGGCACCCGCCGCAGCACCGGCGGCGCGTCCACGAAGCGCCGCGTCCCGCCGGGCCCCTCGGCCGTGGCCTTCGCGGCGAAGCGCGCACTGGTGTTGTTACGGGCCTTCTCCGAGACCCGCTCCAGCGTGCCGAGCAGATCCCGCGCGTCGGTGTGCGAGACGAGCTCCTCGTCGGCGATGGCGTTCCACGCGTCGAGCACTGGCATCTTGGCCAGCAGCCGCATCGTCCGCCGGTACGCCCCGACCGTGTCGTAGGCCGCCTGATGGCATGTGTCCTCGTCGACGCCGGTCTGGCGCCCGGCGAGGACCAGTGACGTGGCCAGCCGCTTGACGTCCCATTCCCACGGCCCGACGACGGTCTCGTCGAAGTCGTTCAGGTCGATGACCAGGCGGCCGCGTGCGTCGCCGTACAGGCCGAAGTTGGCCCCGTGCGCGTCGCCGCAGATCTGTGCGCCGACCCCGGTGACCGGCGTGCCCACCAGGTCGTGCGCCATGAGCCCGGCCGAGCCGCGCAGGAACGCGAAGGGGGAAGCCGCCATGCGGCCGACCCGCAGCGGCGTCAGCTCGGGGACCCGGCCGCGGCTGGACTCCTCGACCGCGCGCACCGCGTCGGGCCGCTGCACGGCGAGGACCAGCGAATCGTGCGACGCCCTGGGCACCCGCGACCGCAACGCCTTGCCCTGGGCCTTCGGCGACTCCCCGGACTCGCCCGCCTCGCACGGCGCGAACCCGGGCACCTCCGGAACCCGCCCGGACCGCACCGTCTCGTTCTCGGTCATGGTGCGCCGCCTCCCCGCCTCGCACAGCAGCGTCGCCGGCCTCCAGCCGCCAACATCAACTGCTCACGACCGTACCGCCGTCCCCCGACAACCGTCTCCCCCTGTGGACAACCCGAGGGACCCTGCCCGACGAACCCTGCCCGAC
>NZ_VBVX01000578.1 GCF_005981925.1 Streptomyces albidochromogenes
ACCCCACACCCCAGAAGCAACCAACGCCCCCCGCCAGGCTAGGCGTACAAGGTGCCCTCCAGGACGGTGACGGCGTTGCCGGTGAGCTGGACCCGGTCGCCGTGCAGCGCCGTACGTACCAGGCCGGTGCGTGGGGACGCCTGGAGGCCGGTGAGCGTGTCGCGGCCGAGTCGCGCCGCCCAGTACGGGGCGAGCACAGTGTGGGCGCTGCCCGTGACCGGGTCTTCCGGGATGCCGTTGGCCGGTGCGAAGAATCGGGAGACGAAGTCGTACTTGTGGGCAGGCTCGGCCGCCGGGGCCGTGATGATGACACCGCGCAGCCCCTCGCGCCGGGTAAGAGCCGCTACCGCGTCCAGGTCGGGAGCGACCGCCCGGACCGTGGCCTCGTCCGGCAGTACCGTCAGCAGGTCGCCGAGCGACCCGGCGTGCAACGTGGCCTCGGGCTCCGTCCCGAGCGCCTCGGACAGCCCCGCCGGCACGGCGACTTCGGTTCCGGGCGCGGCCGGGAAGTCCAGCGTGATGTCGCCTTCTTCGGCGGTGTCCGCGACGAGGATGCCGTGCCGCCGGCTGCTGAACCGCACCCTGCCGACGAGCCCCCGTTCGGTGCGCAACACGTGAGCCGTGGCCAATGTGGCATGGCCGCACAGTTCGGCCTCGACGAGCGGTGTGAACCAGCGGATCGCCCAGTCGGCCTTGGCCTCGGCCTCGGCCGAGTCCGGCAACGGGAGAGCGAACGCGGTCTCGGGGTGGTTCATCTCCGCCGCTACTTTCCCCATCCAGGACTCGTCCGGCCACTCCCCGGCCGGCAGTAGACACACCCCCGCCGGGTTCCCGGCGAACGGAGTGTCAGTGAAGGCGTCCACCACGTGAATTCGCATGAATGCACCGTATCGACGCCAATCGGCGGCCCGCCAAGTCCAATCCTGGACAACTGGACTGGCTTCCTTTCGCTTCACTTCACTTCACTTCGCCTCACCCCCACCAAGAACCCGCACCACCCGCGCCGGGTTTCCCACTGCCAGTACGTCGGGTGGCAGGTCCCTGGTGACCACCGCGCCCGCGCCGACCACCGTGTTCTCGCCGATGGTGACGCCGGGGCAGACGATGACGCCGCCGCCCAGCCAGACGTTGTCGCCGATCGTCACCGGGTCGGCCTTCTCCCAGCCCGCCCGGCGGCGTTCGGCGTGCAGTTCGTGGGTGGGGGTGAGGAGCTGGACGTTCGGGCCGATCTGTACGTCCGCTCCGACGGTGATCGGCGCCGCGTCGAGGAAGACCGCGCCGAAGTTGACGAACGTACGCGCGACGATGGCGATGTGGTGGCCGTAGTCGCAGTGGAACGGCGGACGGATCCGCACGGTCTCGTCGACCCTGCCGAGCAACTGGCGGAGGATCGCGACGCGTTCCTCCGGGGTCGCGGTCGTCGCCGCGTTGTACGCCGCGCAGAGTTCGGCGCGGCGGTGGGTGTCTTCGGCGAGTTCGGGGTCGTCGGGGAGGTACCAGTCACCGGCCAGCATGCGCCGCTTGTTCTCACCCACTGCGGCCGTCCTTTCATCGGGCAGGCGGCACGGGTCACGCGTCAGGTGTCAGGTGTCAGGTGTCAGGTGTCAGGTGTCACGCGTCGCGTTCCCATGCCATGCCGACGTCACACTCCCGTGCCACGCCCACGCCCACGCCCGCGCCACGCCTGCCCCAACTGCCTACCCGTCAGCCGCGCCGCTCGCCCCTCCGCGCCGCTCGCC
>NZ_VBVX01000579.1 GCF_005981925.1 Streptomyces albidochromogenes
TCCCCGAGGAGCCCCCGCATGTCCCCCAAGGCGTCTGTACGGCTGCCGTTGTCGGCGGCCCAGCGCGACATCTGGCTGGCCCACGCGCTGGACCCCTCCGGCCGCCGCTACAACGTCGGCGAGTACCGGGAGCTGCGCGGTCCCGTCGATCCGAAGCTGGTCCGGGTGGCGTTCCGGCAACTCGCCGTCGAGACCGACGCCATGCGGATCCGGGGCATCGGCTCCGACGAGGACGGCCCCTGGCAGGAACTGCACGCCGAGCCCGGCGACCAGGAGCTCACCGAGGTGGACCTGAGCGGCGCGGAGGACCCGGCCGCCGCGGCGCGGGACTGGATGGCGGCCGAACTCGCCCGGCCCTTCGACCTGGCCTCGGACTGGCTGACCCGGCACGCGCTGGTGAAGGCCGGTGAGGAGCTGTGGTTCTACTTCCACGGCTTCCACCACCTGGTGATCGACGGAGCGGGGCTCGCCCTGCTCGACGCCCGCCTGGTCGAGCTGTACGCGCACGCCGAGGCCGGGGAGCCGTGGAGCCCGAACCCTTTCGGGCAGCTCACGGAACTGTTCGCACAGGACGCGGCCTACCGGGCCTCGGACGACGCGGTCACGGACCGGGCGTACTGGACGGAGCGGCTGGCGGACCTGCCGCCGTCCCCGCGGATCGGCGGCGGCCGTTCCGCGCCGGTTCCGGCGGGGTCCCTGCCGTTCGTCCGGCGCACGATGACGCTTCCCCCGGAGTACGCGCGGCACCTGCGGGAGACCGCTCGCGCGCACCGGGCGCCGTGGACGATGATGGTGATCGCGCTGGTGGCGGCGTATGTGCGGCGGGCTTCCGGGAGCTCCGCCGACGAGTTGGCCCTGGCGCTGCCGGTGACCGCGCGGACCACCGAACTGGCCCGCCGTACCCCCGGCATGATGTCCAACATCATCCCGCTGCGGCTGCCCGTCCCGGCGGACACCACGCTGAGCGCGCTGCTGAAGTCAGTGGTCCAGGAGGCCCGGCAGGGCCTGCGCCGGCAGCGGACCCGGTTCGAGGAGATGTGCCGCGGCACGGAGCCGGGACCGGAGCGGGGCGCGGCTGCCCGGCCGCCCACCTCGCTGCAGGTGAACATCATGGCGTTCGCGCCCGGTATGCGGTTCTTCGGTGTGCCCACCACCCAGCACAACCTGGGCAACGGGCCGGTGGAGGGCCTGGCGGTGGCGGTGTACGACCTGGGGCCGGAGGACGGGCTGCGGATCGACTTCGACGCGGCGCCGGAGACCTGTGACACGGCCTCGGTGGCCGCTCACCAGGACCGCTTCATCCGCTTCGTCGGCAGCGTCCTGGGCTCCCCGGAACTGCCGCTGTGCGAGGTCGAGTTGTTGGACGAGCGGGAGTCGCGGCTGATTCTGGGCGAGTGGTCGGGCACCTCGGTGCCGGTGGACGACCGGTCGCTGACCGAACGCTTCGAGGAGCAGGTACGGCTGCGTCCACGGGCCACCGCCGTGGTCTTCGGGGACGAGCGGCTCTCGTACGGGGAACTCGACGCCCGCGCCAACCGGCTGGCCCACCATCTGCGGGACACGACGGGGCTCGGGCGGGGAGATCTCGCGGGCGTCCTTCTGGACCGGTCGGCGGACCTGGCCGTCACCATCCTCGCGGTACTGAAGTGCGGCGCCGGATACGCCCTGCTCGACCCGGAGTTCCCCGACGAGCGGCTCACCAGCACCGCCGCCGACGCCGGCATCA
>NZ_VBVX01000580.1 GCF_005981925.1 Streptomyces albidochromogenes
GGGTGGGGACGGCAGCCGGTCGGGTACGACGGGGGCCGCAGCGGTCAGCTTCTGGAGACCCAGCCCCGTTCGTACGCGTGCCAGCCGAGCTGGAGCCGCGTCGTCACGCCCGCCAGCTCCATCAGGCCCTTCACCCGCCGCTGCACCGTCCGCAGACCCAGCTCCAGCTGCTTCGCCACGCTCGCGTCCGTCATCCCGGCCAGCAGCAGCGACAGCACCTGGATGTCCGTGGCGTCCGGGCCCGGCAGGCCCTCCTCGGACGCCGTGCCGTCCGTTGTGAGCCGCAGCGGGAGCGCGTCCCGCCACACCGCCTCGAACAGGCCCGTCAGCGACTCCAGCAGGCCGCTCGCGTGCACGACGAGGGCCGCCGGCTCCGCGCCCCGGGCCGTCAGCGGCACCATCGCCATGGTCCGGTCCGCGACCACGAGCTTCGTCGGCACCCTCTCCACCACCCTGACCTGCTCGTCGCGCCCCAGCGCCGCCGACAGTTCGACGAGTCCCGTGGGCGCGGTGAGCACCTCGCGTTCGAGCACCACCCGGTACGCCACGCCCCGCGTGGACGCGCGCTCCTCGGCCTCGTTGTCCATGCCGCTGATCGCGATCGGATGCCCCGTGACCAGCGCGCACACCTCCTTGGTGGCGCCGAGCCGGAGCTGCGCGAAGCGGTGCGCCACCGCGCTCGCCCCCGTCACCACCTCGACCAGGTCGTGCACCGCGGGCTCGGCCGCCTCCGCCCGGTACTCACGCTCCAGCAGCGCCGCCGACAGCTCGGCCTGCTCCAGCTCGTGCCGCTGCCGGGTCAGCAGCGCGCCGAGCGCGACCCCCGGAGGCGCGGCCACCCAGCGACCCGTACGCGCCGACGACTGGGCCGCGAGCCCTTGCTGCTCCAGGCGGCGCAGCGCCCGTTCCGTGTCGGCCTCGGGCAGCGTCAGCCGGTGCGCGAGGTCGGGGACCTCCGCCGCGCCGAGCGCGACGAGCGCGCGGTACGTCGACTCCTGGGCCTCGTCGAGTCCTATGGCTCCCAGCACCCTCCACACCCCTCCCAGGACGCCTCGGTCCCGTATCCGCGCCCCGATCTTGCCCACTGGCTCGTGGCGGGAAGCGGCCACGGCGTACATCCGCCGTACGCATCATCCCCGCACCACTGGTCACTCTGCCAATGTGGCGCCACAGCAGTATCAACAGCCTCTCAGGACAGGGCTTTTGTGCCGTATTCCTCGGGACGGTGCCGGTACGCCCGACATCGCGCACGGTGTCGGGGCGGCGACCTCCACGGACTGTCCGCCGGGCGTCCCTCCCGTGGGGTGTGGGGCTGCCCGGCGGACTTAATTTTCCCGATGCCCCGTTTTCGTACGGCACTTGAGGTGGACAATAGGGGCATGAGCCAGCAGGGGGAGAGGCGCGCCACCAGCGAGGACGAGTGGTGGAACCGGCTGTACGACGACGAACCCGTCCCGGAACCGGCCCCCGCGCGGGGGGCCGACAGCGACGTGGGAGACGGCACCGACGAAGCCGGTGACACCCTGGACGCCCGTTTCGAGTCGGCGGCGGTCGCGTCGGCGCCGGCGCCGCCGGGCCCCGAGGTACCGGCCGCGCCGCCCCCGGGGGACGAGCGCGCCGCGCCGCCCGCGCCGTCGACTCCGCCGAACCCACCGGCACCCCAGGGTTCCGGCCCTGGTCCCGCCGACGCCCCGCCGTGGTGGGGGACGCACCGGCCCCCGGC
>NZ_VBVX01000581.1 GCF_005981925.1 Streptomyces albidochromogenes
ACGTGGCCGAGGGGCCCTCGATCCGGGCGAGCAGCCACAGCGCCCGCTGCGCCGCCGACAGCGGCAGCCGGTCCGGGCGTTCGGCAGCCGGCACCGGGCGCGGCGCGGGCCGGGCGGGCGCCGCGCTCCCTGGTGGCGTCGGCCTGCCGGGCGCCGTTCCTGGAGAACCCCAGCGCTGTGTACCCCGAGCGGCTCGACGACGACCAGCTGGTCGCCGCGATCAAGGAACGGGGAGGTACGGACGACGGGATCCTCGACGAGCCCGAGCTCCGCGAGATCATCATCCCCTCCATCCGCGCCGACTTCGCCATCGACGACGTGTACCGCTGCCCCGTCGAGGAGGCGCGGGTCGACTGCCCGGTGACGGTGATCGGCGGCGACGCGGACCCGGTGGTGCCGGCGGCGGCGCTGGACCGGTGGGCCGAGATCACCGAGGCGGGCTTCGCCGCGCACGTCCTGCCCGGCGGCCACTTCTACTTCCAGCAGCAGCTGCCCGGCTTCTTCGCCCTGCTCGGCTCCGTACTGGACGGCGGTGCGCGGCCCGCCCCCGGCGTGCCGGCGGCCCTCGCGGCCTGAACCGGCCTCCCCCGGGTGCGTGAACGCTCCCGCCGACGTACGCCGTCCTTCCTGATTCCGTGGTTCCACCCAGCAGAGGACTCTTCCCATGACCACTTTCGCCGATGCCCCCGTCCTGACCGGCCTGACCGTGATCCGCGAGCCGGGCAAGCCCGCCGTCGTGGCCACCCCGGGCCACCACGACATCGACGCCGCCGCCGCGTGGCTGACCGCCCACCGCGCCGAGATCCAGGCCGAGCTGCACCGCTCCGGCGCGGTGCTGCTGCGCGGACTGCCGGTCTGCGACGCGGCGGACTTCGCCACCGCCCGTGACGCCCTGATCGAGCAGCGGGCCGGTTACAAGGAGAAGGCCACCCCGCGCACCGACTTCGGCGAGGGCGTGTTCTCGTCCACCGACCTGCCGGCCGCCCAGCCGATCCGCCTGCACAACGAGAACAGCTACACCCTGGACTTTCCCGGGGTGCTGCTGTTCGGCTGTGTGACCGCCCCCGAGGAGGGCGGCGCCACGACCGTCGGCGACATGCGGGAGGCCCTGCGGCTGCTGCCCGCGGACCTGCGGGACCGGTTCGAGGAGGCCGGCTGGCTGCTCGTGCGCAACTACTCCGAGCTGGCCGGACTGCCCTGGTACAAGACCTTCGCCACCGACGACAGGGCGGCGGCCGAGGCGTACTGCGACGAGAACACCATCGGTTACGAGTGGCTGGACGACGACTCCCTGGTCACCCGGCAGCGGCGGTCGGCGATCGTCACGCACCCCGTCACCGGGGACCGGGTCTGGTTCAACCACTTCGCGTTCTGGAACAGCCGCACCCTCGACCCGGACGTCCGCGAGGTGCTCGTCGAGACGTACGGCGAGGACGGCCTGCCCTTCAACACCTACCTGGGCGACGGGACCCGGCTCACGGACGCCGAGGTCGACGCGGTCAACGACGTCTACGACCGGGTGACGCGCCGCGAGACCTGGCAGCAGGGCGACCTCATGCTCGTCGACAACATCCTGTGCGCGCACGGGCGCGAGTCCTTCACGGGCGACCGGAAGATCCTCGTCGCCATGGGCGAGCCGGTCGCGCTCGCCGACTGCTCCCCCGCCACCCAGCCGTCCACCACCGTCTTCGGGAAGTGACCACCGCCATGACCGCCGTACTGCC
>NZ_VBVX01000582.1 GCF_005981925.1 Streptomyces albidochromogenes
CCCACGACCCCACCCGTCACAGGCGTCACATCCGCACCAGTGTCACCGGATCTGCGTCCGCCGGGACGGCCGAAGCCGCAGCGATCACGCGGGGTGCGGAACGTGTCCGCGACCCGTGATAGCGGAGCCGCTGCCCGCCGCCGTGCGCGGCCTGTCGCGGTGAGCGGCCGGACGATGGTGACGCGATAGCGGGCTCCCGAGGATGAGAGGCGTCCCTCCTCACCACCCCCCGGGAGCACGCATGAACTCCACCGTCACGGCCGGTCCCGCCCAGGACACGCAGGTCGGCGCCCTGATACGAGCCCACAGGCTGCGCATCGGGCTGACCCAGCGGGAACTCGCCGACCTGTCCACCATCAGCGTGCGGGCCATCCGCGACCTGGAGCACGGCCGGGCGAGACGGCCCCGCACGGACACCGTGCGGCTGATGGCGGACGCGTTGCGGCTGGGACCGCGGGCCCGGGCCGCCCTGGAGGACGCGGCGCACCTGGGGCGCGCGACGGACGTCACCGCCGGGCCGCCCGCGCCGCCGGACGCCCCGCAGCCGCTGCTGGGCCGGAGCACGGAGACCGGCACCCTGGTGCGGGAGCTCTCGCCGGACGGCGCGGAGCGACTGACGCATCTGGTGGGACTGCCCGGAGTCGGCAAGACCCGGGTGGCGCTCGCCGTGGCCGCGTCGCTGCACGGCGCCGGAATGCCGGTCCTGTGGCACGCCTTCCCCGGCGCGGCCCGCGAGTACCTGCCGACCGGGCCGGGGATCTGGACACAGCTCACCGACCGGCTGGTGGCCGGGCTGTACGGGGACGAGCCCGGCCCCGCGAGCACGGAGGCGGCGGGGGGACTGCTGGGCGAGGGACCGGTCCTGCTGGTGCTCGACGGCGCTCCGGCGGGGGCGCCCCGCTTCGACCGGCTGACCCGCCTGCTGCGCGACGTACCAGGGCTGCGTCTGCTGGTGACCTCCGAGGAGCCGTGGCAGGCGCCCGGCGAACGGCTGTTCCTGCTCTGCCCCCTTCCCGTGCCGGCCGCGGCGGGCGGCGGCCCGGAGGCCGAGGGGGAGCCCGCGGTACGGATGTTCCTCGACCAGGTGCGGCGGGTCCGGCCGGAGCCGGCCGGAGCCGGTGCCGACACCGAGCGGGCGGCGCGGATCTGCCGGCTCCTGGACGGCCACCCCGGGGCGCTGTCCGCCGCCGCGTCCTGGCTGGTCGTGTCCGACCTCGCGGCGCTGTGCGACACCCTGGAGGCCGACCCGACGGCGTTCCTCGACCACCTCGGCGGTCGGGACGACTGCCTGCGCGCGTCCCTGCGGGTCCGGATCGGCCGGTTGCCGGCCGGTCCGCTGACGCTGCTGACCGCCCTGTGCGCCGCGCCGCGCGACGGCGGGAGGGCGGGTGCGATCGCCGACGGCGGCTTCCAACTGACCGCGCTGACGGCGCTGACCGGCCGCAGTCTGCCGGAGTGCGGGCGGCTGCTGCGCGAGCTGCTCCTGTCGGGGCTGGTGCGCGCCGCTCATGAGGAGGGCGCTTCCCACTTCCGGGTGCCCCCGCTCGTACGGGCGCTGGTGCCCGGTGCGGCAGTGTGCGCGCCGCAGGCAACTGCCGCCGTCTGAACTGCTCCTGGAGCGCCGGAACAACTGCCGCCCGACGGCGGGCCGCACGGATTGGATGGGCGTACGCCGGAAGGGCCGGGCACCGCGGCCGGCCCCGACC
>NZ_VBVX01000058.1 GCF_005981925.1 Streptomyces albidochromogenes
CGGAGTGGTGTATAAGAGACGGCGGCTGAGGGGGGGGGGGGCGGGAGCGCCCGCACCCGCACCGCGCTGCGCGCCCCCGCCGCCCCGCCGCTCGGTCACCAGCGCTTCGCCCCCGGTGCGCGGCGATCCTGGTCCTCGCCCTCGCCCTCGCTCCGGGGACCGCAGGCCCTGTTCCGGCGGACGGACGACGTGGGAGGCAGAA
This sequence comes from Streptomyces albidochromogenes, assembly GCF_005981925.1. GTDB lineage: Bacteria > Actinomycetota > Actinomycetes > Streptomycetales > Streptomycetaceae > Streptomyces > Streptomyces albidochromogenes. Next base: position 203 of record NZ_VBVX01000058.1, read on the forward strand.
GGTGGTTCAGGTCCGCGCCCCGGACCGCACCAGGGCCAGCACCGGCCCCAGGCCCCGTACGACGACCTCGGCGCCCGCCCGCCGCAGGCGCCGCGCCCGCAGGTCGTCGCGCGCGCAGCCGAGGAACCGTACGCCCGCCGCCCGCGCCGCGAGCAGGTCCGCCGGGGACTCGCCGATCAGCACGGCGGTGCCGGGGGCGGCACCCAGCGCCGCCAGGGCGCGGTCGACGCAGTGCGGGTCGGGCTTCAGGCGGCTCAGATCGGTCGTACGGGCGTAGACGTGCGGGGTGAAGCAGCCGGCGAGGCCGCGTCCGGTCAGGTACCGCTCCACCGCCGGCGGGGAGGTGTCCGTCGTCAGCGCGAGGCGCAGGCCGACCGCGACCGACGTGCGGATCAGCGGGTCGGCGTAGGGGGTGGGCCAGGCGGTGGCGGCGGCGTCCAGTTCCTCGCGGGCGAGGTCGCGCTCCAGGGCCTGGGCCAGGCCGGCGGCGGGGCCGCCGGCACGGGCGACGGCGCGCAGGACGGCCTGCGGGCCGTCGGCCGTCCGTTCGTCCTCCGTCAGCGGCGCCCGGTGGCCGCGCTCCTTCAGCCGGTCGAGCAGGCCGTCCGCCACCCTGCCCGCCCGGTGGCCCGGGAAGAGCCGGCACAGCGGTCCGTCGAAGCCGAGGAGCAGGCACCGCGTGCCCGTGATCACGTCCCGCAGCCCGCCGGGGTCCGGTGCCGCCTGTATGGAGTGAGTCGCGTCAGAAGTCACGAGGAGAGTGTCGGGGCCGACGCGCCGGTGTTCCAGAGCGCGTCGGCCCCTGGCGCGAACGCCCGGGTGACGGGCGGCGGCCGCTCAGAAGATGTCCGGGCACCACGGGCGCCTCGCCGTGCGGAACAGGGCGTCGGCGACGGTGGCCGCGCCCGCCGACTCCTCCGTGATCCGGCCGAGCGCCGCCAGCCGCACCGCCGACTCCTCGCCCAGGTACAGGGACCCCAACTCCCGTACGTCCAGCGTCAGATCGGGCGACTCCGCCGAAGGGGCGCACACCGCTCCGTCCGGCGAGGCGTCCAGCCGGAACCGGCCGCCGGAGTGCCCCGCGGCGTCGTGCACCTCCAGTACGAGCGAGGCGGGCACGGCGTACGCGCGAGCCTCCAGGGCGCGTACGACGTCCAGCAGCCGCACCCACAGGTAGTCCGCCTGCGTCAGGATCCTGGCGGCCCGGGGATCGGGGAGCAGGTGGGGGAGCAGATCGTCACCGGCGCGGTATCCGGTCCGTACCTTCGTGATCCAGTCCACCGCGCAGACGAAGTGCCACAGCGCGCGCTCCGCCGCCGGCGACACCGCGATCAGGTCGCGTACGGTCGCCGTGTTGAGCGGCTGCTTCCCGTCGCCCCACTTCTCGTCGGCCCGGTAGACCAGCAGCCCGTCCACCTCGCCGCGCGCCGAGCGGTACACCGCGTAGAACGGCTCCGTCCAGGGCTCGACCGACGTCACCACCTGGCCCGTGTTGAGCTGCCACCAGCGCTCCGACCGGTCGATCGCGCCGTGCTGCCTCGCCCGGAAGCGCTCGTGCAGCTCGGGCCCGAGCTTGCGTACGTCGGCCCCGTCGACCAGATCGATCCGGCCCCCGTCGCCGGGCCCCGCCCAGCGCGCGTCGAGCCCGGCCCGGGGCACGTCGATCTCCCACTCGGCGACCGAGGCGGCGGGCCCGAACCCGTACCGCCCGTAGATCGGGTACTCGGCGGCGACGAGCGTCGCCAGTACGTCGCCGCGTTCCTTCGCCTCCGCGAGGTCGGCCGCGATCATGCGGCTGAGCAGGCCCCGGCGGCGGTGCGTCGGTGACACGGTCACCTGCGACACGGCGCAGGCCGCGACCGTCGCACCGCCCGGCACGGTGAGTTCCTGCGCGAAGGAGCGGTACGTCGCCACACAGCGCCCGTCGTCGAACGCACCCCGCATGCGCGGCGAGTGCAGGTGCGGCAGCCGCTCCGCCACCTCCTCCGGCGGGAAGACGGGCGGGCGCAGGAAGCCGGTGGCGAGGGCGCGGAGCCAGTCGGGGAACTCGGACTCGGTGACCGTACGGACGTCGACACTCATGCGCCCACGCTAGGCACACCGCCCGTGGCCTGTCGCGAGGATTTCCGCCGCGGGCGGCGGCCACGGCCGCGCCGGTCACCTACCTCGGAAGGGCTCCCCCAGCGGCGCCCCCTGCTCAGAACGCCGCCCGTATCTCCCCGACCTCGGCGGCCCCGCCCGTCAGCGGCGCCCGGCCGATCCGCTCCACCACGGGAGCGTCCACGCCGAGCCGCCGCAGCGCCCGCGCCAGCACCGGACCCAGCGCGCGCGTCGCGCCGTCGTCGACCTTGAACGCGAGGGCGCGGCCGTCCGGCAGGGCCACCGCCTGGACCGCCTCGGCGCCCATCTTGGACAGCGCGCCCGGCACCTCGCGCATCAGCCAGGTGTCGGGGCGGCGCGTCCCGGCGACGTACTCGGGGTGGGCGCGCATCGCGTCCGCGACGCGGCGCTCGGCCGTGCCCGGCTCGGCCAGCACGAAGTGGCGGAAGGCCGTCGCGAGCCCCACCAGGCTGATCCCCATCAGCGGCGCGCCGCACCCGTCCGTGCCGACCGCCGCGACGCGCTCGCCACTGGCCTCCTCGACCACCCGCAGCACGAGCTGTTGCAGCGGATGGGCGGGGTCCAGGTAGGTGGCGGCGTCCCAGCCGTTCAGTCCGCAGACCGCCAGCATCGCGGCGTGCTTGCCCGAGCAGTTCATGGTGAGCCGCTCGCGCACCCCGCCCGCCGCGAGGTACGACTCGGCCTCCACCGGGTCCAGCGGCAGGTCCGGCGGCGTCTGGAGGTCGGCCTCCGTGAGCCCGGCCTCGGCCAGCATCTTCCGTACGAGGTCGAGCTGGAAGCCCTCCCCCGAGTGGCTCGCGGCCGCCAGCGCCAGCCGTTCGCCCGACAGGTCGAGCCCGGCGCGCAGGATGGCCGCCGCCTGCATCGGCTTGTTGCTGGAGCGGGGGAAGACCGGGGCGTACGGGTCCCCGATCGCCAGATCCACGCCGCCGTCCGCCGCCAGGACGACCAGCGAACCCCGGTGCAGGCCCTCGACGAAGCCGGAACGGACGACTTCCGCGAGGACCGGGGATATGACCGGGGACGCGGCGGCGGTGCTGGAGGACATCTCGACCTTCCGGGAACGGGTACAGGACCAGGCTCCCGCAAGGCCGGATCGCGGCCTCAGGTCAGCAGGTCGTCTACTTGTGCTTCCCCATCACGGTACCTGCGGGCAATCTCCGCACTGCAATCGTCCGCCGTCCGCTGGAGCTGCTGCCGGCGCCGCGAGACCTGCTGTTCGTACCGGACCAGCCGCCCCATCGCCGCGTGCAGCTCCTCGTCCGTACGGGCCGCCAGGTCCGACAGCTCCACGTCGGCCAGCATCTCGGCCGCCAGCAGCCGGAACTCCTCGCTCTGCGGGGTGGACATCGTCACATGCCGGGCGGAGGAGCGGTGGCGCGAAGGGGCGTCCGCGAGGATCTCCGAGAGGCGCTCGACGACTGGGGACTCCGGCCCCGTACGCCGTGCCAGCTCGGCCCGCAGAATGTCGATCCGCCCGTGCAGCAGGCGCCGCACATAGCTGAGGTCCGCCTCGTCGCGCTGCGAGTCACGGCGCAGACCGCGCAGCTCGGGCAGCCGCAGCGCGCCGAGATCGCTTCTCTTCCCGCGCTCGGGCACCGGCAGGCCGCCTCCGCCCATGCTGTCGCCGGTCCGCTGCGCGGGTGGTCGGCCCGCGGCGGCGGAAGACGTCATCTGGATCATCGGCATCGGTACGGGCCCGGGCGGCTGCCCGGCGCCAGATGTGCTCATGGGTGTGTTCCGTCCCCTCGACCGGTGCGGGGCGCGCACCGCCTCCGTGCATCGTGCCACTCCTGACGGCGGTGACGCAGGCGCTCTACGCCCGTTCAGCCCCGGATAGATTGGGCCGCATGCGTGCAGTGGTGCAGAGGGTCGACGGGGCGAGCGTCGTCGTGGCCGGACAAACGGTCGGCGAAATCGTGGGCGAGGGACTGTGTGTGCTGGTGGGAGTGACCCACGAGGACACAACGGACAAGGCCGCACAGCTCGCCCGGAAGCTGTGGTCGGTTCGGATCCTTGCGGGTGAGAAGTCCTGCTCCGATGTGAATGCGCCACTTCTGGTCATTTCACAGTTCACCCTCTACGGGGACGCCCGCAAGGGCCGCCGCCCGACCTGGAACGCCGCGGCCCCCGGCGAGGTCGCCGAACCCCTGGTGGACGAGGTCGTCGCGCAACTGCGCGCGCTGGGCGCGCGGGTGGAGACGGGCCGCTTCGGAGCCCAGATGCGGGTCTCCCTGACGAACGACGGCCCGTTCACGGTCCTGATCGAGGTCTGACCCGCCCCTACGGCTCTACGGCTCTACGACGACTTCCTGAGCCGCCGCCGTGTTCCCCGCCAGCAGCTCGGCGTCCACCGGCACATTGCGCTTGACCAGCGCGAGCGCGATCGGCCCCAGCTCGTGGTGGCGGGCCGAAGTCGTGACGAAGCCGAGCTGGCGGCCCTCCTCGCCGTCCGCCGCCAGCCGCACCGGGGTGCCCGGCCCGGGCAGCAGCACGTCGCTGCCGTCCAGGTGCAGGAAGACGAGCCGCCGCGGCGGCTTCCCCAGGTTCTGGACGCGGGCTACGGTCTCCTGGCCCCGGTAGCAGCCCTTCTGGAGGTGTACGGCGCTGCCGATCCAGCCCAGCTCGTGCGGGATGGTGCGGTGGTCGGTCTCGAAGCCGAGGCGCGGGCGGTGCGCCTCGACGCGCAGCGCCTCGTACGCGAGGATCCCGGCCGCCGGGCCGTGCGTCCCGGCGTACGCCTCCAGCCCGGCGCGCGGCAGGAAGAGGTCCCGGCCGTGCGAGGTCTCCCGTACGACCGCGCCCTCGGGCACGTCGGCGATCGAGCCGGCCGGGAGGTGGACGACCGCGACGTCCTCGGTGCGGTCGGCGGTCTCGACCCGGTAGAAGAACTTCATCGACTCCAGGTACGCGAGCAGGTCCCCCTGCGTGCCGGGTTCGACGTGCATCCACATCGTCTCGCCGTCGTCGACCAGGTACATCGCGTGCTCGACGTGACCGTGCGCGGTGAGGATCAGCGCCTCGGTGGCCTGCCCCGCCGGGAGATCGCTGACGTGCTGCGTGAGCAGCAGGTGCAGCCAGCTCAGCCGGTCGTCGCCGGTGACGGTGACGACGCCGCGGTGCGAGAGATCGACGAAACCGGTGCCGTCGGCGAGCGCGCGCTGCTCGCGGAACAGGTCTCCGTAGTGCGCGGCGACGCCATCGTCGCGCCCTTCGGCGGGGACGGCGCCGGGCAGGGACAGCAGGGGGCTCTTCATAGCGGCAAGCCTACGACTCGGTAGTTGAAGCCTGTGCCGAAGTCCCGTCGGGGGCCTCTGCCGCGGCCCGGGCGGCGCACTTCTCGCAGCGCCCGAAGATCGCGAAGTGCTTCATGTCCGTCTCGAAGCCGAACGACTCGCGCAGCGTGGCGGTGAAGGCGGCGGCGACCGCGATGTCGGCCTCGATCACGTTCGTGCAGTCGCGGCAGACCAGGTGGATGTGGTGGTGGCGGTCCGCCAGGTGGTACGTCGGCGCCCCGTGCCCCAGGTGCGCGTGGCTGACCAGCCCCAGCTCCTCCAAGAGCTCCAGGGTCCGGTACACGGTGGAGATGTTCACGCCGGACGCGGTCTTGCGCACCTGGACGAGGATGTCGTCCGGTGTCGCGTGCTCCAGGGCGTCCACAGCCTCCAGGACGAGCTGGCGCTGGGGGGTCAGCCGGTAACCGCGCTGCCGCAGGTCGCTTTTCCAGTCGGTGCTCACCACGTGCCCAGTGTAGGCAGCGCGGCGAGCGACCGAAGGTGCGTACGGCCTACTTGAAGAAGGCGATGCCGTCGTCGGGCAGGTCCTTGAGGTCCTTCGCCCACTCGCTCGGGTCGACGACCTTCTTCAGGTGCGCCGACATGTACGGACGGAGCTCGACGTCCGGGGTGGCCTTCTCGCCGACCCACATGAGGTCGCTCTTGACGTAGCCGTAGAGACGCTTGCCACCGGTGTACGGCCCCGAGGCGGCGGTCCGCGCCACCGCGTCCGTGACCAGGTCGATCTGCGGCTTCTGGTCGGCCAGCTCGCCGTACCAGACCTCGACGACGCCCTGGTCGCGGATCATGACGACCTCGACCTTGCGGTTCTTGTCAACGCGCCAGTAGCCGGACTCGCTCTCCAGCGGCCGGACCTTCTTGCCCTCGTTGTCGAGCACCCAGGTGTGCGAGACGTACTCGAGGAAGTCCCGGCCGTCGTGGGTGAAGGTGACTTCCTGGCCGAAGTTGGCCTTCTCGTCACCAGGGAAGTCGAAGACGCCCGCACCCTCCCAGTTACCGAGGAGGAAGACGAGGGGGACAAGGTCCGGGTGGAGGTCGGACGGGATCTCGATCATGAGCTGCTCAGGCGATCTGTGAGGGGAGGGGTGGGGTTAGCGCTGACCCTGGTAGAGCTTCTTCACGGTCAGACCGGCGAAGGCGAGAACACCGACGCAGACCAGAACCAGCAGGGCCTCGAAGAAAATCGTCAGCACGGGGTTGCTCCTTGCATGAGCGGTGGGCAGTACGGGGGCCGGGCCCCAGCTTAGTCGGCGGGACCCGGCCCGGCCGTCCGGGGCCCGGCCGACGGCCCCGCGGCCGGGACCGGCGGATTACAGTTCGGACATGGCGAACAAGCTCGTGATCAAGGTGACCGCGGGGGCCGACGCCCCCGAGCGGTGCTCGCAGGCGTTCACGGTGGCGGCCGTGGCCGTGGCCAGTGGGGTGGAGGTCTCGCTCTGGCTGACCGGCGAGTCCGCGTGGTTCGCGCTGCCCGGCCGCGCGGCCGAGTTCGAACTGCCGCACGCGGCGCCGCTGCCGGACCTGATCGAGTCGATCACGGCGGCGGGGCGGATCACGCTGTGCACACAATGCGCGGCCCGGCGCGAGATCACCGAGAAGGACGTGATCGAGGGCGTACGGATCGCGGGCGCCCAGGTCTTCGTGAGCGAGGTCATGGCGGACGACGTGCGGGCTCTCGTCTACTGATCCGGCTGCCGGGGGCGCTTCTTGCCGTCCAGCTCGTCCCACCACGCGTCGGACCCGGGGTCCCCGGACGGATCGTCCCACCAGCGGTCGTCCGGGCCCCGCCGGTTGGCGACCATCGCCGCGACCGGCGGAATGACCATCGCGACGAAGCACATCGCGACCGCCGCCGGCACCGACCACAGCCGCACGAAGGCCCAGGCGGAGACGAAGAGGAAGACGCATCCGCCCATCAGCAGGAGATAAGCGTGCCGCCGCCGCGCGTACATACCTCCACCGTACGACCGGAGGGCCGCACCCCGTCCAGTGGCGTCCAACCCCTGGGGTGCGGCCCTCCGGCCAGTAGAAAGCGTCGTCAGACGGCGATCGCGACCTCCGCGAGACCACCCGTCTGCGCGACGACCGTACGGTCCGCCGTGCCGCCGGGCACGAGCGCGCGCACGGTCCACGTGCCCTCGGCCGCGTAGAAGCGGAACTGGCCCGTGGCCGAGGTCGGGACCTCGGCGGTGAACTCGCCGGTCGAGTCCAGGAGGCGGACGTAACCGGTGACGGGCTCGCCGTCGCGGGTCACGCTGCCCTGGATGGTGGTCTCACCGGGCTTGATCGTCGAGGCGTCGGGGCCGCCGGCCTTTGCTCCACACATGTTGCATCCGTCCTTGAAGTCGCGGTCGAGAGGGGTTACTTGTTGGCGCCGAGCTCGATCGGCACGCCGACCAGCGAGCCGTACTCGGTCCACGAGCCGTCGTAGTTCTTGACGTTGTCGACACCGAGCAGCTCGTGCAGGACGAACCAGGTGAGCGCCGAGCGCTCACCGATGCGGCAGTACGCGATGGTGTCCTTCGCCAGGTCGACCTGCTCGGCCTCGTACAGCGCCTTGAGCTCTTCGTCGGACTTGAAGGTGCCGTCGTCGTTGGCGTTCTTCGACCACGGGATGTTGCGGGCGGACGGGACGTGCCCCGGGCGCTGCGACTGCTCCTGCGGGAGGTGGGCCGGGGCGAGCAGCTTGCCGCTGAACTCGTCGGGGGACCGCACGTCGACGAGGTTCTGGGTGTTGATCGCGGAGACGACGTCGTCGCGGAAGGCGCGGATCGAGGTGTCCTGCGGCTGGGCCTTGTACTGCGTGGCCGGGCGCTCGGGGACCTCGGCGACCAGGTCGCGCGAGTCGAGCTCCCACTTCTTGCGGCCGCCGTCGAGGAGGCGGACGTCCTGGTGGCCGTAGAGCTTGAAGTACCAGAAAGCGTACGAGGCGAACCAGTTGTTGTTGCCGCCGTAGAGAACGACCGTGGTGTCGTTCGCGATGCCCTTCTCGGACAGGAGCTTCTCGAAGCCGGCCTGGTCGACGAAGTCGCGGCGGACCGGGTCCTGGAGGTCCTTGGTCCAGTCGATGCGGATCGCGTTGCGGATGTGGTTCTTCTCGTACGCCGAGGTGTCCTCGTCGACCTCGACGATCGCGACCTTCGGGTCCTCGATGTGGGCCTCGACCCAGTCTGCGTCGACCAGTACGTCGCTGCGGCTCATGCTGTTCTCCTCCGGGGCAGTGTGCGGCGGTTATGCGCGAGGGGCTGTGCGGATGTGCCGGCACGCGAAGGCGCGACGGTGGACGACCGCACGGGTGGGTGGCCCCGACGTCGACTGCACCAGATCGGTCGGTCGGTCGGAGGGCCGGGAAGGCGGGTGCCGGACTGTTCCGGTCAGAACCCGCTCAGGCAGTACGACAGAGCATGGCGGCGACGCGGCACAGGTCTACTGCCCGCCGCTTCGTGAGGTCCGCCTGTCGCTGCTGCATGGGACCGATCGTAGGGAGGTCACGACCGGCGTGTCACCGGCGTGTCGGATGCTGAGACACGATCGTCCGCGATACGGGACGAGGGGTGCGCCGCGCACCGCCGTCCCGGGCCCCCGCCCGGTCCGCGTCCGCCCGCTTCCTGAGGGGCGGACGCTGCCGTCTCACTATCCGGCGAGTCCGACGTTCGTGCCGGTCACGGAGATCTCCAGACCGTCCTTCGTCGGCTCGGCCTTCTCCAGCTTCAGGCCCTCGGGCAGTCCGCTGATCCGCCGGTCGAAGTCCGTCTTCTGCCGGATCTGCTCCTCGATGCCGGGCAGCCCCTCGCCCGGCACCTCGTCCGCCCGCACCCGGATCGTGCTGCCGTCGACCACGCTCACGCTGGACAGCACACTGCGGGTGATCTTGCGGCCGAGGAGTTCCACCGACCCGGTGACCTTCACCTTGCCGTCGCCGCCGTAGGAGACCGGGAAGTCGCTCTCGGAGGCGGCGGACAGGTCCTCGTACGAGATGCGCGCCGTGCCGGTGGCGCGGTCCGCCGTCGCGTCGGAGAAACCGCTCACGCTGCCGCGCACCCGCACGTCGCGCAGTTCGGCGGTCAGCTCGCTGATCCGGACCGTGCGGCCCTGCGCGCTCGCCTCGACGCCCTCGACGCCGACGTCGACCTGGTCCAGGTGCTTGGAGGCGACCTGCGTCAGGAAGGGGAAGCCCTTGATCGACACGTCGACGGCGCCGGTCAGACCCTGGCGGCTCTGGATCCGCTTCGCGACCTCGGACTCGGCGTAGTTGAGCGCGAGGCGGTCCACGATGACGAACACGCCGCCGAGGATCACGGCGACGACCAGCAGTATTCGCAGTGCACGCATGGCTTGAAGGTCCCCCACAACTGATCGGTTCCGTCGCACTCGCCCGAGCCCCCTCGGCGATCACGAGCCTACTGCCAGGTAATCACAGGCGTCAGGCGATGGCCCTGCCGATCAGGTAGACGGCGGGCGCGGCGGCGGTCAGCGGCAGCGCCACTCCGGCCGTCATGTGGACGAACCGGGACGGGTAGTCGTAGCTGGCCACGCGCAGGCCCACCAGCGCGCACACCCCGGCCGCGAGGCCCAGGAGCGCGCCCTCGGAGCCCACGTCGGTCACCCCGCCGGCCGCGATCCCCGCGCCGCCGGCCGCGAGCAGCGCGACGATCACGGACGCGACGCCGGACAGCGGCAGCGCGCGGGCCAGGACGGCGACAGCGACGGCGACGGCGCCGACGGTCACGGCCTCGGGCGCGGCGGCCAGGTGGCCCGCGGCGACGACGGCGAGGGCGGCCGAGGTGACGGTGGCCGTCAGGCCGTACATCCGCTCGTCGGCGGAGGCGCGGTTGCGCAGCTGGAGCACGAGCGTGAGCAGTACCCAGACGCCGAGCGTGCCGATGATCGCGGCGGGCGCGTGCTCCGCGTCGACGGCGAGCAGCGCGACGTCCGCGGTGACGCCGCCGAGGAAGGCGAGCGCGATGCCCTGGCGGGCGGGCCACATGCCGTTGAGCCGGAACCAGCCGGCGGCCGTGACCGCCTGGAGCAGCACGAGCGGGACGACGAGCGCGTACGGGCCGACGGCGGCGGCGCCGGCGAGCAGCAGCGCGAGCACGGCGGTCAGCACGGCCGGCTGCATCCCGGGCGCGATGATCGGCGACCGGCCCTCGGCGCGGGCGCGCTGGGCGTCGGTGACGCGCGCGTTGCCGCCGGTCGTGGGCGAGGTGTACGTCCCGGAGCCGGTGGCGGGGGCCGCCGGCGGGGGTTCGTACGCCGCCGGCGCGGGCGGGTGGCCCGCTCCGGGCCCGTACGCCTGCGGGGCGGGCTCGTAGGCGGGTTCGTACGCGGCCGGGGCCGGCTCGTACGCCGGCTGCGGCTCGTACGCCGCCGGACCGCCCTGGTAGGGGTCGTACTGCGCCTGCGCGTACTCACCGCCGCCCGTCGGGAGGTACGCCGTGTCGGCCGCGGCCGGGGCGGGCTCCTGCGGCCGGTACGGCTGCTGCACCGGCTGGAACTGGGTGTCCCAGGTCTGCCCCTCCCAGGTCTGGGTGGGGGGCTCCTGCGCGGACGGCGCGGGCCGGCTCCCGTGCGGGTCGTGTCCGTCGTACGACGGGTAGGGCTGCTGGTTGCTCATGGTCTGGGGGTCATCCTCCTGCGAACGGCGGGAGCACCTCGACCGTGCCGCCCTCGGCCAGCCGTACGGTCTCATGACCGCGGGTCCCGACGGGGTCGCCGTCGATCAGGAACGAACACCGCTGGAGTACGCGCGTCAGCTCCCCGGGGTGCCGCTCGCGCACCGCGTCGAGGGCCTCGGCGAGCGTCCCGGCCGTGTACGGCTCCTCTGCGGTGCCGGCGGCGGCCTTGGCCGCCGCCCAGAAGCGGATGGTGCCCACTGCCATAGCGGCGCTCCTTTCGTCGGCTTCCATGATGGGCTATGCCGCCGTGAGCCAGGCGCCGATGCGGGTGAGGAGTGTCTCCTCGGCCGCGTTCTCGGCGTGGCCCATGCCGGGGACGATCCACAGTTCGCTCCGCCCGGCCGCCGCGGCGAGCGCGCGCGGATGGTCCAGGGGGAAGTACGGGTCGCGGTCGCCGTGCACGACGAGCAGCGGCGTCGGGCCCAGCCGCGCCGCCGCCTCGACCGGTGGGAGCGGCACCGGGTCCCAGTCCCGGTCGTGGATCCGGGTCCGCAGGCCGAGGCGTCCGACGAGCCGCCCGGCGGGCCGGGTGACCACCCAGTGCAGCCGCCGCATCGGCGCCGTGCCCCGGTAGTACCAGCGGGCCGGGGCGCTCACCGCGACGACGGCGTCGGCGCGGGCGGACACCCGGCCGGCGGAGCGTGCGGGGTGGTGATCGGGGTCATGTCCGGCGCTCGCGGGCGTGCGGCCGACCGGGCGCGCTTCCGTGCGCCCCTCGGGCCGGAAGCCGTCGGCCGGGCCGCCGTCCGCGGCCCCGTCCCGGTAGAGGGCCGCGTGCCGGACGACGACCGAGCCACCCATCGAGAAGCCCACGGTCACGACCCGCTCATGCCCCAGCGAGCGGGCCCAGCGGACCGCCTCCGCCACGTCGAGGACCTCGCGGTCGCCGACCGTGGAGCGCCCCCCGGAGCCGCCGTGGCCGCGGAAGGAAAAGGTGACGACGGCGCCGTACCGCCTGAACACCCGCGCCGCCCGCCGCACCGCCGGCCGGTCCACCGACCCCGTGAAACCGTGCGCCACGACGATGGCCGGACCGGCCCCGCCGGCCGGCCCCGGCTCGTACAGCGCCTCGATCCGGACCCCGTCCCCAGCCCGCAGGAACGCCCGCCGGCCCGTGCCCGAGACGCCCCCGGCGGCCGCCCGCGGTGCCTGCCGTGATCCCGTGCGCCGGGGCCCGCGCGTGATCAAGGGAACAACCACTCTGCGGACACGACCCTGCGGTACGGAACTCATGTGGGCTATTCTGCTGGGCACAGGACCTGGGCAACGTTGCCCCCGGGTCCTTTTGTGTTTTCTGTCGGTTGTTACGGACAGATGACGCGGCGCGGTCCCAGGGCGCGGGACCGCACGTACGAAGCAGTGCCGCATACGTCCTCGCAGGGACCGAGGAGGAACCGACGTAATGGGCGAGCGAACCGTGCACGACTGTCCGATCCAGGCAGGTGGCGGACGATGAGTTCTCTGCTGCTCCTGACCAATGCCCTCCAGCCGTCGACGGAGGTGCTCCCCGCCCTCGGCCTGCTGCTGCACAGCGTGCGGGTGGCCCCCGCCGAAGGCCCGGCCCTCGTCGACACCCCGGGTGCCGACGTCATCCTGATCGACGGCCGCCGTGACCTCCCGCAGGTCCGGTCGCTGTGCCAGCTGCTCCGGTCCACCGGACCCGGCTGCCCGCTGATCCTCGTCGTCACGGAAGGCGGCCTCGCGGCCGTCACCGCCGACTGGGGCATCGACGACGTCCTGCTGGACACGGCCGGTCCGGCCGAGGTCGAGGCGCGGCTGCGGCTCGCGACCGGCCGGCAGCAGATCTCCTCGGACGACAGCCCGATGGAGATCCGCAACGGCGACCTGTCGGTCGACGAGGCGACGTACAGCGCGAAGCTCAAGGGCCGGGTCCTGGACCTGACCTTCAAGGAGTTCGAGCTGCTGAAGTACCTGGCGCAGCACCCCGGCCGGGTCTTCACCCGCGCCCAGCTCCTCCAGGAGGTGTGGGGCTACGACTACTTCGGCGGTACGCGGACGGTCGACGTGCACGTGCGGCGGCTGCGCGCGAAGCTCGGCCCCGAGCACGAGTCGCTGATCGGAACGGTACGCAATGTGGGCTACCGCTTCGTGACGCCCGAGAAGGTCGAGCGGGCGGCGGCCGAGGAAGCCAGGGCCAAGGCGGCGCGGAAGACGGCGCCCGCGGCCGTCACCCGTGCGGCGGACACGGCCGACCGGGAGGAAGAGGCCGTACGCCCTGCCCAGCGGTAGGTCACCACGCGTAGACTGCCGCGCGTGGCCAAGGTGACGCGGGACGATGTGGCGCGACTGGCGGGGACTTCGACCGCGGTCGTCAGTTACGTCATCAACAACGGACCCCGGCCGGTCGCCCCGGCCACGCGCGAGCGTGTCCTCGCCGCGATCAAGGAGCTCGGCTACCGGCCGGACCGGGTCGCGCAGGCCATGGCGTCCCGCCGCACCGACCTCATAGGCATGATCGTCCCCGACGCCCGGCAGCCCTTCTTCGCCGAGATGGCGCACGCGGTCGAACAGGCCGCCGCCGATCGCGGGAAGATGGTCCTCGTCGGCAACTCCGACTACCGCGACGAGCGCGAGGTCCACTATCTGCGGGCCTTCCTCGGCATGCGGGTCTCCGGTCTGATCCTGGTCAGCCAAGGCCCCAGCGAGTGGGCGGCCGCCGAGATCGAGGCGTGGGACGCCCGGGTGGTGCTGCTGCACGAGCGGCCCGAGACGATCGACGACGTGGCGGTCGTCACGGACAACATCGGCGGAGCCCAGCTCGCGACCCGCCACCTCCTGGAGCACGGTCATCCGTACGTCGCCTGCCTCGGCGGCATGGAGACGACGCCGCTGATCGGCGACCCGGTGGCCGACCACGTGGTGGGCTGGCGCCGGGCGATGCAGGAAGCGGGGCGGTCCACGGAGGGCCGCCTCTTCCACGCCCTCTACAACCGGTACGACGCCTACAAGGTCGCCCTGGAACTGCTCGCCGGGCCCGACCGGCCGCCGGCGATCTTCTGCTCCACGGACGACCAGGCGATCGGCGTCCTGCGGGCCGCGCGCGAACTGCGGATCGACGTGCCGGGCGAGCTGGCCGTGGCGGCGTTCGACGACGTGAAGGAAGCGGCGCTCACCGATCCGCCGCTGACGACGGTGTACTCCGACCGGCCCGCGATGGCGCGGGCCGCGGTGGACCTGGTGCTCGACGACTCGCTGCGGGTGGCGGGCTCGCGCCGGGAGCGGCTGAAGCAGTTCCCGTCCGCCCTGGTGGTGCGCCAGTCCTGCGGCTGCCCGGCGACGTAACCGCCGGCGGGCCCCCTCAGGGGCTTTATATGGGGCATACACGGTTCTGTCGGGCTTCTCAGCGGCTCCTCAGACGGTTCTCATAACCGCTGGCCAAGCTCGGGGACATGACCGAGAGCCCCCGCCGCAGCGGCGAGTACCCCGAGCCCGAGCAGCAGCCCTCCGCGTTCTCGTACGGCGCCGGCGCGTACCCTCCGCCGCCCGCGTACGCCCCGTCGCCCCCGGCTCCCCCGGCGGCGACCCACCGGCGGGCCAGGCGCCCGGTCGCCCTTCTCGCGCCGTCGCCCTCGTCGCCGCCGCGATCGGCGGCGGCACGGCCGTCTTCGCCGAACGCCTGACCGGCGCGCAGTCCGCCCCGGGCGGCAGCGGCGCCCCGGGTACGAACGTCTCGCAGAGCGGCAAGGGCACCGTCTCCGGGGTCGCGCGGGCGGTGAGCCCGAGCATCGTCGAGATCAGCGCCACGTCCGCGTCCGGCGACTCCACCGGCTCCGGCGTGATCATCACGGGCGACGGCGAGATCGTCACCAACAACCACGTCGTCTCCGGCGCCTCCTCCGTCAAGGTCCGGCTCGACGACGGCACGACGTACACCGCCGACGTCGTGGGCACCGACCCGGACAAGGACCTGGCGCTGATCGAGCTGCGGGGCGCGAGCGGCCTGAAGGCGGCGACGCTCGGGGACTCCGACGCCGTGCGGGTCGGTGACGAGGTGGTGGCGATCGGCTCGCCCGAGGGCCTCACCGGGACCGTGACCAGCGGAATCGTCTCCGCGCTCGACCGGGACGTGACCGTGTCCAAGGACGAGAGCCCGAGCGGCCAGGAGCAGCAGGGCCAGGGCGGCGACGGCAGCGCGCGGTGGCCGTTCGAGTTCGGCGGGCAGCAGTTCAACGGCAACACCGGTGCGTCGAAGACGACGTACAAGGCCATCCAGACCGACGCCTCCCTCAACCCGGGGAACTCGGGCGGCGCCCTGATCAACATGAACGGCGAGATCATCGGCATCAACTCCGCGATGTACGCCCCGAGCGGATCCAGCGGTTCCGCAACGGGCAGCGTCGGGCTGGGCTTCGCCATCCCCGTCGACACGGTCAAGGCCGACCTGGAGCGGCTCCGCGCCGGGGACAGCGGCTGACATCCCTGCCGTGCGAGGCTGAGAACCCAGCCCGCGACCATCCGCAGCGACCAGAGGCAGGCCGAGGAAGCCCGATGAACACCCCCGCCGAGCGCATCCTGATCGTCGACGACGAGCCCGCCGTGCGCGAGGCCCTGCAACGCAGTCTCGCCTTCGAGGGGTACGGGACGGAGGTCGCCGTCGACGGCATCGACGCCCTCGCGAAGACGGCGTCGTACGAGCCGGACCTGATCGTCCTGGACATCCAGATGCCCCGGATGGACGGGCTGACGGCGGCCCGCCGCATCCGCTCGTCCGGCGACACCCTGCCCATCCTGATGCTCACCGCCCGCGACACCGTGGGCGACCGCGTGACCGGGCTCGACGCGGGGGCCGACGACTACCTGGTGAAGCCGTTCGAGCTGGACGAGCTGTTCGCCCGCGTCCGGGCGCTGCTGCGGCGCAGTGCGTACGCCGCCAGGGCGGCGGCGGGCGAGGCGGCGCCGGGGCACGTCCTGTCCTTCGCGGACCTGCGGATGGACCTGGCGACGCGCGAGGTCGCGCGGGGCGGGCGTCCGGTGGAGCTGACCCGCACCGAGTTCACGCTGCTGGAGATGTTCCTCGCGCACCCGCGCCAGGTGCTGACGCGGGAGCAGATCCTCAAGGCCGTGTGGGGCTTCGACTTCGAGCCGAGCTCGAACTCCCTGGACGTGTACGTCATGTACCTGCGCCGCAAGACGGAGGCGGGCGGCGAGCCCCGGCTGGTGCACACGGTGCGGGGTGTGGGGTACGCGCTGCGGGGCGGTGAGGCGTGACGGGCGCGCTGCGCAGATTCCGCGCGCTGCCGCTGCGGTCCCGCCTCGCGCTGCTGACCGCCACGGCGGTGGCGATCGCGGTGGCGGCGGTCGCGGCGGCGTGCTGGTTCGTGACGCGGGTGCAGTTGGAGTCGCGGCTGGACGACTCGCTGCGCAGCGTCAAGGTCGACGCGGACGTCGTGCGGAACCTGAGCCTCGGGTGCGCGGGCGGCACGGCCGCCGTGCGGCCGATCGGCTCGTACGTGGTGCAGCTCGTCCCGCTCTCGGGCGAACCCTGCACCCTCCCGGGGGCCGCGCGCATCCCCGTGCGGGACGGTGACGTCGCCGTGGCCGCCGGCCAGCAGGGCGACGCGCTGCACACCACGCGGGACGCCGACGGCAAGGACATGCGGGTCTACACCTACCCGTTCCGCGAGCGGCAGGACCTGACGCCCGGCCCCCCGTTCGCGGTCTCCATCGCCCGCCCGATGGCGGAGATCGACGATCCGCTCGGCTCCCTCGCCTGGGTGCTGCTCGCGCTCTCCGGCATCGGCGTCCTCGGGGCCGGCGCCACCGGGCTCCTGGTCGCCCGCGCCGGTCTGCGGCCCGTGGACAAGCTCGCCGACACCGTCGAGCATGTGGCCCGTACGGAGGACCTGACCGTACGCATCCCCGTCGAGGGCGAGGACGAGATCGCCCGGCTCTCGCGCTCCTTCAACGCGATGACCAGCGCCCTGGCCTCCTCGCGCGACCGCCAGGCGCAGCTGATCGCCGACGCGGGCCACGAGCTGCGCACGCCGCTGACGTCGCTGCGGACGAACGTGGAACTGCTCGCCCGCAGCGACGAGACGGGCCGGGCGATCCCGCCCGCCGACCGGGCCGCGCTCATGGCGTCCGTCAAGGCCCAGATGACCGAACTGGCATCGCTCATCGGAGACTTGCAGGAGCTGGCCCGCCCCGACACCGCCGACCAGAGCGGCCCTCCGGGCGTCGTCGCGCTGCACGAGATCGCCTCCGCCGCCCTGGAGCGGGCTCGGCTGCGCGGCCCGGAGCTGACGATCGACGCCGGCCTCTCCCCCTGGTACGTACGGGCCGAACCGGCGGCGCTGGAGCGGGCGCTGGTCAACGTCCTGGACAACGCGGTCAAGTTCAGCCCGCCGGGCGGCACGGTCGACGTCACCCTCGAAGGCGGGACGCTGACGGTACGCGACCGGGGCCCCGGCGTCCCGGAGAGCGAACTCCCGCACGTCTTCGAACGCTTCTGGCGCTCCCCGTCCGCCCGCTCCCTGCCGGGGTCCGGCCTCGGCCTGTCGATCGTGGCCCGCACGGTCCAGCAGGCGGGCGGCACCGTCACCCTGCGCCGCCCGCGGGACGGCGCCGCCGGCACGGAGGCCGTGATCGCGCTCCCGGGCGCACCGGCCCCGCCGCCCGGGACGGCGTAGGCGGGCCCGGACAGCACTGCGGGGCGGCGCCCGGTCCTGCGACGCCGCCCCGCCGTACCGCTGTGGTGCGGGTTACTTCACGACCGTGATCCGGTCGGCCGCCGGGGGCGCGATCGGGGCGGTGGCGCTGGAGTTCTTCGCCAGGTAGGCGTTGAAGACGTCCAGGTCGGAGGCACCGACCAGCTTGTTCTTGTGCTCCTTGAAGACCGGGAAGCCGTCGCCGCCGCCCGCGAGGAACTCGTTCATCGCGACGCGGTAGGTCTTGGCCGGGTCGAGCGCGACGCCGTTCAGCTTCACCGAGGACACGTCGACGCGCGCGGCGCCCGCCTTCGTCATGTCCAGGGTGTAGGTGAAGCCCTTCGAGACCTGGAGGATCTTCGGCGAGGCCTCGTTGGCGCCGCTGACCTGCTGCTGGAGCGCGGTGATCAGCTGGGCGCCGGTCAGGTCGACGACGTTCATCATGTTGGTGAACGGCTGGACGGTGAACGCCTCGCCGTACGTCACGACACCGTCGCCCTCACTGCCGCTCGCCTTGAAGACGAGGTCGGAGCGGATGCCACCGGGGTTCATGAGGGCGATCTGCGCGCCGCCCTTGTCGGCCGGGGCCAGGCCCTCCAGCTGCGCGTCCGCGATCAGGTCGCCGAGCGGCTTCTCGGGGGCCGTCGAGCCGCGTCCGTTGATGTCCGCGGCGATGAAGCCCTGGGGCTTGCCCGCGATCGGGGCGGCCAGCGCGTTCCAGCGGTTGATGAGCGAGGTCATGTCCGGCGCCCAGGTTTTGGCCTGTTCCTGGTCGCGGACGACGATGTGGTTCGCGCTCTTGACGCCGGTGCGGACGATGTCCTTGGTGCGGCGGTCGTAGGTGAGCGTGGTGTCCGTGTAGAGCTTGCCGTACGAGGACGCCGAGGTGACCATGCGCGGCTTGCCCGCCGGGTCGGGCACGGTGCAGACGTACGCCTGGTGCGTGTGGCCGGTGACCAGCGCGTCGACCTTCGGTGTGATGCCCTTGGCGATGTCGACGATCGGGCCGGAGATGCCGTCGCCGGCGCCCGGCGAGTCGCAGTCGTAGTTGTACGACGAGGAGGCCGGCGAGCCGCCCTCGTGGATGAGGGCGACGATCGACTTGACGCCCCGGCGGTCGAGCTCCTTGGCGTACTTGTTGACCGTCTCGATCTCGTCGTGGAACTTGAGGCCCTTGATGCCGTTCTCGGTGACGATGTTCGGCGTGCCCTCCAGGGTCACGCCGATGAAGCCGATCTTGACGCCCTTCTTCTTCCACACCGTGTACGGCTTGAGGATCGGCTTGCCGGTCTTCTCGTTCGTCACGTTCGCGGCGAGGTAGGGGAAGTCGGCTCCCGGGAACCGCTTGCCCTCCTCGAAGCAGCCCTCGACCGGGTGGCAGCCGCCGTTCTGCATGCGGGCCAGCTCGGTGGCGCCCTCGTCGAACTCGTGGTTGCCCACGGCCGACACGTCGAGGTCCAGCTTGTTCAGCGCCTCGATCGTCGGCTCGTCGTGGAAGAGGCCGGACATCAGCGGGCTGGCGCCGATCATGTCGCCGCCGGCGGCGGTGACGGAGTACCGCTCGCCCTGGCGCGCCTTGCGCAGCGAGGTCGCCAGGTGCTCGACGCCACCGGCCGGGATCGCCTTCACCGTGCCGTCGGGCTGCGTCTCGTTGACCGTGCCGGCCGAGCCCGCCGGGGGCTCCAGGTTCCCGTGCAGGTCGTTGAAGGACAGCAGCTGCACGTCGACGGTCCGCGAGGGCTTCGACGCGTGCCGCGTGTCGCCGCCGGCCCGGTCGCCCTCCTCGGCACCGGAAGCCGGCATGGCGGCGACGAGGGCACCGAGGGTGGCGATTCCCGCGGCCGAGGCGAGTATGCGCCGGGCCGCTCGGTGCTTGCGGGTGGTACGAGGGTTCGCTGACATCTGTCCCCTTGTGAGTTCAGCGTGAAGGTCGCATCGCAGCCTAAAGTCAACGCGCGTAGCGCAACAGGGGGTGACGGGTTACAAGCTGGTTGCCGTACGGCGGCCGTACGCTCGTACTCATGACGACTGACCCCGCGACCCCCGCCTTCCTCAGGAAGATCCAGACCCTCGACGCGCTCGACACCGGGCAGGCCCGGGAGGTCCTGGCGCTGCTCGACGAGGCAGCCCGTGTGGACGGCGTACAGGCCGTGTCCGAGCAGGGCCGGCTCCAGCTGCGCGGCGGACAGCGGGAAGGGATCCGGCACTTCCTGCTGCACGTCGGCGACGGGCCGCTCCTCGGTTACGCGCAGTTGGAGGACACCGACCCCGTCGAGGCACCGGCCGCCGAGCTGGTCGTGCACCCCTCGCACCGCGGTCACGGGCACGGCCGCACGCTCGGCACGACGGTGCTGGACGCGTCGGGGAAGCGGCTGCGGGTGTGGGCGCACGGCGGGAAGTCGGCGGCGCGCCACCTCGCTCAGGTGCTCGGGCTCACCCTGTTCCGCGAACTGCGGCAGATGCGCCGCCCGTTGAGTCCGCTGGACATCCCGGAGCCGGTGTACCCGGCCGGCGTGAGCGTCCGGGCCTTCGTGCCGGGGCAGGACGACGCCGCCTGGCTGGCCGTCAACGCGGCCGCGTTCGCGCACCACCCCGAGCAGGGCGGCATGACGCAGCGCGACCTGGACGACCGCAAGGCCGAACCGTGGTTCGACCCGAAGGGCTTCTTCCTCGCGGAGCGGGGCGGCGAACTCGTCGGCTTCCACTGGACGAAGGTGCACGCCGAGGAGCAGCTCGGCGA
The DNA here is from genome assembly GCF_005981925.1 of Streptomyces albidochromogenes. Taxonomy (GTDB): domain Bacteria; phylum Actinomycetota; class Actinomycetes; order Streptomycetales; family Streptomycetaceae; genus Streptomyces; species Streptomyces albidochromogenes. The sequence goes on from NZ_VBVX01000058.1 coordinate 20,706, forward strand.
GGTGTACGTCGTCGGCATCCGCCCGGACGCGCAGGGCGGCGGCCTCGGCAAGGCCCTCACCGCGACGGGCCTGCGGTACCTGGCGGCCCAGGGTTCGCCGACCGCGATGCTCTACGTCGACGCGGACAACACGGCGGCGGTGACGGTGTACGAGCGGCTCGGCTTCACCACGCACGAGACGGACCTGATGTACCGAACGGAGTCGTGACCGGGCGTTCTCAAGAAGTCCGGGGGCGGCGCCGGTTGACACCGCCCCCTCTCTTGCATCACCCTTCCACTACTTAATTAGTGAAAGGGGGTGCAAGCCGACGTGGTCGAGTTCCGCATCGACCGGCGCTCCGGCGTCGCCACCTACGTCCAGATCGTGCAGCAGACCAAACAGGCCCTGCGCCTGGGCCTGCTGGAACCCGGCGACAAGCTGCCGACGGCCCGCGAGGTCGTCGAGGCGACCGCGATCAACCCGAACACCGTGCTCAAGGCGTACCGCGAACTGGAGCGCGAGGGCCTGGTGGAGGCCCGGCGCGGGCTCGGCACGTTCGTACGCCGGTCACTGGGCAGCACGCCCGCCGACTCGCCCCTGCGCGGTGAGCTCGCGCAGTGGGCGGCGCGGGCCCGCGAGGCCGGGCTGGAGAAGGACGACGTGGCCGCGCTCTTCACATCCGTACTGGACGAGCAGTTCGAGGGAGATCACGCATGAGCGACACCGCCATCGAGGCGGCCGCCCTGGGCAAGCGCTACGGGCGGCGGGGATGGGCGCTGCGCGCCTGCTCCTTCCGGCTGCCCGCGGGACGCGTCTGCGCGGTCGTCGGCCCCAACGGCGCCGGCAAGTCGACCCTCCTCGCCCACGCGGCCGGGCTGCTCCGCCCCACCGAGGGTTCCCTCACCGTGCTGAGCACGTCCCCCGCCGAGGCCCGCGACCGCATCGCGTACGTCGCCCAGGAGAAGCCGCTCTACCCGCAACTCACCGTCGCCGACACCCTGCGCCTGGGCGCCGAGCTCAACCCCGCCCGCTGGGACGGGCGCGTCGCGGACCGCGTCGTACAGGAGGGCGGACTCGACCTCGGCGCACGCGTCCGTACGCTCTCGGGCGGCCAGCGCACCCGGGTGGCCCTGGCCCTCGCGCTCGGCAAGCGGCCCGAACTCATGCTGCTGGACGAGCCGATGGCCGACCTGGACCCGCTGGCCCGCCACCAGCTGATGGGCACGCTGATGGCCGAGGCCGTGGAACACGGCACCACCGTCGTGATGTCGTCGCACATCATCGGCGAACTGGCCGACGCGTGCGACCACCTGCTGCTCGTCTCCGGGGGCCGGGTCCGCCTCGGCGGCCCCATCGACGACCTGGTCGCGGCGCACACCCTGGTCACCGGGCTGGCCCCGGCGTCCGACCTCGCCCCGCACACCGTCGTCGAGTCCCGCGCCACCGGACGCGGGACCACTGCCCTGATCCGCCACGAAGGCCCGGTCGGCGACGGCTGGGACGCCGAAGAGCCCTCCCTGGAGGAACTGTTGCTCGCCCATCTGCGCTCCCCGGACGCGCCGCCGCTGCTCGCCCCGGACACGACGGCCCGCCAGACGCCGGAGGTGGCCGCGTGAGCACCACGACGCCCTCCCCGGCCACCGGCACCACCCGCGACACCCCGCACGCGCCCCCTTCGGGCGCTGTGCACGGCCCTCGGTGGGTCTTCCTGCGCCTCCACCGCACACCGCTGCGGCTGGCCCTCGCGGTCTTCGCCCTGGGCGCCGCGCTGACGGGCTTCCTGCGGTGGGCGGCATGGGCCTATCCCGAGAAGGAGTTCGACTGCTCGGACGGAAGCCCCTGCAGCGACACGTTCCTCGGCTTCCAGAGCGCCGCGACCCTGCTGTACGAGTACATGAAGAACGTCTCCCTCTCGGGCCTCCTCCTGCCCGTGCTGATCGGGGCGTTCGTCGCGGGTCCCGTCGTCGCCCGCGAACTGGAATCGGGGCTGCACCGCCTCGTCTGGACCCAGTCGGTCTCCCCCGCGCGCTGGTTCGTCTCCAGACTCGCCATCGCCGCGACGCTCGCCGCGACGGCGGCCCTCGCCTTCATAGGCGTCTTCCAGCTCGGCGCCTCCGGGATGCTGGGCATGTGGAACCTGCACTGGATGGACCGCGGCGTCTACGAGGCGACCGGGCCGGCCCTGGTCGCGTATGGCCTGCTCGCCGTAACCGTGGGCGCGCTTCTCGGCCTGCTCCTGCGCCGCACGGTCGCCGCCATGGCGGCCGCGGCCGCCGTCACGGGAACCGTGCTGCTCGTCGCCGGAACCCTGCGGTGGGACCTGGTCCCGGTGAACACGCTCACCGGGCCCGGCAGCGTCGAGCACCCGCAGCCCACCGGCCTGCCCGACGGTGTCAAGATCGTCGACTGGGGCCTGCAGAACGCCGCCGGTCAGCGCTTCTCCCCCCACGAGTGCGTCCCCGAGAAGCTGATCGGCGCCCGCTGCCCCTCCGACGTCACGGTCACCGACTGGTTCGTGGACTTCCACCCCCGCGCGCACTTCTGGTACGCCCAGCTCGTCGAGACCGGCATCGTGCTGGTCCTCGCGGCGGCGGCCGGGTACGCCGCCCTGCGCGTCCTGCGCCGCAGGCACGCCTGAGCCGGGCGGGACCGCGCCGGACGGGGGTCTGCGCGGTCCCGCCGAGGTGCCCGGCGCGCCGGACAGCCGCCTTCCGGGGGTCCCGTCGGCCCCGGCCCCGCAGCCTGCATGTCATGTCTCCGTTACCGCGCATTCAGACACGCTTGCGACCCTCTCGGAATGCAGCCCGCTGTGCCACCCTCCCCGAACGGGAGAGCCTCCCGCACATCACCCCTCCTCGACGCGCCCGGCACCCCCGACGCGCGGAACAATGGGGTCATGAGCCAGCAGCCGAGCGCCGATGTCCCTGTCCAGCATGCTCAGCCGTCCGTCGGTTCCATCGCCGCGCACCGCCCGCACACCCTGGCGGGGTCGCCGGTGACCAACCTGGATCCCGACATCGACGCCGACCTGGACGCGTACGCGGAGTACGCGGAAGGGGCGGGGGCCGACGCGGAGCTGCCACAGGGCCGCTTCCTCGACCGGGAACGCAGCTGGCTGGCCTTCAACGAGCGGGTGCTCGAACTCGCCGAGGACCCGGCCACGCCCCTCCTCGAACGAGCGAACTTCCTCGCGATCTTCGCCTCGAACCTGGACGAGTTCTTCATGGTCCGCGTCGCCGGCCTGAAGCGCCGTATCGCCACCGGTGTCGCCACCCGGTCCGCGTCCGGCCTCCAGCCCCGCGAGGTGCTGGAGCTCATCTGGACCCGCTCGCGCGAGCTCATGGCCCGGCACGCCGCCTGCTACCAGCAGGACATCGCCCCGGCCCTCGCCGACGAGGGCGTGCACCTGATCCGCTGGCCCGAGCTGACCGAGAAGGAGCAGGCGCGCCTGTTCACCCTCTTCCGCCAGCAGATCTTCCCGGTGCTCACCCCGCTGGCCGTGGACCCCGCGCACCCCTTCCCGTACATCTCGGGGCTCTCGCTCAACCTCGCCGTGGTCGTGCGCAACCCGGTCAGCGGCCACCGGCACTTCGCCCGCGTCAAGGTGCCGCCGCTGCTGTCCCGCTTCCTGGAGGCGTCGCCGCAGCGGTACGTGCCGCTGGAGGACGTCATCGCGGCGCACCTCGAAGAGCTCTTCCCGGGCATGGAGGTGCTCGCGCACCACATGTTCCGGGTGACCAGGAACGAGGACCTGGAAGTCGAGGAGGACGACACCGAGAACCTGCTCCAGGCGCTGGAGAAGGAGCTCATGCGCCGCCGCTTCGGGCCGCCGGTGCGCCTGGAGGTCGAGGAGTCGATCGACCCGTACGTCCTGGACCTGCTCGTGCGCGAGCTGAAGATGTCCGACGCCGAGGTGTATCCGCTGCCCGGCCCGCTGGATCTGACCGGCCTCTTCGGCATCGCGGCCCTGGACCGGCCGGAGCTGAAGTTCCCGAAGTACATCGCGGGCACCCACCGGGACCTCGCGGAGGTCGAGTCGGCGTCCGCGCCGGACGTCTTCGCCGCCCTGCGCGAGCGCGACGTGCTCCTGCACCACCCGTACGACTCCTTCTCGACCTCCGTGCAGGCGTTCCTGGAGCAGGCGGCGGCGGACCCGGACGTGCTGGCGATCAAGCAGACGCTGTACCGCACGTCGGGCGACTCCCCGATAGTGGACGCGCTGATCGACGCCGCCGAGTCCGGCAAGCAGGTCCTCGTCCTCGTCGAGATCAAGGCCCGCTTCGACGAGCAGGCCAACATCAAGTGGGCGCGCAAGCTGGAGGAGTCCGGCTGCCACGTCGTATACGGACTGGTGGGCCTCAAGACGCACTGCAAGCTGTCCCTGGTGGTCCGCCAGGAGGGCGACCAGCTGGTCCGCTACTCGCACGTCGGCACGGGCAACTACCACCCCAAGACGGCCCGCCTCTACGAGGACCTGGGGCTGCTGACCGCCAACCCGCAGGTCGGCGCCGACCTCTCCGACCTCTTCAACCGGCTGTCCGGCTACTCGCGCCGTGAGACGTACCGCCGCCTGCTCGTCGCGCCCAAGTCGCTGCGCGACGGGCTGGTCGCCCGGATCAACAAGGAGACCGCGCACCACCAGGCGGGCCGCCCCGCGTACGTCCGGATCAAGGTCAACTCGATGGTCGACGAAGCGATAATCGACGCCTGCTACCGGGCCGCGAGGGCGGGCGTGCCGGTGGACATCTGGGTACGCGGCATCTGCGCGATACGCCCCGGGGTCGCGGGCCTCTCGGAGAACATCCGGGTCCGCTCGATACTCGGCCGCTTCCTCGAACACTCCCGGGTCTTCGCCTTCGGCAACGGCGGCGAACCCGAGGTCTGGTTCGGCAGCGCCGACATGATGCACCGCAACCTCGACCGCCGCATCGAGGCGCTGGTCCGGGTCACCGACCCCGCACACCGGGCGTCACTGAGCCGGCTGCTGGAAACCGGAATGTCCGACTCGACAGCCTCCTGGCACCTGGGCCCCGACGGCAACTGGACGCGGCACTCGGCGGACGCCGAGGGTCAGCCGCTGCGGCACGTACAGGAGATGCTCATTGACGCCCGGAGGCGCCGGCGTGCAACACCATGACACCGCATCCCGCCCCGGCTCCCGGCCGGACACCGGCCGGCCCCTCGGGGAGGCGGCCGGCATCGGGCCCGCCGAGGCGCTGGCGGAGGCCCTGTCGGCCGGCGGGCTCCCCGCGCAGGACCTGGCCTCCCGCGAGCTGCTCGCGCCCTACCTGCACGCCCGGGCCACCGAGTTCCTGCGGAGCCTACGCCTGCACCGCGAGAGCGGCCAGGACCCGCAGGGCGCCGCTGAGGCGGCCGAGGCGGCCCGGGCCCTGCGCGCCGCCGCACGGCGGATCAGCGGCACGCTGCACACGTTCCGGCCGCTGACCGAGACGGGCTGGGCGGACACCCTGCGGGCGGAGCTGGCCTGGCTCTCCGGCATCCTGGCCCGCGAACACGCCTACGCGGGCCGCTTGAACCGGCTCCTGGAGGCCCTGAACCGGCTGTCCGGTGCCGGCGGCGGTACGGGAGGCGGCGTCCCGGTGCCCCCGGCGCGCGGCGGCGGCTCGTCGGAGCCGGGGAACTCACTGACCGTCGGGGCGGCCCGGGCCGGAGCGCTCCTGGAGCGGCAGCTCACGCTGGCCAGGACACGGGCCCACTCGGCGGCGCTCCAGGCGCTGGGCTCCTCGCGGTTCCACGCGGTCGCCGACGCCGTGGCCTTACTCGCCTCGGACGTGCCGCTCGGCCCCGCCGCCGCCGCGCCCGCCGCCGAGGTGCTCGCGCCGCTGGCGACCGGCGCCGAGCAGCGGCTGCGGGAAGCGGTGGCCGCGCTGCCGCTGGGCCGCGCCGCGCACCCGTACAACGCCGAGGCACTCGTCCACGGCCTCGCCCCGGCGCCCAGCAGCGAGGCGCAGGACGCCCCCTGGCACCACGTACGCCTGCTGCTGCGCCTGCACCGCTACGCGCAGGAGGTCGTCGCCGGCCCCGGCGACACGCGCCCCGCCGCCCGCGCCCTGGACCGCCACCGCGACGCGGCCGAGGCGGCCACCGCGGCGGCGTCGGCGGCCCGCACCCCGCGCATCGCCCCGGCGACGGCGTACGCCCTCGGTGTCCTGCACGCCGACCAGCGGCACGAGGTCGAGGCGGCCCGCTTCGCCTTCCAGCAGGTCTGGCAACCGGCCCCGGCGGCCCCGTGACCGGCCACGACGCCCCCGTCCTCGCCGCGGGCTGCGTGCTGTGGCGCCGCTCGCCGGACGACGGCACCCTGGAGATCTGCCTCGTGCACCGCCCCAAGTACGACGACTGGTCGCACCCCAAGGGCAAGCTGAAGCGCGGCGAGGACCCGCTCGCGGGCGCGCTCCGCGAGGTCCGGGAGGAGACGGGCCACCACTGCGCGCCGGGCCCGGCCCTGTCCGAGCTGCGGTACGTCGCGCACGGCCGCCCGAAGCGGGTGTCGTACTGGGCGGCGGAGGCGACGGGAGGCACCTTCGTCCCGAGCGACGAGGTGGACCGGATCCTCTGGCTGCCGCCCGCCACGGCCCGCGCGCGCCTCACGTACCCGCACGACCGCCCGTTGGTCGACCAGCTGCTCGCGGTCGTCCCGGCCTGAGCCGGCGCGGCCCGAACCTTCGCTCCCCGGGCGGGCGGGCGCCGCTCCGGCCTGCCACTCCACGCGCCGCCGGGCGCCGCTCCGGCCTGCCCCGCTCGCCCCGACCGGCCTCTTTCAGCCACCCGCCGCCCGCACCCCGGCCGCACGATCGCGCAGAGTGACCATTTCGCCGTTTCGGTGACCCTCGGCGAGGGGAGCATCCCCCCGGCCTCCGGCCGACCCCCCGAC
>NZ_VBVX01000583.1 GCF_005981925.1 Streptomyces albidochromogenes
GACCAGGGGGATGCGGGCGGCACGTGAACCTCCGGGGGCCGGGTGGTGTAGACCTGTGCCCGCTGGTCTAGCACGGGGCTCCACGCCCGTTCAATGGCTGTGCGGGACTTGATGGAAAGCGCTTGCGCTCCGACGGCCGGGGCGGCGCGCGAGAGAGAGGGCGCGAGTGAAGCGCGGCGCCGCGCCCGCGCGCTCCTTGCCGCGACTGCGGCGCCGCTCCGTCAGGTCGCCGACCGTCGGCCCGAGAAGCTGAGAGCGCTCTCAGACGCAAGCCTTGACGCCCGCCCCGACGGTCGCGACAGTGGGAACTCCCCCCACACCAGCAGGAGTTCACCGCGTGATAACCCGTCGTACCTTCCTCGCAGGCACCACCGCGGCCACGGCAGCGCTCTCCTCTCCCGCCTGGGGAAGCGCTCTCATCCCGCGGTCCGCCGCCGCACCCGCCACCTGCGAACTGGCCCTGGCGAACAAGTCGCTGCCGGGCACGGTCCACGCGTACGTCACCGGTCACGAGCAGGGCACCGGCCGCTGGGTGCTGTTGCGCCCCGGCGGCGGCGTGTACTACCCGCAGTCCCCCGCCGCGCCCCAGACACCGCTCCCTGTCGACTGCGCCATCGCGTTGCGTCCGGCGGGTGCGGGGCCGGTGGTGCTGACCCTGCCTCAGATGTTCGGCGCCCGGGTCTACTTCGTACGCGACGGCAAGCTGGACTTCTTCGTGAACCCGGGCCCCGCCCTGGTCGAGCCCGCCTTCGCGACCTCCACCGACGCCAATTACGGCCGCACCTGGTCGTTCGCGGAGTTCACCTTCAACCCGCAGCAGCTCTACGCCAACATCAGTTACGTCGACCTGGTGACCGCCCTGCCCATCGGTCTCACCCTGACCGGCGACGCCACCCACACCGTCGCCCCCCTGCCGGCCGGCGCGCTGCAGAAGATGGCCGACGCGCTGGTGGCCCAGGCCGCCCGGGACGGCCGGCCGTGGGACAAGCTGGTCGTCCGCGCCGCGAACGGCTCGGTCCTGCGGGTGATCTCCCCGCAGAACCTCATGGCGCCGTACTTCGACCGCCCCGACCAGATGCCGCTGCGCGACGCCTTCACCGGGTACATCGACCGCGTCTGGGAGAAGTACCGCACCACCGACCTGCGGATAGACCTCCAGGGCGGGCGCGGCGTGCGCGTGGGCCGGGTCAGCGGGGGCGTCCTGAACTTCACGGGCGGGCACAGCTTCACCAAGCCCACCTCGAAGGACGTCTTCACCTGCAACCACGGGCCGTTCACCAACAACCCGGGCGACTCCGACGACCGCAAGGCGCTGCTCGCCCGGCTGGCGGCGGGCTTCAACCGCACGACCCTGCTCACCCACCCCGACCAGCCGAACGGCCCGGCGCCCTCCGACTACTACCGCGACCCGTCGACCAACCACTGGGCGCGGGTGGTCCACGCGCACACGCCGATCGGCTACGCCTTCCCGTACGACGACGTCCGGCCGGACGGCCGGCCGGACGTCTCGGGCGCCGCGCACGACGGCAACCCGCGCCGCTTCACGCTGACGGTCGGGTCGTAGGGGGCGGATGGCGCTGCGGCTGAGGGCCTCCGGGTGAACCTTCGGCAGACTTGTTGAAACTTGAACGGAATGAGTCTACAGTCGTTCTCGTTGAAGGTTCAACCAACTTCGAAGGAGTTCGTCATCATGGGTCTCTTCAGC
>NZ_VBVX01000584.1 GCF_005981925.1 Streptomyces albidochromogenes
GTTGAGCGCCACCCGCCCCGCCACGTCACCGGGGCGGGCGGGGTCACCCTCCCCGGTGACGTGGCGGGGCGGGTGGCGCTCAACGAGCTCGTCGTGCACGGGTGGGACCTGGCCCGCGCCGTCGGCCGGCCGTACGCGCCCGACACCGCCGCCCTCCAGTCGTCGTACGAGCTGCTGGAGCCCACGGAGGACGATCCGGGCGGCGAGGGGATCTTCGGGACGCCCGTCGACGTGCCGCGGGACGCGCCGCTCCTCGACCGCGTCGTCGGGCGCGCGGGCCGCAGCCCCGCGTGGCCCGCCGGGTGATCGGCCGCGACGCCGTGACGGCGGTCAGCCCGCCCAGCGTCCCGTCAGGAAGGTGAGGGCGAGCACGGTCGACAGGGGCGCCACCACGCACAGGTAGGCGCCGCGCACCCAGGGGCGGCGCAGGCTCCACGCGGCGAGCATCACCCACATCGGCCACCACAGGAGCGTGGCGCGGGGCACGGAGGTGTACCAGTACGACGTGCCGAGCGCCCACAGGCTGAGCGCGGTGTAGACGGCCTCCGGCCACTTGCGCCGCCTCAGCAGCACGCCCAGCAGGACGAGCCCGACGACCATGGCGACGAGTTCGGCCTGGAACATCACGGCGTACCCGGTGGACTGGGTGTGCCCGAACGCGGCCTGCCAGGTGTTCCGCCATGCCTCCCACGGGGGGTGGAAGTCGCGGTACCAGCCGCGCTCCTGGGCGTGGCTCCAGGCCATCCAGTCGCCGGTGTGGGCGTGCAGGAACCAGGTGTAGAGGGCCGCGGGCAGTGCGGGCAGCGCGATCCAGGCAAGGGAGCGCCACTGCCGGCGAAGGTCCGCGGCGGCGATGAAGTGGGCCGCGATCGCCGCGGCGAGGAACAGTCCGCTGACCCGGACGCCGGTGGCCAGGCAGGCGAGGACGCCGGCGAGCGGCCAGGCGCCGCGCCGGGCGGCGAGCCAGGCGGGCAGGGCGAGGGCGAGGAAGAGCGACTCGGTGTAGCCGGCGGCCAGGAACACGGCGCAGGGGGAGAGGAGGAAGAACAGCACGGCGCGCTGCCCGAGGGGGCTGCCGGCGTCGCATACGTGCAGGCGCGCGATCCGGGCCAGGGCGAGGACGGCGACGGCCCCGGAGACGAAGGAGATCAGCAGGCCGGCGACGGTCCAGTCGGGGATCACGACGTGGACGGCCCGCAGGACGAGCGGGAAGCCGGGGAAGAACGCCTCCCTGTTGTCCCAGCCCTTGGTGCCCGGCCCGGCGCCGTCGGGGAAGTAACCTTCCTGCGCTATGTGCAGGTAGTGCCACCAGTCCCACTGCCCCCACGACGACAACGCGGTTCCCGCCTCGCGGGTCCGGCGGTCCTCGGCGAAGAACCACCGCGCGCAGTACGCGGTGGTCCAGACACCGACCCGGGTGAGGACGTACAGCAGCAGGACGTTCCGGTCGTCGAGCCCCAGCCGGAACCCGGACCGGAGGGTCCCCGACTGCCGGAACGCGGGCCCCCGGTGCCCGGGCCGCCGACGCTCGGAAGGTCCGGGCCCGGGGCGCGTGCCGGTGGCCGACGTTCCGCGGACGGGCGGACGGGCGGGCTGCTCGGGGGGCCGCAGAGGGGTCGCGGTGGCCATGGTCGTCCTCCTGGTGCGGGCATCGGGGCATCGGGGGATGGGCG
>NZ_VBVX01000585.1 GCF_005981925.1 Streptomyces albidochromogenes
TCATCGATTCCGTCGCTTCTGTTACGTCTCGACGGCGGTTCAAGTAGCAGTTCGTGATCAGTTGTTGATCGGATCACTTCGTAATCTGCGTGATTGCTGGATGCGTTGTGCCCGAGTGGAAGTGGCGTGCCGGCGGGGTTACGCGGTGCGGCGGCGGAGGGTGGCTGCTCCCAGGGCCAGGACCAGGAGGGCGCAGGCGGCGACGATCGTGGCGTCGCGGACGAAGGTGGCCGTGACGTCCGTGTGGCGCAGGACCTCGTTCATGCCGTCCACGGCGTACGACATCGGGAGCACGTTGGAGATCGCCTCCAGGACCGGCTGCATCGTGTCGCGCGGGGTGAACAGGCCGCACAGGAGCAGCTGCGGGAAGATCACCGCCGGCATGAACTGGACGGCCTGGAATTCCGACGCCGCGAAAGCGGAGACGAACAGGCCCAGGGCTGTGCCGAGGAGTGCGTCCAGGAGGGCGATCAGCAGGAGCAGCCAGGGGGAGCCGACGACGTCGAGGTCGAGGAGCCAGAGGGAGATTCCGGTGGCCAGGGCGGACTGGACGACGGCCAGGGCGCCGAAGGCCAGGGCGTAGCCCGCGATCAGGTCGGCCTTGGCCAGGGGCATGGCGAGCAGGCGTTCGAGGGTGCCCGAGGTGCGTTCGCGCAGCGTGGCGATCGATGTCACCAGGAACATGGTGATGAGCGGGAAGATCCCGAGCAGTGACGCGCCGATGGAGTCGAAGGTCCGCGGCGAGGCGTCGAAGACGAAGCGCAGCAGCGTGATCATCACGACCGGGATGAGGAGCAGGAGCGCGATCGTGCGGCGGTCGTGGCGCAGCTGGGCCAGGACGCGGGCGGCGGTGGCGAGCGTGCGGGATGCGTTCATCGGAGCGTCTCCTGGCGGGAGTCGGCCTCGTCGACCAGGTGGAGGAATGCCTCTTCGACGGTGGCGGTGGCGGTACGGGCGCGGAGTGCGTCGGGGGTGTCCTCGGCGAGGATCTCGCCGGCGCGCATGAGGAGCAGGCCGTGGCAGCGCTCGGCCTCGTCCATCACGTGCGAGGAGATGAGGAGGGTGGTGCCGCGGTCGGCGAGGGTGTGGAAGAGGTTCCACAGGTCGCGGCGCAGGACCGGGTCGAGGCCGACGGTCGGCTCGTCGAGTACGAGGAGTTCGGGCGTGCCGAGGAGGGCCACGGCGAGGGACACGCGGCTGCTCTGGCCGCCCGAGAGGTTTCCGGCCAGGGCGTTCTCGTGCGAGGTGAGGTCGACGTCGGCGATGGCGCGGGTGACGGCGTCGTGGCGGGCTTCGCGGTGGTCGCGGCCGGGGCGCAGGACTTCCGCGAAGTACTCCAGGTTCTGGCGGACGGTCAGGTCGGTGTAGATGGAGGGGGCCTGGGTGACGTAGCCGATGCGGGGGCGCAGGGCGGCGTCGCCGGCGGGGCGGCCCAGGACTTCGAGGGTGCCCGTGACCTTGGCCTGGGTGCCGACGATGGCGCGCATCAGGGTCGTCTTGCCGCAGCCGGAGGGGCCGAGGAGGCCGGTGATCCGGCCTCGGGGGACGGTGAAGCGCAGGCCGCGCAGGACGGTGCGGGGGCCGCGGACGACGGTGAGGTCGTGGGCGGTCACGGCGGGCCCGTGCGGGGGTGGGGCCGCCTGTTCGGCGGAGTAATTCATCATGCGTTGAAT
>NZ_VBVX01000586.1 GCF_005981925.1 Streptomyces albidochromogenes
GCGGGGGAGGTGCGGGGCATGCCGTCAGCATGCGACGGCGGTGTTACGGCGACGGGCGCCCGGTGTTACGCCCCCGGTACACCGGGCTCAGCCACCGGCCGCGCGCCCGGTGAGGTGCCGGCGTCGCCGGGGGTGCTCCTGGGGCCGCCACCGCCCGTGAGGTGCCTGACCGTCATCCCCGCCGTCCAGCCGCCGTCCACCGCCAGCTCCGCGCCCGTCATGTACGCCGCCGCGTCCGACAGCAGGAACGCCACCGCCGCCGCGATCTCCTCCGGTACGCCGACCCGCCCCATGGGGGCGCCGGGGTAGTTGCCTTCACCGGTCCGGATGCCCACGGGCGCCGTCATCGGGGTGTACGTCATCCCGGGGTGCACGGAATTGACCCGGATCCGCGCCTCCGCGAGCTCCACCGCCCCGATCTTCGACAGCCCGCGCACACCCCACTTGGACGCGCCGTACCCGGCGGTCAGCGCGAGGCCGGTGAGTCCGGCCGCCGAGGAGATGTTGACGACGGACCCGCCACCGCCCGCCCGCATCGCCGGGATCACGGTCTTCATCCCGATGAAGACCCCCACCAGGTTGATCTCGACGACCTGCCGGAAGTGCTCGACCGTCTCGTGCTCCAGGAGCTGCCCGGCGGATGTCCCGGCGTTGTTGACCAGGCCGTCGATCCGCCCGAACTCCGCGAGCGTGAAGTCCAGCGCCGCCCGCCAGTCGCTCTCGGCGGTCACATCGTGCCGTACGAACCGCGCCGCGTCCCCGAGTGCCCGGGCGGTCGCGGCGCCCTCGTCCTCCAGGACGTCCGTGAGGACGACCCTGCCGCCGCCGTCGACGACGGCCCGCGCGACGGCCGCGCCGAGGCCGCGCGCCCCGCCGGTGACGAGGACGGCCCTGCTGCTCAGATCAACGACGGCGGCGGACACGCGACCAACCCCTGCTCACTCGAACTTATGCCTAATCGGCATACTGGCGGCCGTCAGTCTGTCAGCGCTCCGACGCCTCGGCCAGCGCTTCGGCCACACCCGTCTCCTGACGCCCGAGGAAGTGCGGATCGGGTTCGGTCGCGGCGTCGAGCGCCGCCTTGCCGGCCGCGAGGATCTCCCGTACGCCGCCGTAGTACCAGGTCGCGTCGCGCCGGGCGTCGACCCCGACGCCGTACGCGTCGACACCGGCCGCACGGCACAGCCCGATCGCCCGGCGGATGTGGAACCCCTGGCTCACCAGCACGGCACGGTCGACCCCGAAGATCTTCTTGGCGCGTACGCACGAGTCCCAGGTGTCGAAGCCCGCGTAGTCGCTGACGATGCGCCGGTCGGGCACGCCCCGCTCGACCAGGTAGGCGCGCATGGCGTCCGGTTCGTCGTACTCCGTACGGCTGTTGTCCCCGGTGACCAGCACGACCTTGGCCTTGCCGGCCCGGTAGAGCTCGGCCGCCGTGTCGAGGCGGTTCGCCAGGTACGGCGACGGGCCGCCCCGCCACAGGCCCGCCCCGAAGACGACGACCACGTCGCGGGCCGGCGCGTCCGCCGTCGTCCTGACCCGGCTGTCGGCCACGGCGTGCAGCCAGGTCGCGGGCGCGAGCGCCAGTACGGCGACGAGCATGAGCGCCTGGACGGTACGCCGTTGGCCGCGCCGGGTGCGGGGTATGAGGCGCGGGCGCCCCGCC
>NZ_VBVX01000587.1 GCF_005981925.1 Streptomyces albidochromogenes
CCCACCCACTCGCCCACCGGTCGGCAACGAAAGCCGAGCACGCATACGGGCTTTCGCCGGGGCCCGCCCCCGGGGCCGCCCCCCGTAAAGAACCAGCGGTGGAGGGGTGGGGGTCAAGGGTGGAGCGAAGCGCAATCGCCGCAGGCGACGCGACGCAGGAGCGCCCTTGACGCCCACCCCTCCACCGCCACACTCCGGAAAGGGCGGCCCTTCCAGCAGAAGCAACCAACGCCCCAGGACTCGCCCGGCACTGCTCCTCAGCCCCGGCCGGCCGCCGTGGCACCGCACCTCCCGTCCTACGTCTCCTCGCGGGTACGCCCCCTTGCTTCGAGCGCGCTCGAAGGCGTTGGCTTGGCAACCATGAAGTACACGCAACTCGGACGCACGGGACTCAAGGTCAGCCGCCTCGTCCTCGGCACGATGAACTTCGGGCCCCAGACGAGCGAGGCCGACAGCCACAGCATCATGGACGCCGCTCTCGGGGCCGGCGTCAACTACTTCGACACCGCCAACGCCTACGGCTGGGGCGCCAACAAGGGCCGTACCGAGGAGATCATCGGCTCCTGGTTCGCGAGGGGCGGCGACCGGCGGGACAAGACCGTCCTCGCCACCAAGGTGTACGCCAACATGTCGCTCGACGACGGCCCGCCCTGGCCCAACCACGACCGCCTCTCCGCCCTCAACATCCGCCGGTCCGTCGAGGCCAGCCTCAGGCGCCTGCGGACCGACTACATCGACATCTACCAGTTCCACCACGTCGACCGGCACACGCCGTTCGAGGAGATCTGGCAGGCCGTCGACGTACTCGTCCAGCAGGGCAAGATCCTGTACGCCGGATCGTCGAACTTCGCCGGCTGGCACATCGCGCAGGCCAACGAGACCGCGCGGCGCACCGGGTCGTACGGGCTGGTGAGCGAGCAGTGCCTCTACAACCTCGCCGAGCGCCGCGCCGAGATGGAGGTCATTCCGGCCGCGCGGGAGTACGGGCTCGGGGTCGTCCCGTGGTCGCCGCTGCACGGCGGGCTGCTCGGCGGCGTCCTGCGCAAGGAGCGCGAGGGCGGGGCGGCGCGTTCCACGGCCGGCCGGTCGGCGGACGCGCTCGCGAACACGACGGTACGGGCACAGGTCCAGGCGTACGAGGATCTGCTCGGCAAGCACGGGATCGAACCCGGCGAGGCGGCCCTGGCCTGGCTGCTCACGCGGCCGGGGGTCACCGGACCGATCGTCGGGCCGCGTACGGCGGAGCAGCTGGAGTCGGCGCTGCGGGCGGTCGAGCTGGAGCTGTCGGAGGAGGTGCTGGCGTCGCTGGACGAGATCTTCCCAGGACCGGGACCGTCGCCCGAGGCCTTCGCCTGGTAGCCGGGAGAGCCGTTACGGCCACCACAGGCCGCCCACAGGCGTCACCCGCCGTGGCGGCCTCCGGCACCCGCCTGTGGGCACCCGCCGCAACGGCGTCCGGCCGCCACCGTCAGCCGGTGACTCCAGCCGCCGCCCAACCGCTCAACCGCTCAGCCGCCCAACCGCTCAGCCGCCGAACGCGGCCGCCACGGCGACGACGACGAACATCAGCACAAGTACACCGGCCATGATCCGGTTTCTGCTCTTCGGGTCCACGCATCGAGCGTAACCGCCCCCGGCACACCCCCTCGCC
>NZ_VBVX01000588.1 GCF_005981925.1 Streptomyces albidochromogenes
CACCCGCACCCGCCCGTCGGCGCCTTCGCCCTGGTCCCCGTCCTCGAACACCAGATCGTCGACCACGTCTACAGCTACGGCATCGCCGCCGCCGAGACCGTCCCCGTGGCCCTCGCGCTGGCCACCGCCGCCCGCGGCCGCGTCACCGAGGCCGTACCCGCGGCGGCCTGCCTGTCCCGCGTCGCCGACTCCGCTCCCGCCCTCGCCGGCGCCCTGACCGGCGCGCTCTGCGGCGGCGACGCGCTCCCGGCGGGCTGGCGCGACACCTGCCGCACCCTGGTCGGCTGCGCGCTGCCCCGCCTGGCGGGCACGGACCTGGTCGAGCTGGCCGCACACCTCACCACGCACCTCGCGAAGGGATGACTCCATGCCGACATTCCCCCCACTCACCCTGGAGGACCGGACCACCGGCAGCCTGGTCGGCGCGGCCGTGGGCGACGCGCTGGGCGGGCCGGTCGAGGGCTGGTCGCCCGAGCAGATCGCCGAACGCCACGGCGGCCGCGTCCACGGCATCGTCGGCCCGTTCCACGAGAACTGGCGTACGGCGCGCCCGATCGCCCCGTACCACAAGGGCGACGGCCACATCACCGACGACACCCTCATGACCCATGCCCTGGTGCGCGTGTACGACGCCGTACGCGACCACCTCGACGCCTACTCGGTCGCCGAGCGACTCGTCCCCGAACTGATGGAATCCCCCACCTGGATCCCGGAGTTGGAAGCGGACGCCCTGCCCCTCCAGCGTGTCTTCCTCGCCGAGAAGTGGATCGTCGCCCGCCTCCACTACGGCCACGTGGACCCGCGCGAGGCCGGCACGGGCAACATCGTCAACTGCGGCGCGGCGATGTACATGGCGCCGGTGGGCCTGGTGAACGCGGGCAACCCCGCGGCGGCGTACGCGGAGGCGATCGACGTGGCCGGCGCGCACCAGTCGTCGTACGGCCGCGAGGCAGCCGGTGTCTTCGCGGCCGCCGTGGCGGCCGCCTGCGCGCCCGACGCCACACCCGCCACCGTGGTGGACACCTGCCTCTCCCTCGCCAAGGACGGGACACGGGCGGCGATCGAGGCCGTGGCCGAGACCGCCGTACGCCACCACGACTTCGAGTCGGCGCTCGCCCCCCTGCGGGCCGCCGTGGCGCCCTTCGACACGGTGGGCCCCGACTACCGCAAACCGACCCTCGCCGCCCGCCGCCCTTCCCGCCTGCACTCCATCGAGGAACTCCCCATCGCCCTCGGCATGCTCCTGGTCGCCGGCGGCGACTACCGCCACACCGTCCTGGGCTCCGTCAACTACGGCCGGGACTGCGACTCGATCGCCACCATGAGCGGTGCGATCTCCGGAGCCCTGTACGGCGAGTCGGCGATCCCCTCCGACTGGGCGAAGACCGTGGCGGAAGCCAGCCGCACCGACCTGCACACCCCGCCCCGCACCCTGGCGGCCGTGACCCGCGAGGTCTACGCCCGCGACACGCGCCGCCGCAGAGCCCACGAGGCGACGTTCGCCGCGCTGACGGGCGCGCCATGAGCGTCCGGCTGACCTGGGTGCAGCCGGAGGACCTGCTCACGCACGAACTGCGCCAGGCGGCGGAGGACGGCCGCGACGCGACGGCGATCCGTAGCCGCTGGCAGAAGGCGGGCGGCCCACCGGCC
>NZ_VBVX01000589.1 GCF_005981925.1 Streptomyces albidochromogenes
ACCCCACCGTGTGGACCGAGACCAAGGACGCGCGGGCCAAGCTCGGCCCCGTCCTGGTGTACGACCCCGGCCACCTCTGCGACACCCCCGCCCGCCTGCACTGGTCCCCCACCAGCGGCTGCGAGCGCGCCGACATCGCCGCCGCCCGCGCCGTGGCACTGCTGGCGCCGATACGGCCCCAGGCGCGGCTCGACGCCGCGATGGCCGACACCGCGGAGACGCTCCTGAGCAGCTGGCTGCACGCAGCGGCCGTCGACGGGCGCCCCTTCCGCCAGGTCCACCGCTGGGCGCAGGGCCACAGTGCGCACGAGCCGGTACGTATCCTCCGCACGCACCCGAAGGCGTCGAGCGGGGCCGCGGGCCTCCTGGAGTCCGCGCTCACCGCGTACCCGGAACGCCGGGAGATCGCGCAGGAGTTGACGGTGCGGGCGCTCGCCGCGCTGTCCTCCGTCCACATTCGCGAAGCCTGCACACCCAATCGAACCGATTCGGTCACGTTGGAATCATTTGCGGGCGAGGGGGGCACTCTTTATGTGGTGGGTGAAGCAATCGAGGACCCCAAGTCGCGTCCCGGAGCGATGCCTCTGCTCACCGCACTCACCTCAAGCGTGGTCGAGCACGGCCGCCGCATGGCCGCACGGTCATCCGACGGTCGGCTCGACCCACCAATGACGTTCGTCCTGGACGACGTCGCGGCCGTGGCTCCGCTTCCCCAGCTTCCCGAGCTGCTGTCGACCGGTCAGGACCAGGGCCTGCCGACCCTGGTCCTGCTCCGGTCCCAGGAGCAGGGCCGGGCCCGCTGGCCGGACCACACCCTGACGCCCGGTTAGACGGCGTTCCCCGAGGAGTCCGACGCCCGCTCGACGACCATCTCGTACTCCTTCGCCGACTCGTCCCCCGGCATGGGCACGACCTGCCCGCTCCGGACGAACCCGGCCTTGCCGTACAGCGCCTGGGCCCGCCCGTTGCGCTCGTGCACGTACAACCGCACCCGCTCGACCCGGGGCTCCGTCAGCCCCCACGACCACTCCAGCGCGGCACGGAACAACTCCTGCGCCACTCCGGTCCCCCGCGCCTCGGGCCGCACGAAGACGCCCACCAGATGCACTTGGTCGACCGTCGGCGCACCGCCGAACACCTCGTCGGAGCCCGCCCGTTCGACAAGCGCACTGACAGAGCCGACCCACCGCCCGTCCGCCGCCTCCGCGACGAACCGCCGCACGCCCACACCCTCGGCGGCCCTGTCCGTACGCTCCGCCCAGAAGGACTCCGGCTGCGCCGCGGCCTTCTCGTGCGTCTCCAGAAACGCGATGGAAGCCAGCGGATCCCGCAGCGCGGCGAGCCGCAGCTCCCTCACCCTGGCCCACTCACCCGCACGCACGGGCCGAATCACACAGTCCATGCGGCGATACTCACCCGGCCCCGCCCCCCGAGCCAAGCGATTTCAGCGTCGCCGCCGGCCCTGGAACGCAGAAAAGCCCCGCACCATAAGGTGCGGGGCTTTCCCACAATGATTGTTCGGCGGCGTCCTACTCTCCCACAGGGTCCCCCCTGCAGTACCATCGGCGCTGAAAGGCTTAGCTTCCGGGTTCGGAATGTAACCGGGCGTTTCCCTAACGCTATGACCACCGAAACACTATG
>NZ_VBVX01000590.1 GCF_005981925.1 Streptomyces albidochromogenes
CGCCAGCTCCGCGTGCCGTTGCCGCACCGGCCGCAGCAGCTCGACGACAGCTTCCGCCGTGTCCTTCTTCAAGGCCCCGTACGAGTCGTACCCCCCGGCCAGCTCCCCGGGGTCCCCGCCCTGGCAAGCCGCGAGTACGTCGAGGAGGTTCGCGACCCCGGGCTTCTCCTCCCGGTCGTACTCGACCTCGGTCCCGCTGTCCGTCACGGCCCGCATGATCTTCCTCCGCACCACCTCGGGCTCATCGAGCAGATAGACGATCCCCGCGGTGGCTGCGTGCGACTTCCCCATCTTGGAAGCGGGGTCCTGGAGGTCCATGACCCGAGCGCCGACCTCGGGGCGCGTGGCCCTCGGCACGGTGAAGGTGTGCCCGTACCGCTGGTTGAACCGCACCGCCAGATCACGGGTCAGCTCGACATGCTGCGTCTGGTCGTCCCCTACAGGCACCTCATCGGTCCCGTACGCCAGGATGTCGGCCGCCATCAGCACCGGATACGTCAGCAACGACAGCCGCACGCTCTCCCCGGCCGCCCGCGCCCGCACACTCTTCTCCTTGTACTGGATCATCCGCCGCAGCTCGCCGTCCGTGGCCGTGCATTCCAGTACGTACGAAAGCCGCGCGTGTTCATCCACATGGCTCTGCACGAACACGGTGCAGAGCGCCGGGTCCAGTCCGGCCGCCAGCAGCAGCGTCGCCGCCTGTCGGCTGAGCCGCCGTACCCGCGCGGGATCGTGCTCCACGGTCAGCGCGTGCAGGTCCACCACGCAGAACAGCGCGTCGGCCCGGTGCTGATCGGCCTGGGCCCACCGCCGCACGGCCCCGAGATAGTTGCCCAGCGTCAGGTGCCCGGTCGGCTTGACCCCGCTGAAGATCCGCGTCATCTCTCATGCCTCCTGGTAGGAGCCGCCGCCACCGACGGCCGGGCCTCCCGGAGAGGGAAACGCGAACGGCCGCCGTAGCGGCGGCCGTTGAGCGCATACGTGTCTGCCGGCCGCCGTCAGGCGGCCCGCCACCCCTGGGTGCACGTACGCGAAGTCATGGCCCCCATCCTAGCGGCGGAGCCCCCGGTTGACACGGGATTGACGCCTACGTAGTGTTCTCCGAGTTGTCCGACGTGAGCACCGGCCCCGGCCGGCCCCGGACAGCCATTCCGCAGGAACCACTGAGCGAACGACTGCTGTCGTCCCGTTCTCGTGCGCATTTGCGAAATGAGGAATCCCCGTTCGAAGGAACGATCCCGATTAGCTCGGGGGCCAGGATTCCGCTAATGTCTCACTCGTCGAAACGGCCAACAACCGTTAAGACACCGCCGACTGGCAGTCGGGCCCGAAAGGACCTGATAGAGTCGGAACCGCCGGAAAGGGAAACGCGAAAGCGAAGAACTGGAAAGCACCGAGGAAGTCGGACACGAAAGCGTCTGATAGAGTCGGAAACACGAAATGCCGAACGAAAGCCCGGAGGAAAGCCCGAGAGGGTGAGTACAAAGGAAGCGTCCGTTCCTTGAGAACTCAACAGCGTGCCAAAAGTCAACGCCAGATATGTTGATACCCCGGCCCACTTCGGTGGGTTGGTGGTTCCTTTGAAAAGTCCTGGCTGTCCTAGTGGCAGTCCAGGCGAACACAGCGAGGACGCTGAGAACA
>NZ_VBVX01000591.1 GCF_005981925.1 Streptomyces albidochromogenes
CCCGGCAGACACCGTCCAAGGGCCGCCCCGCCAGCCGAACACCGACCGGCTGACCAGCCCCGCCCCCGTACAGACGCCGCGGGGTCAGGTGGCGGCCGGTCGCCGCAGATGGCGTGCGACGGCGGAACCGACAGCGCTCATGCAGGAGGAGCAGTAACGTTCCTCGGCTGCCTCGCCCGAGGCAGCCGGGTCGGACGGGGCTCGCGGTGGAATCGGGTACCCGCACAGAGCGCCGGCTCGTGTCTCCTTGCTGACCACATGCCAGACCAGTGCACCATCGGCGGGTACCAGCTCCGCGCGCATCTCATACGTCAGCGTGCCTCCTGCGATCACAGCAAGCCAGGGGGCCCACTCCCCCACCTTTCGATGAGAGGCCACCGAGCCTGGACAGGCGAATCGGGACAGGCCAGCCGGAGGAAACCGACATGCCATAGGTTTGCCGGACCCTCCACTCGCTCCGCCGACTCAACACCTGCAGTTGACTGGGGCCACCGAGTCAGTCGCCGAAGAGCATCAGCGCTCTGGTGTGCCCGTACAAGGCGGCATGCAGCGCGGCGGCAGGTCGCGCGCGGCTGACTCGTTCGACACGCCGTAAAGCACGATGTACATAGAAGCGGCCGACGACTCGGCCGAAACCAGACCACGCTCTACCAGGCGATGGCACGTGTGGCTCAGGAACTTGTCCAGCCCGCGGAGCGATCCCAAGCGGGCGCGGTGCGTAGATCCGCCTGCACCGTCCAGCGCCCACGGGCCTGAGAGACACAGACAAAGGGCGCGGCGCGGTCCTTCGCCTGCGTGTACGCACTGTTGAAGCCGGTGAGCAAAGTCCGTCGGGGACCCCCTTCGCGGACAGGGACTGCGAGACATCAATCATGTGAGCATCCTGCGCCGCGACGCCTGCGGGGAACAGGCCAGGCCTGCGGGCCGGTAGGCGTGGTCGAACGCCACCCCGATACCGCCATCCCCCTTGAGGACGGACGGAGCGTGTCGGTCATCGTCCGGGCTGCCCGATGTCGTGGCCGCGCCAGGCGTCATCGGCGCTGGCGTACCGGGGGAAGCGCTCCTGCAGGGACGTCAGGCGCAGGAGCCGGCCGATGCGGTCCTGGTCGTAGACCAACCGTGTCCAGCGACCGGTCGCCTCGCTGCGGTCCCAGGCAGAGCACAGGTCGCGCAAAGGGCTGCAGTCCATGAACGTCACCGCGCTCAGATCGACGATCAGCCAGTCCGCGCCCGGCTGGGCGTCCGTGCCTCGCAGAAGGGCGCCGAACGCCGCGGCCGACGCCAGGTCGAGCTCCCCGGCCGGGGACGCGAGCCGACAGTCCTCCAACAGCGTGGGCCAACGTGATCGCATTGGGTTCAACTCCTTTGGCCGTGCCGCACCAAGCAATGGCCCGCGGAGAAAGCCCGGGCGAGAACGCCGCACCCGCAGCATAGAAGCGCTCACACTGCCGACCGGGCCCATATCCGATACCGACCCGAAACCAACACAGCCGCAGCCGAATTTGTCCGCGAAACGACGCCAGTTGTTCGAACCAGGCTCCCCCAAACACTGCCGCCGCCAGGACACGCCCCAGCCCTCGCATGGCGGCAGCGCGCCCTGCCCAACCCCAGCGCCCCACAGCACTCTGCGGGACGCT
>NZ_VBVX01000592.1 GCF_005981925.1 Streptomyces albidochromogenes
TCCCTGCCCCCTGAATCCCCAGTCTGCCAAGCTGGCCGGCAACGCGCGCCGCGCAGTACGGACCGTACGGACCCAGTCCTGGAGCAGCAGCCGATCATGGACCTCGACGTCTTCGTCACCGCACACCACGCAGAGTGGGACCGACTGGACCACCTCCTGCGCCGCGGCCGTCACCTCACCGGTGCGGAAGCCGACGAACTGGTCGCCCTCTACCAGCGCGCGGCCACTCACCTCTCGCTCGTCCAGTCGAGCGCCCCGGACCCCACCCTCACCGCGCGTCTCACCCATCTCGTGGCCCGAGCCCGCGCCACCGTGACCGGCACCCGCCGCGCCTCCTGGCGCGACACGACCCGCTTCCTCACCGCCGGTTTTCCCGCCGCTATCTACCGCACCCGCCACTGGTGGGTCCCCACGGCCGTGGTCTCCATCGCCGTGGCCGCCCTGATCGGCTGGTGGATCGGCAGCCACCCCGAAGTCCAGTCGGCCATCGCGGCCCCGGCCGAACTCCGCGAGATGACCCGCCCGGGCGGCCAGTACGAGACGTACTACTCGAGCCACCCCGCCGCGTCCTTCGCCGCCCAGGTATGGACGAACAACGCGCAGGCGGCAGCCATGTGCCTGGTTCTCGGCGCCTTCTTCTGCTTCCCCGTTCTGTGGATCCTCTTCCTGAACATGCTGAACCTGGGCGTCGCCATCGGGCTGATGTCCTCCGCAGGCCGCCTCGATGTCTTCCTCGGCCTCGTCATTCCGCACGGCCTGCTCGAACTCACCGCGGTCTTCGTCGCCGCCGGCACCGGCCTGCGACTCGGCTGGACCCTCATCGACCCCGGCCCCCGCAGCCGCCGAGCCGCCTTGGCCCAGGAAGGCCGCGCCGCCTTGGGCATGGCGGTCGGACTGGCCCTGGTCCTCTTCGTCTCCGGCCTCATCGAAGGCTTCGTTACGCCGTCGGGCCTGCCCACCTGGGCACGCATCGCGATCGGAGTCGCCGCCGAGCTCGCGTTTCTCGCGTACGTCTACATCCTGGGCGGCCGGGCGGCCCGAGCCGGCGACCGAGGCGACGTCGAAGAGGCCGACCGCAGCGCGGAGCTCCCCACCGCCGCGTGATGTGCGTACGGCCCCGCTGAGCTGGTACTGTCCTGTCCGCCCCACAAAACCGTTGACACGGCTGGCGTGGGGAGGTAGATTTAAACGGTTGCAACGGGTGGACATGCCCACTGGCAACGGTTAGTGTCTGTCTCGCTCTCCGGCGGGGTTACTTCGCGGAGAGCCTCTCGATTCTTAATTCGAATCACGAAGCCGATTAGGTCGGCCGAAATGCTTCTGATAAAGTCGGGGACATGCCGAAAGGCAAAAGGCCACTCCAACGGCCACCAGAAACAAACGCCGAACCGGAAACGGAACGGATAACGGATCTGGTAAGGTTGGAAACACGAAATGCCGAACGAAAGCCCGGAGGAAAGCCCGAGAGGGTGAGTACAAAGGAAGCGTCCGTTCCTTGAGAACTCAACAGCGTGCCAAAAGTCAACGCCAGATATGTTGATACCCCGGCCCACTTCGGTGGGTTGGTGGTTCCTTTGAAAAGTCCTGGCTGCCCTTGTGGCAGTCCAGGCGAACACAGCGAGGACGCTGAGAACA
>NZ_VBVX01000059.1 GCF_005981925.1 Streptomyces albidochromogenes
CTCCTGGCCCACGCCGCCCTGGCCGACGCCGCCCTGCCCGACACGGCCCTGGCCGACGACGCCTTGCCGCACGGCCGACTCGCCGCAGCCCCGGGCGCCGGCCGGCGCATCAGGGGTGGCGGGCTGCGCCTGCCGGTCCGGGCCTTCCTCACGCACTCCGGGTGCGTCACGCGCTCCGGGTGCGTCGTCGAACGCCGGGCCGGCAGCCGACTGCCGCACTGCGACCCCGCTCCCCGCCCCCGCACGCCGCACGGGCGTTGCCTCGCGCTCCGTCCCCGAAGGGCGTCGTCCCTCGGGCACGCTCACACCTGCCAAACCGAGTGCGTCCCCCTCCTCCCCGAGGAGCAGCCTCAGCACCGGCAGCACCGCGTCCGCGCGCTCCTCGTCGAAGCCGGAGCCGAAGCCGGGGACACCGGCGTGGGTCCGGGCCGGGTCGGCGGTTGACGGGCCGCGTCGGAGCAGTTCCCCCAGCGTGCGCCGCACCCCCGGCTCGTACGCCGCGAAGGTCCGGCGCAGCAGCGGCAGTACGCCGGTGAAGGCGTCGCCGGGTACGCCGGTCAGCCAGGCGTCGACGAGGCCGAGCAGCCTCTCGTCGTGCACGAGGAGCATTCCGCCGCCGGACGCCCCGCCGACGAAGCCCTCGATCCAGGCCGCCGCGTCGGCCGGTGGTGTGCCGGGCGACAACGCCAGCGACATGAGGCGCGCCGCCTCGTCCTCCTCCAGCCGCCCGCCGTCCAGCAGCAGCCGCGCCGCCCGGCCGCGGATCACTCCCGCCACACTGTCCCGCGCGGCGAGCCGGCCCAGCACCGCCGACCACCGCTCGCGCACGTCGTGGCGGTCGCCCGGTTCGGTGCCGGCCAGGAGGCCGATCGCCGCGTGGACGGCGTCGAGGTGGCGGCGCATGTCCGCCGCGCCGTCCGCGTCGAGCGCGGTGCAGGCGGGCGGCAGGCCCACGCAGATCCGCTCGGCCAGTCCGGCCGCGACCTCGCCCAGCGCCACGGTGTCCGTGGCGCGCACGTCGCCGTACCGAAGTGAGCGGGCGAGGGCGGGCAGGGCCTGGGCGAGGTGGCCGACGTCCGCGTCCAGCGCCGCGCGGTCGGCGAGGGCCCGCATGACGACCGGGAGGGCGTCGGGGAGGTCGGCCAGGAGGCACCGCTCGGCGAGCGCCGTGACATCGGCGAGGACGGTGGCCGATGCCGCCTGGGTCTCGGCCTTGGCGGTGGCCGCGGACAGCACGGTGGTGCCCCACACGCCCGCCTCCGCGACGCGCACCGACAGTTCCGGCTCCCACCGCAGCCGCCAGGACTCACGGAACGTACCCGTGCTTCCCCGTGTCTCGGCCGGCTCGCCCCATCCGACGGAGAGCAGCCGCAGCCGGTGCAGCAGCCTGCTGCGCGCCGCGTCGGTCTCCTTGCGCAGGTCGAGCTCCAACTCGCGCTCGCGGGGCTCCGGTTTGAGCCGCAGTCCGCGCTGCGTACGCGTCAGGTCGCGTTGCAGCGGCACCGCGGGCGCCGTGTCCGGGACCTCGCCGAGAACGTCGCCGACGACGAGCCGGTCGTGCACGAGCGCGAGCGGGACGTCGGAGCCCTCGCACATCACGGCCCGTACCGCGTCGGTGGTCTCGGTGAGCCCCGCGAGCGGCCGGCCGCGCATGACGGCGAGCGTCTCGGCGAGCCGTACGGCTTCGATGACATGGGCGGGGGAGACCGTGCGGTCCTCGTCGCGCAACAGCCCGGCGACCTTGGTCATCCAGCGCTCGACGGGCCGGTCCGGGGCGCTGAACAGGTGCCCGTACCAGCCGGGCGACTCTATGCCCGCGCCGTACCCGCTGCGCCTGGCCAACCTGCGGTTGGTCCAGGGCACCCACGTCATCTCGGCCTTGACCTTGGGGAGCCCCTTGAGCGCCGCGCGGTCGGCGGTCGCGGTCGCCACCTTCTCCCCGAGCGCCGGCAGGTGCCAGGCGCCGCAGACCACGGCGACGTCGTCGCCGAACTCCCGGCGCGCGGCCCGCAGCTGGAGCCGCATGTACGCCTCGCGGACGCCGTCGCGCCCATGTCCTCCGTCTCCGTACGTCTCGCGCAGGGCGCCCATGGCCTCCGCGAGCGCCCGGAACGGCGCGAACGGATCCGCCGCCCCGGTCCCCCGGTGCTCGACCACGTCCTCCCACCACCGCTCCGGATCGTCGTACCCGGCGGCCTCCGCGAGGACCCCGACCGGATCCACGGCGACGGCGGGTGTCTGCGCCGCCTCGCACCCCTCGCCCTCCGTGTCGTCCCGCTCGTCCGTCAGCGCCAGTGAGTGCGCGGCCGGCAGATCGATGAAGCGGACCGGTACCCCGCGGCCGAGCGCCCAGCGGGTCGCGACCCACTCCGGGGAGAACTCCGCCAGCGGCCAGAACGCCGCCCGGCGCGGGTCGTCCGTGACGTGCGCGAGGAGCGCCACGGGCGGGCGCATCGCCTCGTCCGCCGCGAGCGGCAGCAGCGCGTCCGCCTCCGGCGGCCCCTCGATCAGCACGGCGGGCGGCCGCGCCGCGTCGAGCGCGGCAAGCACCGCACGCGCCGAGCCGGGCCCGTGGTGGCGCACGCCCAGCAACAGGGGGCGGGGGCTCATCCCGAGACCTCCCGGCAAGCGCGGTAGAAGTCCTTCCAGCCGTCCCGCTCGCGGACGACCGTCTCCAGGTACTCCTGCCAGACGACACGGTCCGCCGCCGGATCGCGCACGACCGCGCCGAGAACCCCGGCCGCCACGTCACCCGAGCGCAGCACCCCGTCGCCGAAGTGCGCGGCGAGGGCCAGGCCGCCGGTGACCACGGAGATCGCCTCGGCCGTGGAAAGCGTCCCGGAAGGGGACTTGACCTTCGTCCGCCCGTCGGTGGTGACGCCGTCGCGCAGCTCGCGGAAGACGGTGACGACGCGCCGGATCTCGTCGAACCCGTCGGGCGCGGCCGGCAGGTCGAGCGAGCGGCCGATCTGGTCGACGCGCCGGGCGACGATGTCCACCTCGGCCTCCGCGGTCTCGGGCAGTGGCAGCACGACGGTGTTGAACCTGCGGCGCAGCGCGGAGGACAGGTCGTTGACCCCCCGGTCGCGGTCGTTGGCGGTGGCGATGAGGTTGAAGCCGCGGACCGCCTGCTGCTCCTGCCCCAGCTCCGGGATGGGCAGGGTCTTCTCGGACAGGATCGTGATCAGGGTGTCCTGAACGTCCGCCGGGATGCGGGTGAGTTCCTCGACCCGCGCGGTCATGCCGTCGGCCATGGCGCGCATGACGGGACTGGGCACGAGCGCCTCGCGGCTCGGCCCGTGCGCGAGCAGCCGGGCGTAGTTCCAGCCGTACCGGATGGCTTCCTCGGGTGTCCCCGCGGTGCCCTGCACCAGCAGGGTCGAGTCGCCGCTGACGGCGGCCGCGAGGTGTTCGGACACCCAGGTCTTGGCGGTGCCCGGGACCCCGAGCAGCAGCAGCGCCCGGTCGGTGGCGAGCGTGGTGACG
The DNA here is from genome assembly GCF_005981925.1 of Streptomyces albidochromogenes. Classification (GTDB taxonomy): domain Bacteria; phylum Actinomycetota; class Actinomycetes; order Streptomycetales; family Streptomycetaceae; genus Streptomyces; species Streptomyces albidochromogenes. The sequence goes on from NZ_VBVX01000059.1 coordinate 3,487, forward strand.
GCGACTTCGACGATCCGGCGCGGCCCCACGTACTTGGGCGTGATCACCGTGCCGTCGGGCAGGGTCCCGCCGAGCAGGTACGTCGCCACGGCCCACGGCGAGAGCAGCCACTTGGCGGGCCGCGGCCGGTCGTCGGCCGCGGCCAGCGCCTTGAGCTCGTCGGCGAAGGCGTCCTCGGCGTGCGGCCGCAGGGCCTCGCCGTTGTTTTCGGACACGGTCATGGATCCCCCTCCAGATTTCCCGGATGTGGGATCCACCGTGCACCACGCCACTGACAATCGGCCTTCGCCGCAGGTCAGGGGCCCGAACTCAAGTATGGTGGTGCCGCTGCTACTTCACGATCGGGGAGACCGCGATGCAGCCGAGCAGCGCCTTCTCACCCTTCGCTTCCTTGATCGTCTCGCCCTTGTAGACGACCTTGCAGGTCAGGTCGGCGGCGTCCTGGATGCTCATCGGGGAGACGGCGGGCGGCATGATGCCGCGGAGCGTGACCGTCTTCTTCCACGGCAGCGGCGGGTTCTTGACCGTCTCCATCTTCGGGTGCATGGCGGTGCCCTTCCCGCCGGCGAACTCGATCGACTCGACGGCCTTGCCCGTGACCTCGTAAGTGACCTCGTACTTCTCGTCCATGGACTTGTCGACCTGCTCGACCGCCTCGTCCTTCGCGGCTTCGGTCGCGTCGCAGGCGCCCAGGCCGAAGGTGAGGCCGGTGACGGCGGCGGCACAGACAGCGGTACGGATGAAGCGGTTCATTGGGATCCCCCCGGATCTGGATGTGTGCAAGGCATCGCACCCAACCGCAAAGGCCCAGGGGAGTCAAGTCTTCAGAAGCGGAAAACCGCAGGTCGGAGCGATTGTCAGTGGCGGCCCGTAGCGTCTTTCCCATGAATCAGCAGGGGGTGCGCTGGACTGCGGAACAGGTGCTGGCCTTGGCTCCTGACGCCGCGTCACGCAAGACGGGAAGCAGGCTCGGTACGGCCGGGCCGTGGTCGGAGGCCGGGAGCAGCGGCTCGGGAGCGGTGTGGGGGCTCTGCAGGGGAAGCGGTCGTACGCCGTACCGGACCGTGGTCGACACGGCGGGCGGCAGCCCCGCGTACAAGTGCAGTTGCCCCAGCCGCAAGTTCCCCTGCAAGCACGCCCTGGGGCTCCTGCTGCTCTGGGCGGCCGACGAACCGGTGGTGAAGGACGGGGAGGCCCCCGACTGGGCCGAGGAGTGGCTGGCGGCCCGCAGAGCGAAGGCGGCGGCAGCCGCGGGGGACACGGCCCACCCGGACCCGAAGACGCCTGATCCGCAGGCCGCGAAGCGCCGGGCCGAGCAGCGCGCCGAGCGGATCACCCTGGGCGCGGCGGAGTTGGAGCAGCGCCTGAGCGACCTGCTGCGCGGCGGCCTGGCCGCCGCCGAGCCGAGCGGCTACGGACTGTGGGAGGAGACGGCCCGTCGTATGGTCGACGCCCAGGCGCCGGGGCTGGCGGCCCGGGTGCGGGAGCTGGGCGCCGTACCCGCGTCGGGGCCCGGCTGGCCGGCGCGGCTGCTGGAGGAGTGCGCGCTGCTGCATCTGCTGGACGCGGCGTGGGGCGCGCGCGAGCGGCTGCCGGAGCCGCTGGCGGCGACCGTGCGCGGCCGCGTCGGGCTCACCACGTCCGCCGGCGGACCGCCGGTCCGTGACCGCTGGCTGGTGCTCTCCCAGTACGACACCCCGGACGGCAAGCTCGTGACGCGCCGTGTCTGGCTGTACGGGGAGGAGTCGGGGCGTACGGCCCTGTTCCTGTCCTTCGGGGCGGTCGGCAGGGCGCCGCAGACCAGCCTGCCCATGGGCCTGACGCTGGACGCGGAGCTCACCTTCCACCCGAACCGGATCAGGGCCGAGATCGGCCACCAGTTCGCCGCTCCCGCCCCCATCGGCTCACCACCACCGGGAGTCGACACCACCGAGGCGCTCCACGCCTACGGCGACGCGCTGCGGGACGACCCCTGGCTCGACTCCTGGCCGGTGACGCTCCACCGCGTGATCCCGGCCCCGTCCGGGGCCGCCGCCTGGCAACTCATCGACGCAGACGCCCCGTTCGCCCTCCCCGTCGAGCCGACCGCCCTGTCCCGTCCCGGGCTGTGGAAACTCGCGGCCGTGTCGGCCGGCGCCCCCGTCACGGTCTTCGGCGAGTGCGGCCACCGCGGCTTCACTCCGCTGACGGCCTGGGCCGACGGCTCGACGGAAACCGTCCCGCTGACCGAAGCCTGACCGTACGGAGGGCCCCATGACCAGCACCCAGTGCACCAGGACACGCCCCGCCACGGCGTCGGGAGCCGCGCGGCCGGGAGGAGACGCTGCGGGGTGCTCCCCGCAGGGCGTCGCACACGACCAGCACCACGACCAGCGCACCGACCGTCACCACGACCAGCCGGAGGGGACGCCCGTGTCCGAACGTTCGGCGCCCGAGGAGGCGTCCCGGCGCGCCACCGACCGCCGCGCCCCCGAAGCCGACGCGTCGGTCGCTTCGTCGGCCGCCGCGGCCGCGGCCTCCGCTGTCTCCTGGGAAGAGCTCGTCACCGTCGCCCTGCTCGGCACCGACCGCCGCACGCTGCCGCAGGGTCTCGCCGGGCCGGCCAAGGACGCCCCTGCCGCCCTGCTCGACGCCGCCGCGCACCGGACCGTACGGCGCAGGGCGGGCCTGGTCCCCGCGCCCGCCGCACCGCGCCCCACTCCCGCACCGCACGACCCGCGCCCCCCGCTGCCCCCGGCCGCGCGGCGGCGGCTCGCGCAACTGCTGGCCGGCCGCTCCGCGTCCCCCGCTGCCGCCGGGGGCAGACGCGGCACCGCGCCCGACCTCACCGAGCTGCTCCCCCAGTGGCTCGCCGCCGCGAACCGGCGCCGCTACCAGGCCCCGCCGGCCCTGCTCCCGGCCGTCCTGGACGCCGCCCGCGCCCGTACGGACCTGCGCCCCCAGGCGCTCGCCTTCGCCGGCGTGCGGGGCCTGTGGCTGGCGGGGCTGAACCCGGACTGGCGGTTCGCGCTGCGCGGCGGGTCCAGCGGCAGCGCCCTGCCCGATCCCGACGACGAGGCGGCGGTGCGAAGCCTGTGGGAGGAGGGCCTGTTCGCCGAGCGCGTCGGTCTTCTCACCACCGTCCGCGCCAAGGACCCGGCAGCCGCGCTCGCCCTGCTCGCCACCACCTGGTCCACCGAGCGCGCCGAAGACCGCCTGATGTTCCTCGACTCCCTGCGCTCCGGCCTGTCCGACGCCGACGAGCCCTTCCTGGAACGCGCCCTGTCCGACCGCAGCCGCAATGTGCGGACCACCGCGGCCGAACTGCTCTCCGCGCTGCCGGGCTCCGCCCTCGCGGCGCGGATGGCGACCCGGGCCGCCACCTGCGTCAGCCTGGACCGCTCCGGCCGCACGGCCGGTGGCGAGCGCGTCACCGTGGAGGCCCCGCACGAGTGCGACGCGGACATGCAGCGCGACGGTGTGTCGCCCACCCCGCCGGCCGGGCGCGGCGAGCGGTCATGGTGGCTGGGCCAGCTGGTCGAGTCCGCCCCGCTGCACACCTGGCCGAGCCGGATGGGCGGCCGTACACCGCAGGAGATCGTCGCCCTGCCCGTGAGCGACGACTGGAAGGAGGAGCTGCACGCCGCCTGGTGCCGCGCGGCCGTGCGGCAGCGGGACGCGCGGTGGTCCCGCGCGCTGCTCGGCGCTCCGTCCGCACCACCGGCGGCCGGCCCCGGTACGTCGTCCTTCGCCGAGCGGGCGAAGCTGCTGGCCGTCCTGCCGCACGGCGAACGGGCCGAGTGGGTGGCCTCGTTCGTCGCCGCACACGGCCTGTCCGAGGCGTTCCAGCTGCTGGCGGTGTGCACCGTGCCCTGGTCGGAGCCGCTGGGGCGCGCGGTGGTCGACGCGCTGGACATCGCGCGGGACGCGGGGAGCTACCCGTGGAGTTTCAGTGGCGTCATGGGCCTGGCGGAGCGCTGCCTGGATCCCGGCGAGGCAGACCGCCTGGAGATCCTCACGACGACGCCGGACGAGCAGGAGGACGCGTCGCCCGGTGCGGCCGGCTACTGGTCGGAGGCGTTCCAGCGCCTGGTCGGCACGCTGCGCCTCAGAGCGGCGATGCTCGCGGAGCTGTCGGAGCCACCGGACCGGGCGCACCCGGACCCCGTACAGGCCGCGCAGACCGCACCGCACCCGGAGCCGGCGGCGCACCCACATCCGTAGCCACCCCACTGGGGTACCCAGGTGCGGCGCCCCGGGTACCCGGGGCCGCTGTGCGGTCGGCCCCGGGCCCCGCGGACGAGCGGCTCTACGCCTGCGCCGCCTGGCGGACGTGGGTGTTGACCCACTCGACGATCGACTGCGTCGTGGCGCCCGGCGTGAAGATCTCGGCGACGCCCTTCTCCTTCAGCGGCGCGATGTCCGCCTCGGGGATGATCCCGCCGCCGAAGACCTTGATGTCCTCCGCGTCGCGCTGCTTGAGCAGCTCGATGACCTTCACGAAGAGCGTGTTGTGCGCGCCCGAGAGGATGGACAGCCCGATCGCGTCGGCGTCCTCCTGAATGGCGGTGTCCACGATCTGCTCGGGCGTCTGGTGAAGCCCGGTGTAGATGACCTCCATACCGGCGTCGCGCAGGGCCCGCGCGATGACCTTCGCCCCGCGATCGTGTCCGTCGAGTCCCGGCTTGGCGACCACCACGCGGATCGGCCCGGTCACACCCATCACTGCCTCCATGTACCGACTGCGCCGTCTTTGGCACGCGCCCCGCACCGATGCGGACGGGGAAGTGAACGAACGTTATCGACAGCATCCCGCACGCGCTCGTTTCGCGGTGGACAGGGAGGGGGAAATCACACATGGGACATGTTCGCTATGCGTCGTTCCTGCCACATCAGGCGTTGCGGCGGCACCCGCCGCAGCAGCCGGGACGGCCGCAAGGGGAGCCGCGACGAGGCCGTCGTTCCACCGTGCCGTCAGCCGCACGGCACGGTGGAACGGCCGCCGAGATCCTCGGTTCGGCACCCCATGAGGGCACACGGGGGACGGAGCCGCCTCCCCGCGTGCCGTTCGGGAGGTCCGCCATGAGGGTCCCGCCCTTCTCCATTCCGCCCTGTCCGGCCCGGTTGCGCCTGTCCGGCGCGCTCCTGCGGGCCACCGCACTGGAGCTCGCGATCCTCGCCGGACACCTCGTCCTCTACCCGTCCGGCATCGCCCAGGAGCGACGCCGGGGCGGTGCGCCCGCCCCCGGGCCCGCTCCCGAGCCGCCCGAGGCCGCCGACCTTGCCACCGGCGCGCTTCCCGCCGCCGGCCGCGACCGCCCGCCCGTCGTGCTCCTCCACGGCTTCGTGGACAACCGCTCGGTCTTCGTCGTCCTGCGCCGCTCCCTGGCCCGGCACGGCTGGCGCCACCTGGAGTCCCTCAACTACTCGCCGCTCACCTGCGACATCCGTACGGCGGCCGAGTTGCTCGGCCGCCATGTGGAGGAGATCTGCGACCGTACGGGCCACGCCCGGGTGGACGTCGTCGGCCACAGCCTGGGCGGCCTGATCGCCCGCTACTACGTGCAGCGGCTGGGCGGCGACGTGCGCGTCCGCACCCTCGTCACGCTCGGCACCCCGCACACGGGCACGAGCGTCGCCCCGCCGATGAGCGCCCATCCCCTCGTGCGGCAGATGCGGCCCGACTCCGACGTGATCGAGGAGTTGCGCAGGCCGGCGTCTTCCTGCCGCACGCGGTTCGTCAGTTTCTGGAGCGACCTCGACCAGCTGATGCTCCCGGTCACCACCGCGTGCGTCAGCCACCCGGATCTCATCGCCCAAAACATCCGGGTGACGGGAATCGGCCATCTCGCGTTGCCCGTTCATCCGGCGGTCGCCGCCGGGATCCGTACGGCGCTGGAGGAGCAGGACACGGCGGCGGGCACCTCGGACGCGGTCTCGGTCGCCTGAACTCCCCTGAACCGCAGTCGAACATCTGTCGAACGCAACATCAAGGCTGTGCCCGGCGTCGGCCGAAAGGCGGCCGAATGCCCGTTTCCGGAACGCGGAAAATCTGGCGAAGATTGTCGCCGTCCCTTACCGCCGGGTACAGTCGCGCCACTGCTTTGCCTCTGGGGCCCCCTACCCGGGACCCCAGCCCCACAGGTCCCGCATTGCCGAGGCGAGAGAGAAGTTGGTGGACGACCAGCACGCCCACGCCGGGTACGACGGCTACTCCACCGGCAGCTTTCAGACGGATCCCCTCTTCGGTGCGCTTCCCTCCCAGGACAGCCACTACGACGCCGGCCACAGCGGCCGGCACGACACCCCCCAGTGGAATGCCACGGGCGCCCAGCCGACGGCCGGTTACGACGCGTACGGCGCACACCAGCAGTACGACGGCACGGGAGCGTGGCCCGCGGCCGGCCACCAGACGGCGGCCGACATCCCCGCGCAGTCCACCGGCCAGTGGGACTCCAACACCTGGAACCAGACGGGCCAGTTCGACACCAGCCACTTCACGACCGGCCAGTTCACGGCAGGCCAGTTCGCGACCGGCGCGTACGAGACGGGCCAGTACGACACCACTCAGTACGGGACGGGCCAGTACGACGCGGCACAGTTCGCCCAGGCCGCGGACGCCACCGGCCAGTGGAGCACGACGCCGGCCTACGACACCGGCGCGTACGACGCCACGGCCTGGAACTCCGGCCACACGGAAGGCGGCTCCGACGGCCACACGGGCGGGTACGAGACGGTCGGCGCGCAGCAAGTCTTCTACGAGACGGCCGAGTTCCCGCAGGCCGACCTGGCCGAGGCCCTCGCGGCGTACGCCCCTGAAGCACCCGACGCCTCCGGCGCACCCGACCCGTCCGACCCGTCCGAGGCGCACCACGAGGCGACGCCCGACGGTCCCGGCAACACGCCCGGCGCGGAACACGAATACACGTCGGAGTACGCGTCCGCACACGAGCCCGAGCCCGACGCGGAAACCGAAACGGACCTCGAACACGCCCCGGCCGCAGCGTCCGTCGCGACCGCCGCCCCCGGTGCACGTTCGTCCCGCCGCAGCGCCGGCAACTCCGGCCGGGGCCGGCGCCGCACTCCGGCCAAACGCTCCGCGCTCCTCACCGTCGCCGTCCCCTCCGCCTGCGTGATGGGCGTGGCCGGCATCGCCGCCGCCTCGGTCGGCAGTGTCGGCGGCGGCGCTCCCGCCGAGGAGAAGAAGGACACCACCACTACGGCGTCGGCGGCCGACCCCGGTTCGGTGAAGCCCGTCGCGGTCAACAACAAGCTCGACACCCAGCTGGCCAACCTCAGTACGGACGCCGAGGACTTCGCCGACCGCGCCAGCCGTACGCAGGAACGTATCGACCTCCAGGCGCGCCAGGCCGCCGAGAAGAAGAAGAGGGCCGAGGAGGCCGCCCGCAAGGAGGCCGCCCGCCCGAAGTTCGCGCTCCCGGTGGCGCAGCACGGGCTCAGCGCCTACTACGGCCAGGCCGGCATCAACTGGATGTCCGTGCACTCCGGCATCGACTTCCCCGTCGGGTACGGCACACCGGTGATGGCGGCGACGGACGGCACGGTCCGCACGCAGTTCAACACCGCCTACGGCAACATGGCGATAGTGACCGCCGCCGACGGCACCGAGACCTGGTACTGCCACCTCAGCAGCAGCAAGATCCGTTCCGGATCGGTCCAGGCCGGCGACGTCATCGCGTACTCGGGCGACTCGGGCAACTCCACAGGTCCGCACCTTCACTTCGAGGTGCGTCCCGGCGGCGGCTCGGCGGTCGACCCGCTGCCGTGGTTCCGGAGCCACGGCCTCAGCCCGACCTGAGCGACGCACCGTACGGGTGCCCCCGGTCCCGCCCCTGAAACCCGAAGGCCCGGCGACCGCCGTCCCGCGCTCCCCACCGGGGCCCGGGGCGCGATCCCCGGGCCCGGCGGGGCAGACCTCCTACAGCTTCTCGACCGGCGCGTACCGCAGGAGCAGCTTCTTGGGCCGCTCGTCGCCGAAGTCGATCGTCGCCTGCGCGTCCGCCCCCGTCCCCGTCACCGTCATCACGGTGCCGAGCCCGAACTGGTCGTGCGTGACCCGGTCCCCGACCGACAGCGCGACCACCGGCTTGTCGGACGTCCGCCGTGTGGCGAACCCCGAAGCGCCGCCGCCCCCGCCCCGCGACCGCGAGGCCAGCGAGGCCGACAGCGACGAGGCGACGCCCGACACCGGCCCGGCCGGCGCCTGGGCGCCCTTGCGCTTCCACGTCAGGTAGGTGTCCGGGATCTCCTCCAGGAACCGCGACGGCGGGTTGTACGACGGCTGCCCCCAGGCACTGCGCATCGACGCCCGCGTCAGGTAGAGCCGCTCGCGGGCGCGCGTGATGCCGACGTACGCGAGCCGCCGCTCCTCCTCCAGCTCCTTCGTCTGGCCGAGCGCGCGCATGTGCGGGAAGACGCCGTCCTCCATGCCCGTCAGGAACACCACGGGGAACTCCAGCCCCTTCGCGGTGTGCAGGGTCATCAGCGTGATGACGCCCGACCCTTCCTCGTCCTCGTCGGGGATCTGGTCGGAGTCCGCGACGAGCGCGACCTTCTCCAGGAACTCGGCCAGCGTGCCGGGCTCGTCGCCCTCGCGCTCCTGCTCGAACTCCAGGGCCACGGCGGCGAGCTCCTGGAGGTTCTCGATGCGGGTCTCGTCCTGCGGATCGGTCGACGCCTGCAACTCGGCGAGGTAACCGGTCCGTTCGAAGACGGCTTCGAGGACCGTGGCGGGCCCGGCGCCGGACTCGACGATCGTACGGAGCTCCTCCATCAGCGTGTTGAAGCGCTTCACGGCGTTCGCCGAGCGGGCCGCCATGCCGTACGCCTCGTCCACGCGCCGCAGCGCCTGCGGGAAGCTGATCTTCTCGCGCAGCGACAACGCGTCGATCATCGCCTCGGCCCGGTCGCCGATGCCCCGCTTGGGTACGTTCAGGATGCGGCGCAGCGGGACGGTGTCCTCGGGGTTGGCCAGGACGCGCAGGTAGGCGAGGACGTCCCGCACCTCCTTGCGCTCGTAGAAGCGGACGCCGCCGACGACCTTGTAGGGCAGCCCGACGCGGATGAAGATCTCTTCGAAGACACGGGACTGGGCGTTCGTACGGTAGAAGACGGCGACGTCGCCGGCCTTGGCGTCGCCCGCGTCCGTCAGCCGGTCGATCTCCTCGGCGACGAACTGCGCCTCGTCGTGCTCGGTGTCCGCGACGTACCCGGTGATCAGGGAGCCGGCGCCGGCCTCGGTCCACAGGTTCTTCGGGCGGCGGTTCTCGTTGCGCTCGATGACGGCGTTGGCGGCGGTGAGGATGGTCTGCGTCGAGCGGTAGTTCTGCTCCAGCAGGATCGTCTTCGCGTCCGGGTAGTCCTCCTCGAACTGGAGGATGTTGCGGATCGTCGCGCCGCGGAAGGCGTAGATCGACTGGTCGGCGTCACCCACGACGCACAGCTCGCCCGGCGCCCGGCCCTCGCCCGAGGGGCCCACCAGCTCGCGTACGAGCGTGTACTGAGCGTGGTTGGTGTCCTGGTACTCGTCGACCATGACGTGCCGGAAGCGCATCCGGTAGTGCTCGGCGACGTCCGGGAACGCCTGGAGCAGGTGGACCGTGGTCATGATGATGTCGTCGAAGTCCAGCGCGTTGGCCTCGCGCAGCCGTGCCTGGTACAGCGCGTACGCCTGGGCCAGCGTCTTCTCGAAGCCGTCGGCGGCCTGGCCCGCGAAGGTCTCCTCGTCTATCAGTTCGTTCTTCAGGTTCGAGACCTTCGCGCTGAACGCCTTCGGCGGGAAGCGCTTGGGATCGAGGTCCAGGTCGCGGCAGACGAGCGCCATCAGGCGCTTCGAGTCGGCGGCGTCGTAGATCGAGAACGAGGACGTGAAGCCGAGCTTCTTCGACTCGCGGCGCAGGATCCGCACGCAGGCGCTGTGGAAGGTGGAGACCCACATGTGGCCCGCGCGGGGGCCCACGAGCTGCTCCACGCGCTCCTTCATCTCGCCGGCGGCCTTGTTCGTGAAGGTGATCGCGAGGATCTGGCCGGGGTGCACACCCCGCTTGGCCAGCAGGTACGCGATCCGGTGGGTCAGGACGCGGGTCTTGCCCGAGCCGGCCCCGGCCACGATGAGCAGCGGGGACCCGGCGTGCACGACAGCGGCGCGCTGCTCCTCGTTCAGCCCTTCGAGCAGCGCGGCGGCGTCCACGACGGGGCGCGGCGCGCCGTCCCTGTAGTGCGCGTCCCTGGGCGGCGGGGGTGCGTCGAAGGCGCCCCCGAACAGGTCGTGCGGAACCGGCTCCGGAGCGTGTTCCTCGGGGGGCGGCGGGGCTGTGTCCTTCGCGTACTCCGCGTGCTGGAGGTCGGCCAGGAAGCTGTCGTCAAAGAGGCTGCTCATCGTCTACCAAGCTTAGGCGGGACCACCGACAGCCCGCCCCGGATTCCGCCCGGCCGGACGGGACGGACCGGCCGGACCCGGCGCTCCGCACGTCCGCGCGCCCGTCCGCGCGCCGTGTGACCTTGCGCACGCCCCCTGTACGCCCCGGGAGGCGCGCCCCGGGGCCGCCGCCACGGCCGGAGCGGCGCGCAACGGAACCGGCTCGGCCAGGTCACGGAAATGTATCGGGCATATCGAACATCGGGCTTCCCAGTGGTCGTGCCTGTTGGCTAGCGTGCCGACTCGGGCTGCTCGTACCCCAGCCGGCGAACAGCGCCGGAGCGGGCGGTCCACGCCGAATCCGGCCTGCCGCAGAGCAGTTCGGAACCGGGGACCCACGCGCACCACCTGGGGTGAATCGGTCCGCAGTCCCGCGGACCGTAGGGCACCTTCCGTTTCTCCCGCCCGAACCCGACAGCTAACCCGGTAGGCGGTCCACGGAAGGAGATGCCGGCCTTGGCGTCGCATCGCAAGCCGCGTACCCGGGTACGCACCACCGCACCCGCCCTGGGTGTCACCACGGCGGCTATCGCCTCAGTCGGTCTGCTCGCCCAGTCGGCGGGAGCGGCGCCCGCCGGACCGACGGCTTCCAAGCCGTCGGTCGAAGAGGTGCAGAAGAAGGTCGACGACCTCTACCGGCAGGCCGGCACGGCCACGCAGAAGTACAACCTCGCCAAGGAGGCCACCGACCGGCAGCGCAAGTCCGTGGACGGGCTGCTCGACTCGGTGGCGCAGAGCACGGAGCGGCTGAACGAGGCACGGCGCAAGCTGGGCACGTACGCGGCCGCGCAGTACCGGTCGGGATCGGTCACGCCGACCGCCGCGCTGCTCCTCGCGGACAGCCCGCAGGCGTACTTCGACCAGAACCGGCTGATGGACCGGATGACGGAACGCCAGCGGACGGACGTCACCGACTTCCAGGAGCAGCAGGAGGCGGTGTCCGAGGAGCGCGCCGAGGCGACGCGGAGCCTGGAGAGCCTGACTGATTCGCAGGCTTCCCTCAAGTCCTCGAAGCAGGACGTTCAGCGCAAGCTCGCGGAGGCGCGCGACCTGTTGTCGCGGCTGACCGCGCAGGAGAAGGCGCGGCTCGCGAAGCTGGAGAAGGAGCGCGAGGCCGAGGCGCGGCGCAAGGCCGAGGCGAAGGCCAGGGCGGAGGCTCGGGCCACGGAGAAGGCGGAGGCGGAGCGCGAGCGGCGGGAGGAGGCCCAGCGGGACGAGAGCGGCACGGGCGCCGGTACGGGAACTGCCCCCGGCACCGGCACGAGCCCCGGCACTGCCCCAGGCACCGGTTCCGGCACCGGCTCCCCCTCCGACGCGTACGCCGCCAAGGCCGAGAAGGTGCTGGCCTTCGCCCGCGCCCAGATCGGCAAGCCGTACGTGTGGGGCGCGGCGGGCCCCAGTTCGTACGACTGCTCCGGTCTGACCCAGGGCGCCTGGAAGGCCGCCGGCGTCACTCTGCCCCGTACCACCTGGGACCAGGTGAACGTCGGCACCCGGGTGGCGACCGAGGACCTCAAGCCGGGCGACCTGGTCTTCTTCTACGACGACATCAGCCACGTCGGCGTCTACATCGGCGGCGGCAAGATGATCCACGCGCCCAAGCCCGGCGCGTACGTCCGCGAGGAGTCGATCTACTACATGCCGATCTACGGCAGCGTCCGCCCCGCGTAGCACCGGGCGGCCCCGCGTCCGACGGGCGCGGGGCCGGGTGCGGGCGCCTCTGCTCGTCGTCCCGTCCGCCGGGTGCCCGGCCGGGTGGGGCGACGAGGCGGCCGTGCGGCGGCCGGACTCAGGTCCAGAGGACCGCGATGAAGATGTTCGCGACGGTCAGGCCGCCGACGGCGCCGAAGAGCGCCTTGTCGGCCTTCTCCTCGTCGCGCTTCACGTAGACCAGGCCGAGGATCACCACCAGGACCGCGAGCTTGACGCCGATCTTGAGGTTGTTCACCGTCTGGTCGTCGGCCTGGTTGAGGCCCACCAGCGCCACGCCCGTCACGAGCATGGTCAGCGCGCCGTGCAGCATCGCGGGGGTGAACCGGGCGGTGCCGGCGCTCATCGCCTTCATCTGGGTCAGGAAGCCGCCGAGGAGCGCGGCGATGCCGATGATGTGCAGGCCGACGAAGACATTGATGAGTACGTCCATGCAGCGGAGCCTAGACCCGGCCTTAGCAGGCCCGGCGACCGGGCTGCCGGGCCATCGCCGTATTGGTCACGGAAGCGCGGAATGCTCGCTTCCGGCGGGAGCGGGGCTCTCAACCGCGTTCATACGACGCCCTGTTTCGACCACTGTCGGTCAATGCTCCGCAGCCCCGTGACCGCCAGGTTTAGCGTCCTTCCCCAGGTGACCGACTCCCCACCGCCGTTTCTCCCCGGAACGGCAGTCGGCCGCCCCGCCGAGAGTCCGGCGGCGGTCCGTTCCCCTGTGCGGGGCGCCGCCGGATGCGAGCGGCTCGACGTACAGCGACGTACAGGACGGAAGGACGTGGACGCCCTCGTGGCCACGCACCGAAAGCCCAAGCAGCGCACGCTCAACGGCAGCACCGCCCGCACCGCCTTCACCTTCGTGCTGGCCGGGGCGGCGAGTGCCACCGCGTTCGACGGCGTCGGGCACGCGGAGCCCGCCCTCACCCCCGCTCAGGTGAAGGCGAAGGTCGACCAGCTCTACCACGACGCCGAGGTCGCCACGGAGAAGTACAACGGCGCGAAGGAGAAGGCGGGCGCCGCCGTCGAGTCGCTGGACGCGTTGCGCGACGAGGCCGCCCGCGGGACGGAACGCCTCAACGCCGCCCGCAACGCACTCGGTTCGCTCGCCACCTCGCAGTACCGCACCGGCGCGGTCGACCCGGCCGTACAGGTCGCGCTGACGTCCGACCCGGACCAGTTCCTGCGCCGCGCCTCGATCGCCGACCGGGCGGGCGACCGGCATGCCGCGGCCGTGAACGGGATACGGCAGCAGCTCGGGCGGATCGCGCGCCTGCGCGAGGAGGCGGACGAGCGCCTGGCCGAACTCAAGTCCCACCAGCGGGACCTGCGCGAGCACAAGGCGAGGATCCAGGACAGGATCGGCGCGGCCGAGAGCCTGCTGTCCCGCCTCACGGCCGAGCAGCGCGCGCGGTACGCCGAGGAGGACGGCCACGGCGCGTCGCCCGCCGCCGCCCGCGCGGACCGGGCCGCGCCGCGCGCGGTCCCGGCGGCCGAGGCGGCGCCCGGCTCCCGCGCCGGCCAGGCGGTCTCGTTCGCGTACGGGGCGATCGGCAAGCCGTACGTCTGGGGTGCCACGGGGCCGAACGCCTTCGACTGCTCGGGCCTGACCCAGGCGGCCTGGAAGGCGGCGGGCGTCTCGCTGCCCCGTACGACGTACACGCAGATCAACGCGGGGCGGCGCGTCTCGCGCGCGGAACTGGCCCCCGGGGACCTCGTCTTCTTCTACTCCGGTATCAGCCACGTGGGCCTCTACGTCGGCGGCGGGCAGATGATCCACGCGCCGCGTCCCGGCGCGCCGGTCCGGCTGGCCCCGCTGGACCAGATGCCGTTCGCGGGGGCGACAAGACCGGCGTGACCGCGTCCGTCCGGCCTACCCGGGCGGGGCCCGGGGTCTGGAACCGCCCCGGCGGGGTAAACGGCGTAGGGAGAGCGTGCGGTACGCCGTACCGCGCACCCCGTGCCACAGGCCGCACGCCATGTGGCGTGTCACCTGTCACCACTGTGAACGGAGGGCCGACCATGCCGGGCATCATCAACCGGATCAAGCAGTACGCGAGCAGCCCGCAGGGGCGCCGGACGATCGCACAGGCGCGCCGGGCGGCGTCCGACCCGCGGAAGCGCAGCCAGGCGAAGCAGCTGCTGGGGCGCCTGCGGGGCCGCAGGCACTGAAGCCGCCGGGCCGAGGGCACGCAAGCGGGGCGGGACACCGGACGGGTGTCCCGCCCCGTTCGCGTTCCCGGTGTGGCGCACGCGACTCTCCGAAGGCGCTGCCCGGCCGGTGATTCGGGGCCGGAGGGCAACGGGCGGCGGCAAGCCGTCGCCGTGCGCGGGCAATTGCCTTGAGACGGCCGGCCGCCGTGTGCGACGGTGCGCCCATGCCGAACGACCCTCGCCGTACCCCCGTGCCCAAGTCCGTCCAGGAAGCCGTCACCGCGGAACACACCGCCGACACGCGCCTGCGCTACCTCTACTTCTGGGGTCACCGGCCCACTCCGGGCGCCGCCGCGGGCCCGGGCTGTCTCAGCCAGTGGTGGCCCGTGGAGTTCACCGAGGACGGCCACACCTACCGCTCCGCCGAGCACTACATGATGGCCCACAAGGCCTGGCTGTTCGACGACCCGGAGTCCGCCGCGAAGATCCTCGCCGTCGAACATCCCGCCGAGGCCAAGTCGCTGGGCCGCCGGATCACCGGTTTCGACGAACGGACCTGGCGCGAGCACCGCTACGGAATCGTCGTGCGGGGCAGCATCGCCAAGTTCGGTCAGCACGACGCCCTCCTGCGGTACCTCCTCGCCACCGGCGACCGCGTCCTCGTCGAAGCCAGCCCGCTCGACCGGATCTGGGGCATCGGCCTGGCGGCCGACGACGCCCGCGCCGCCTCGCCCACCACGTGGCACGGCCTCAACCTGCTCGGGTTCGCCCTGATGGACGCCCGGGAGGCGCTGGCCGAGGCGGCGTGAACCGCCGCGCGGATCACACCAGCCGGCGCGCCGTGGCCCATCGCGTCAGCTCGTGCCGGTTCGAGAGCTGCAGCTTGCGGAGCACCGCCGAGACGTGCGACTCGACCGTCTTCACCGAGATGAAGAGCTGCTTGGCGATCTCTTTGTACGCGTAGCCCCGGGCGATCAGCCGCAGCACCTCGCGCTCCCGCTGCGTGAGCCGGTCGAGGTCCTCGTCGACCGGTGGCGCGTCCGTCGACGCGAACGCGTCCAGGACGAAGCCGGCCAGCCGGGGCGAGAACACCGCGTCGCCGTCCTGCACCCGGAAGATCGAGTCGACCAGGTCGGTGCCTGTGATCGTCTTCGTGACGTATCCCCGGGCGCCGCCGCGGATCACGCCGATCACGTCCTCCGCCGCGTCCGACACGGACAGTGCCAGGAACCGCACCGGGTTCTCCACCGCCCCCATCATCGGCGCGCACCGGCGCAGGACCTCGACGCCGCCGCCGCCCGGCAGGTGCACGTCGAGCAGGACGACCTCGGGGCGCGTCGCCGTGATGACGGTGACCGCCTGGTCGACGTCGGCGGCCTCACCGACCACCTCGACCCCGGTCGAGTCGGTCCGGCCGATCTCGGCCTGCACTCCGGTACGGAACATCCGGTGGTCGTCCACCAGCACCACCCGTACCCGCCGCTCCCGGGTTCCCTCGGTCTCGGTCTCGGTCATGCGTCCGCCGCCCTCTCCATCTCAAGCTCGACCTCCGTGCCCCCGTCGGGCGCGGAACGCAGCCTCGCCGTACCGCCGTTGCGCTGCATACGGCCGATGATCGATTCTCGTACGCCCATACGGTCGCCGGGCACCGCGTCCAGATCGAACCCCGGTCCCCGGTCCCGTACGGAAACGAAGACCGTACGGCCCTCGACCTCCGCGTACACCTGCACCGCCCCGCCCTCGCCACCGTACTTGGCGGCGTTCACCATCGCCTCGCGCGCGGCCTGCATCTGTGCGACGAGTTTGTCGTCGAGCGGGCAGTCGCCGACGACCACGACCTCCAGCGGTACGCCGTGCTTGTCCTCGACCTCCGCCGCCGCCCGCTTGACCGCCTCGGCGAGGGTGTCGGGCTCCTCCGACTCGTCCTTGCCGTTGCCCTCCGGCTTGTAGAGCCAGTTGCGCAGTTCCCGCTCCTGGGCGCGGGCGAGGCGGCGCACCTCTCCGGGGTCCTCCGCGTTGCGCTGGATCAGCGTCAGCGTGTGCAGCACCGAGTCGTGCACATGGGCGGCGACCTCGGCACGCTCCTGGGCGCGGATGCGCATCAGCCGCTCCTCGGACAGGTCCTGGGTCATACGGACCAGCCAGGGGCCAGCGAGCAGCGCGATGCCGGTGACGACCGCGAGGGCCGCGGTGAGGACGTTGCCGAGCTGGGCCGCGGAGCCCCGGACCACCAGGAACGCGGTGAGCCCCACGCCGACCAGCGCCACGCCCGCCATGCCGCGTGCGAGTTGCAGCATGCGGCGGCGGCTGCCGGTCTCCGTCCAGTGGGCGCGGCGCGCGTTGTCGGCCTGCCGCCATACGAGGACGACGCCGAGGCCGATCAGCAGGGCAGGCCAGACGTACCGCCCGGCCTGCCCGCCGACCTCGACGTTCATGACGAAGGTGACGGCGCCGACGAGCAGCGCGCAGAGCGCGAAGACCTGGCCCTTGTCGGGCTTGCGGAGCTTGCGGCGCCCGTCGGGCGTGGTCTCGAACGCCGAGCGCGGCGCGTCCACGCCGCCCACGCCGAGCGGCACCACGAACCAGAAGACGGCGTACAGGAGCGCGCCCAGGCCGTCCGACAGGAAGAGCGCGAGGAAGACGATCCGTACCCAGACGACCGGCACGCCGAGGTGCCCGGCGAGCCCGCGCGCGACGCCGCCGAGCATGCGGCCTTCGGCGCTGCGGTAGAGCTTGCGCGGCTGCGGCTCCTCCGGTTCGGGGGCGCGGGGGTTCGCGGCTCGGCGGGGCGTGGCGACTGGCATGCTCCGATCGTCACACGTACGGGTGGGGCCGGGCATCAGGGTCGGTCCCCTACATGCCCCTGACCGGCCCGCGCGGGTGCCCCTGCCGGGTCGGGGTCGAAATCAGGGATCGTCCAGGGTCGGTACGGGTGCCCCGCCGCCGTACCGCACCTCACCATGGACGTATGACACAGCCGTACGACGCCGCCGCTCCCCCGGGGCCCCCGGACGACCCGTCGGAGCAGCCCGCGACCCCGCCGCCGCTGCGCCGCAGCAAGCGGCAGAAGCTGGTCGGCGGCGTCTGCGGCGGGCTCGGCCGGCACTACGACCTCGACCCGGTGATCTTCCGGGTCGGTCTCGGCGTACTGGCCGTCACCGGCGGTCTCGGCCTGATCTTCTACGGCTTCGCCTGGCTCTTCGTCCCGCTGGACGACGAGGACGAGAACGAGGCCCGCCGGCTGCTGACCGGCCGCGTCGACGGCGCCACCCTCATCGCCGTGCTGTTCGCCCTCATCGGCTGCGGCCTCTTCCTCTCCATGCTGCGGAACGGCACCGTTCTCGGCTTCGCCGTGCTGCTCTCGCTCGCCCTCACCGGCGCCGCCTACTGGTCGCAGCGCCGCCGCCTCACCGACCCCGGAACCGGCCCGGTCGACCCGGTGGCCGCGCAGGCCGCCGCCGTCGCGCCGCCCGAGACGCAGGCGCCGCCCGTGCCGGGCGCGCCCTCCTGGTGGCGGGACCCCATCGTCAAGGACGGCACGACGGGCCCGGTCGGCACCGGCTACCTGTGGGGGCCCCTGAGCGCGGTGATGGAAGAGGCACCGGAGCCCTCCGGGAGCGCGGCACCGGCCCCCCGCCCGCCGCAGCGGCCCGATCCGGCGTCGCGCGGGACGCGCGGCATCGGCGGACGGGTGTTCCTGCTGGCGGTGCTCGCGGGCGGGCTGGGCACCGGCCTGTCGTGGGACGCGCGGCCGCTCGGCACGAGCCTGCAGATCGGCCTGTCCTGCGCGCTGGCCGTCTTCGGGCTCGGCATCGCGGTCAGCGCGTTCCGCGGCCGTACGGGCGTCGGCACCATCCTGCTCACCGTGATCACGGCGCTGCTGCTCACCGGCGCCTCCGCGCTGCCCAAGCAGATCTCCACGGACTGGATGCGTACGCACTGGCAGCCCGCCTCGGCCTCCGACGTGCGGCCCCGGTACGCGCTGGGCTCCGGGGTGGGCACCCTGGACCTCGGCGGCGTGCGCATCCCGGCGGACGGGTCGGTGGCGACCCGGGCGGAGGTCGGGGCCGGGCACCTCAAGGTCGTCGTACCGAAGGACGCGACGGTGGAGCTGCGCATGAACGTGGGGCTCGGCGACATCCGGCTGCCCGGCGAGCGGCGGCAGGACTTCGACCTGCGGACGGATCACTTCCGCGACGAGACGCTGAAGCCGCCGAAGCCGTCCGGGGCGGCGCGGAGCGACAAGCCCGCCGGAACGCTCCGGCTGGACCTCGAAGTCGGCGTCGGACAGGTGGAGGTGGCCCGTGCCACGAAGTGACTGCCCGGACGGCCGGGCCCGCGGGACACGCCCCCCGCGCTTCCGGCACGAGTTCCGGCCCGGCAAGCTGATCAGCGGCCTCGCGGTGCTGGCCACGGCGGCGGCGTACACCGCGGACGCCACGGGCGCCTGGCACATCCCTGCCTACCTGGCGCTCCCGGTGATCTTCGTCGGGCTGCTGCTGGCGGGAGCGGCGAGCTGGGCCGCCTACAGTCTGCGCCGGCGGCGCGCCGCGAGGGTGGCGTCGACGGAGAAGTACGCGGCTCCGGCCAGCACCAGCGGCAGCCAGGCCATCAGATAGGCGAGGTCGTTCCCGTAGTAGTACGGATCGGACGCCCAGCTCACCGTCAGCCACAGGCTGAGCGAGATCAGCGCCCCGCCGAGTGCGGCGAGGCGGGCGAGCAGTCCGATCAGCGTGCCGATGCCGACGGCGAGTTCACCGCAGGCGATGGCGTAGCCGAAGCCCTCGGGGTTCTTGAGCGCGAGATCGACGAGGGCGGGAACGGCCGACGTGTCGCGCACGCCGCGCATCATCTCCCCGATCGACCCGGTGCCGCTCGCCGCCAGGAACTGGCTGTCCGTCAGCTTGTCGAGGGCGGCGTAGACGAAGGTGACACCGAGGAAGATCCGCAGGGGCAGGAGCGCGTAGTGGCGGGCCGTGCCACGCCAGCCGCCGCCGTACGGCGCGTCGCCAAGGCCGGCGCCCGCTCCCCTGCCCGCCATGATGCCGTTGCCGCCGGCCCGATGCCCGTGACTCATGGTCTGGTCCCGCCTCTCCGAAGCGTCAGCGCCGTACGGCGCGGGCACGATGGTGCCCGCGCCCCTCGAAGAGGGATACGTATGCAGCGGTGGTCCGGCTCAAACAGCAGGTCACGACTGGGTTTCAGTCGGTGACGTCGATCGTCACCCGGTCGGTCTCGACACCCGCCGCCGTCACCACCCGTACGTCGACGCGCCCCGGCTCGACCTCCACCGGCACCGGCACGGTCAGCACCGTGTCCGTCGGGTTGGCGAAGCCGCCGGGGACCGGGATCAGCGGCACGTGAACGTGCACCGTCCCGATCCGTACGACCATCCGGGCCAGCCGGTCGGGCGTCCCCGCGCCCGGCGGCACGAACCCGGCCCCGCGGATCTCGATGTCGTCACCGGTGCGGATCGGCGCGTCCAGGTCGCCCGCCTCCCTGGCCCGTACGACCGAGAGCACCACCGGGCGGCCGCCCTCGGCGAACTTGGCCGCGAAGTACGTCGCCGCCGAGACCACGACCAGCAGCGCCAGCCCCCACGGCAGGTCGGGCAGCTGCTCGGGCCGCCGGGCCAGCCGGACCGCGGCGAAGACCACCGCCACCGCGCTCACCAGGACGTACTGCACATCGGCGAAGCTGCTGCGGCCCGCGTCGTCGGTGAGCAGGTCGGCCGCGCGGGGGCGATCCGCGCGGACCTTCTGCAGGCGCTGGGAGAGGACGCGCACGGTCACCACGTGGCGGACGACCACGGCGACGGCGCAGGTCAGCGCGAGGACGGTCAGCATGCCGAGGCCGCGGGCGAGTTCGAGGCCGGCGATCAGAGCGTCGCGATCGGCGTGGTCGGAGGCGGCGGCGAGCTGGATCGCGATCACCAGCACCGCGAAGACGACGAGCAGCACCCAGCCCGCCGCGACGGCGCGCGAGGTCGACAGCCGGTTGTCCTCGCCGATGAGGGGCGCGAGGAGCCCACCGCGCGCCCGGTGGGCACGGGCCGCGCCGGTCAGCAGGGCGGCGGTGACGAGTGCGGCGAGCAGACCCGCCGTTCGGGCCGTGGTCCAGCCGGCGCCGATGGCCGTGAACGCCTCGGCGAGCACCAGCACGAGCACCGCGCCCCACACGACGCACAGCGTGGCCCGCCACACCATGGCGAGCCACGCCTCGCCCGCCGCACGGCTGCGCTCGGCGACCGCGCGGGCGGACTGGGTCAGCTCGTCCGACACCCACTGGCGCGAGGCCCCGGCCGAGTGCGCGACGGCGGCGGGCAGCCCCTGACCGGCGGCCAGCCCGTCGCGCTTGGCGAGGAAGGCCGCCACCGCGCGCCGGTGGCCCTCGCGGGCCCCGTGCGGGCAGTCGCCGCACGTACAACCGCCACTGTGCGCGCTCTGTCGTGCCTCTTGCACAGCCACGGAAGTTGCCGCCCTCTCGCACTCATCGATGTCATCGCAGTCACGGAAGGGAACTTCCCTCCGGTGTAGGGGAATTCTGCCGTACGAAGGGAGGTCCCCGCGTCACCCGCAGGGGGCTGTGCGCGGGCTACTCGAACAGGTCCGGTTCGGTGCGGCGGATCCGGTCCCACAACGGCTGGTGGTTGATCCACGCGACGAGGTCGCTGCCGAGCTGGTCGCGCGTGGCGACGGCGTCCTCGTGGTCGATCAGTACGGGTCGCCCCGCCGCCCGCGCGGCGAGCTGCACCTGGCAGCAGCGCTCCATCGCGATGAACCACCAAGCCGCCGCGTCCACCGAGTCCCCGACGGTCAGCAGCCCGTGATTGCGCAGGATGACGGCCTTGTGCGGGCCGAGCGCGCCCGCGATCCACCGCCCCTCCTGCTCGTCGACGGAGACTCCGGTGTACGCGTCGTACAGGGCGTGGTCCTCGTAGAAGGCGCAGGACTCCTGGGTGATCGGATCGAGCAGCTGGCCCAGCGCGGACAGCGCGCGGCCGTGGACGGAGTGGGTGTGGGCGACGGCCACGACGTCCGGCCTGGCCCGGTGCACCTGGGCGTGGACGAGGAACGCCGCCTGGTTGACGTGGCGCCGGCCCTCGACGACCTGCCCGTCGCCGTTGACGAGGATCAGGTCGCTCACGGTCATGTCGGCGAAGGCGACCCCGAAGGGGTTCACCCAGTAGCAGTCGGCGTACTGCGGGTCGCGGGCCGTGATGTGCCCCGAGACGCCTTCCTCGTACCCGTACCGCCCGAAGAGCCTGAGCGCCGCCGCCAGCCGTTCCTTGCGGTACCGGCGCTCCTCGGCGGCGGTCGCGTGGGCGGGCGGCATCGCGAAGTGCAGCTGCTCGACGGGTACGGGTGCCGGGACGGGCGCGTGTATCTCGGACGTCATGGGGCGGAAGCTACCGCGCGGTACGGCAGGTGAACAGGGGGCTGCCGAGCATCGCGCAGGCGGCTACAGCTCGTCGATCGCGGCGAGGTCGATGTCGACGGAGAATGAAACCGACAGCTTGAGCCGGTCGTGGTGGATGCCGACCGGGCCGTACGCCTTGGTGGCGGGGTCGAGTTCGTAGACGTACACGACCGGACGGCCGTCGTCGCCGGGAGGCCGGGCAGCGTCAGCAGGTCGTCCACGGTGTAGCCGTCCTGCGGCGGCACCGGCCACGAGATCTCGGTGAGCAGCGGCTCAGCGGTCATGGTTCCTCCCATGGACGGGATTCCCGGGCCTGCGGCCAGCGTACCGAGCGGGTACGACGATGCCGCCGCCCGAACGGATGGGCGACGGCATCGGCGTTGACCATGAACCTAATGGGCGGGGGTCACTCCCACTCGATCGTGCCCGGCGGCTTGCTCGTCACGTCGAGCACCACGCGGTTCACGTCCGCCACCTCGTTGGTGATGCGGGTCGAGATCTTCGCCAGTACGTCGTACGGCATCCGCGTCCAGTCCGCCGTCATCGCGTCCTCGGACGAGACGGGGCGCAGCACGATCGGGTGGCCGTACGTCCGGCCGTCGCCCTGGACGCCCACGGACCGTACGTCCGCGAGCAGCACGACGGGGCACTGCCAGATGTCGCGGTCGAGGCCGGCCGCCGTCAGCTCCTCGCGGGCGATCGCGTCGGCGTCGCGCAGCAGGTCGAGGCGCTCCTTGGTGACCTCGCCGACGATGCGGATGCCGAGGCCGGGGCCGGGGAACGGCTGGCGCTGGACGATCTCCTCGGGGAGGCCGAGCTCCTGGCCGACCATCCGGACCTCGTCCTTGAACAGCTGGCGCAGCGGCTCGACGAGCTCGAACTCGATGTCGTCGGGCAGGCCGCCCACGTTGTGGTGGGACTTGATGTTGGCGGTGCCGGTGCCGCCGCCGGACTCGACCACGTCCGGGTAGAGCGTGCCCTGCACGAGGAACGCGACGTCCTCGCCCTCCGCGCCGGCCTCGGCGACGATCTCCGCCTGGGCCTGCTCGAAGACGCGGATGAACTCGCGGCCGATGATCTTCCGCTTCTCCTCGGGGTCGGAGACCCCGGCCAGCGCGTTCAGGAAGCGCTCCTGGGCGTCGACGACCTTCAGCTGGACGCCGGTGGCCGCGACGAAGTCCTTCTCGACCTGCTCGGTCTCGCCCTTGCGCATCAGACCGTGGTCGACGTACACGCAGGTCAGCTGGTCGCCGATGGCCTTCTGGACGAGCGCCGCCGCGACGGCGGAGTCCACGCCGCCGGACAGGCCGCAGATCGCGCGCTTGGTGCCGACCTGCGCGCGGATCGAGGCGATCTGCTCCTCGACGACGTTGTGCGTGGTCCAGTCGGGCTCGATGCCGGCGCCCCGGTAGAGGAAGTGCTCCAGGACCTGCTGGCCGTGCGTGGAGTGCATCACCTCGGGGTGGTACTGCACGCCGTACAGCTTCTTCTCGTCGTTCTCGAAGGCGGCGACCGGCACGACGTCCGTGGACGCGGTGACGGTGAAGCCCTCGGGCGCGGCGGAGCAGGCGTCGCCGTGCGACATCCAGACCGACTGCTCGGTGGGGGTGCCCTCGAAGAGCGTGGAGCCGGCCTTGGCGACGGAGAGCGGGGTACGTCCGTACTCGCGCGCACCGTTGTCGTCGACGGCGCCGCCGAGGGTGGTGGCCATCAGCTGGAAGCCGTAGCACATGCCGAAGACCGGTACACCGGCCTCGAAGATCTCACGGTCGAGGGTCGGGGCGCCCTCGGCGTAGACGGAGGACGGGCCGCCGGAGAGGATGATCGCCTTGGGGTTCCTGGCCAGCATCTCCGCCACCGGCATGGTGCTGGGGACGATCTCGCTGTAGACCCGGGCCTCACGGACACGGCGGGCGATGAGCTGGGCGTACTGCGCGCCGAAGTCGACAACGAGGACGGCGTCGGGGGCGGCGGGGGGCACTGCTGGCACGGGGCGGCCTTCCGGCGGTGAAGGGTGTCGGGACTGTCAATTCTAACGGGGACGCGACATTCCCTTCGTCTCACCATACGAACCCCGGCGGCGGCCGCCGGACGGCGGCGGGCATACTGGCCTCATGCACGAGCAGCTGAGCTTCCTCTTTACCTATGGCACCCGGTCCGACCGGTGCCATGGTCGAGCTGCTTGAGCTACTGACAAGCGACTTCACAGGCGCCCCGGGCCGACAAGGCCCGGGGCGCTCTGTCGTTTCCGGGCCTCGCCGCCCCGGGGGAGCCGTACCCCTGTCTCTTATACACCTCT
>NZ_VBVX01000005.1 GCF_005981925.1 Streptomyces albidochromogenes
GGACGTTCGCGCGGTTCGGCCCGGCCGGCGGTGACGACTGTGCCCGGGGCAAGCAGTGCCCCGACGACTCCTACAAGCCGGGCGGCGAGGGCTCGGCGGTGAGCGAGAAGGCCGCGAAGAAGGCCGCCGCCGCCACGATCGCGGGCAGGTTCTCGAAGCCGGCCGCCCGCCCGGACTCCCGCTCGTCGGCCGGGCCTTGAGGGGCGAACCGCACGCCCTTGCGCACCACCAGCAGCCCGACCCCCGCCGGACCGCCCCATTTGTGCGCACTCGCGGTCAGCAGCGACCAGTCGCCCTCCACCGGCCCCCACCCGAGCGACTGCGCCGCGTCCACCAGCAGCGGCACACCCACCGCCCGGCACTGCTGTGCGATTTCGGCCACCGGCTGCGCGGTGCCGACCTCGTGGTTGGCGGACTGCAGGCAGGCCAGCGCGGTGTCCTCGCCCAGCTCCCGGGCGTACGCGTCCGGGTCCACCCGGCCCGCCCGGTCCACCGCCACCTGCGTCGTCGTACCGCCCGCCGCCTCGTGCCCGGCCGCCGCGTGGAGCACCGACGAATGCTCGACGGCGGAGACCACCAGGTGCCCGCCGACACGCCGGCGCGCGGCGAGCGCGCCCGCCATCCCGGTGTGCACCGCGCGGGTGCCGGAAGAGGTGAACACCAGCTCGTCGGGGCGGCACCCCACGGCCTCCGCCGCCGCCTCCCGGGCCGCGTCGAGCAGCAGCCTGGCCCGCCGCCCCTCGCGGTAGAGGCGGGACGGGTCGGCCCAGCCCTCGTCGAGCGAGGCGAGCAGGGCCTGCCGGGCGACGGGGTGCAGCGGGGCGGAGGAGGCGGCGTCGAAGTAGGGCACACCGCCACGCTAATCCCCGCCGCCGCGACCGCGCGCACCACCGTCGGGCGGGTCCGTGCGAGGACGCGGGGGAGGCGCTGCGGGCGCCCCGCCGGATGCCGGGTCAGATGGCGGGCGGAGGCCCGTATTCCACCGAGAAGCCACCCCTTCGGGGAGGGGTACGGCGCGTTGGGCACCCTCCCCGCGCGACCCCAAATAGCGTCCAGTAGGGTTTGGTCCGCATAAACATCCAAACCCCTGCCCGCGTCAGGGCCGGCGACCGACCAGCGAGACGGCCGCGACCGACCGCGCGGGCGAGACTCTCGGGAAGGCGCTACGTGAGTCCCAACGGCTCCGACCGCTCGTCGCGGCGCCCGATGCGGCGGAAGCTGCTCCAGGTGCTGACCGCGGGCGTGGTCCTGGCGACCGCCTCTGGTTGCTCGTACACATGGGAAGACTTCCCCCGCCTCGGGATGCCTACCCCGGTCACCGAAGAGGCTCCCATTATTCTGTCCCTCTGGCAGGGCTCGTGGGCGGCAGCGCTCGTCACGGGCGTCCTGGTGTGGGGACTGATTCTGTGGAGCGTCTTCTTCCACCGGCGTAGCCGCACCAAGGTAGAAGTACCTCCGCAGACCCGGTACAACATGCCCATCGAGGCGCTGTACACCGTGGTCCCGCTCATCATCGTCTCGGTCCTCTTCTACTTCACCGCGCGCGACGAGTCGAAGCTCCTCGCGCTCGAGAAGAAGCCGACCCACACCATCAACGTGGTCGGCTTCCAGTGGAGCTGGGGCTTCAACTACGTGGAGAACGTGGACGGCGACGCCGCCACGGGCGTGAAGCCCCCCAAGGAGCTCGACGCCATCCCGCAGCGCTACGCCGACCAGTTCCCCGAAGGCGCCGAAGGCGTCTACGCGGTCGGCACCCCGGGCGAGCGGAACCCGCAGAACGGCAACCCGGGCCCGACCCTGTGGCTGCCGAAGGGCGAGAAGGTCCGCTTCATCCTGACTTCGCGTGACGTCATCCACTCCTTCTGGGTGGTGCCGTTCCTCATGAAGCTGGACGTCATCCCGGGCCACACCAACGCCTTCGAGGTGACCCCCACGCGTGAGGGCACCTTCCGGGGCAAGTGCGCCGAGCTCTGCGGTGTCGACCACTCCCGGATGCTCTTCAACGTGAAGGTCGTCTCCCCGGAGCGGTACCAGCAGCACCTCAAGGAGCTGGCGGAGAAGGGCCAGACCGGCTTCATCCCGTCCGGTATCGAGCAGACCGACCCGGCCAGGAATGCGGAGACGAACAAACTGTGAGCATCCTCAACGAACCCAAGGGTGCCGCGGCGGCAGACGGCTCGTCCTACGAGAACGAACTGCCGGTACGGCGCAAGCAGCCGGGAAACGTCGTCGTCAAGTGGCTGACCACCACTGACCACAAGACCATCGGCTCGCTCTACCTGATCACGTCGTTCGTGTTCTTCTGCGTCGGCGGCCTGATGGCGCTCTTCATGCGCGCCGAACTGGCCCGTCCCGGCACGCAGATCATGTCGAACGAGCAGTTCAACCAGGCGTTCACGATGCACGGCACGATCATGCTGCTGATGTTCGCGACGCCGCTGTTCGCCGGATTCGCGAACTGGATCATGCCGCTGCAGATCGGCGCGCCCGACGTGGCGTTCCCGCGGCTGAACATGTTCGCGTACTGGCTGTACCTCTTCGGCTCGATCATCGCGGTGGCCGGCTTCCTCACCCCCCAGGGTGCGGCCGACTTCGGCTGGTTCGCCTACGCCCCGCTGTCGGACGCGGTCCGTTCGCCGGGTGTCGGCGCCGACATGTGGATCATGGGTCTGGCCTTCTCGGGCTTCGGCACGATCCTCGGCTCGGTCAACTTCATCACCACGATCATCTGCATGCGCGCACCCGGCATGACGATGTTCCGCATGCCGATCTTCACCTGGAACGTGCTGCTGACCGGTGTGCTGGTCCTGCTCGCCTTCCCGGTGCTCGCGGCGGCTCTCTTCGCGCTGGAGGCGGACCGCAAGTTCGGTGCGCACATCTTCGACGCGGCCAACGGCGGATCGCTGTTGTGGCAGCACCTCTTCTGGTTCTTCGGACACCCAGAGGTGTACATCATCGCGCTGCCGTTCTTCGGCATCATCTCCGAGGTCATCCCGGTCTTCAGCCGCAAGCCGATGTTCGGCTACATCGGCCTGATCGGCGCGACGATCGCCATCGCCGGCCTCTCGGTCACGGTGTGGGCGCACCACATGTACGTGACGGGCGGCGTGCTGTTGCCGTTCTTCTCGTTCATGACCTTCCTGATCGCGGTACCGACCGGTGTGAAGTTCTTCAACTGGATCGGCACCATGTGGAAGGGCTCACTGTCCTTCGAGACCCCGATGCTCTGGGCCGTCGGCTTCCTGATCACCTTCACCTTCGGTGGTCTGACCGGCGTCATCCTGGCCTCGCCCCCGATGGACTTCCACGTCTCCGACTCGTACTTCGTGGTCGCGCACTTCCACTACGTCATCTTCGGCACCGTGGTGTTCGCGATGTTCTCCGGATTCCACTTCTGGTGGCCGAAGTTCACGGGCAAGATGCTGGACGAGCGCCTCGGCAAGATCACCTTCTGGACGCTGTTCGTGGGCTTCCACGGCACCTTCCTGGTGCAGCACTGGCTCGGCGCCGAGGGCATGCCGCGTCGTTACGCGGACTACCTCGCCGCCGACGGCTTCACCCTGCTGAACACGATCTCCACGATCGCCTCGTTCCTGCTGGGCCTGTCGATGCTCCCGTTCTTCTACAACGTGTGGAAGACCGCGAAGTACGGCAAGAAGATCGAGGTCGACGACCCGTGGGGCTACGGCCGTTCGCTGGAGTGGGCGACGTCCTGCCCGCCCCCGCGGCACAACTTCCTCACGCTGCCGCGGATCCGTTCCGAATCCCCGGCGTTCGACCTGCACCACCCTGAGATCGCCGCTCTCGAGCAGCTCGAGAACCACGGACAGAAGGACACCGCGCTGTTCGGCGGCAAGGAGGTCGGCAAGTGAAGATCCAGGGAAAGATGTTCATCTGGTTGAGCATCTTCATCCTCGCCATGGCGATCGTCTATGGCGTGTGGTCGAAGGAGCCCGCCGGAACCACGGCACTGTTCCTGGCCTTCGGCCTGAGCATCATGATCGGCTACTACCTGGCCTTCACGGCCAAGCGGGTCGACGCGATGGCCCAGGACGACAAGGAGGCCGACGTAGCGGACGAGGCCGGTGACGTCGGCTTCTTCTCGCCGCACAGCTGGCAGCCGCTCTCGCTGGCCGTCGGAGGCGCGTTCGCGTTCCTCGGCGTGGCCATGGGCTGGTGGCTGCTGTACTTCTCGGCGCCGCTGATCCTGATCGGTCTCTTCGGCTGGGTCTTCGAGTACTACCGGGGCGAGAACCAGAACCAGTAGAGGCACCAGACACGCCCGAGGGGCCCGTCCACCTGCACATCAGGTGGGCGGGCCCCTCGTTTGGCATCTCCCGGCGCGCCGTACCCGCGAAATGTTCCTAATGTGTGATCATGACCCATTCACCTCGACTCCGGACGGTTCTGAGCTGCTCCCTGCTGATCGCGTCCCTCGCGGCAGCCGGGACGGCGTGCAGCGGGTCCGGTGACGGCCATCCGCTCTCCGCGGCGCCGTACGACGCGGCGGACCAGGTCTCCTTCAACGCGGCCACCGGCACGTCCAAGGCGGACCCCGAGAAGCCCCTGGAGATCACCGCCAAGGACAAGGACGGCCGGATCACGGACGTGACGGCCTCCGACGCCGCCGGGCGCTATCTGGCCGGCGAACTCTCCGCCGACGGCTCGCGCTGGCACAGCACCGCCCCGCTGGCGGCCGGAGCGCGCTACACGGTCAAGGTGGCCACCGAGGACGAGGACGGCGCGCCCGGTGCGCGCACCCTCACCTTCGAGACGTCGGTACCCCCGAGGAAGCGCCTGAAGGTCACCTTCGGCCCCAAGGCGGGCAAGTACGGCGTCGGCCAGCCGGTCACCGCCGAACTCAGCGCCCCCGTCAAGGGCGAGGCGGCCAGAGCGGTCGTCGAACGAGCCCTGAAGGTGCGCTCGGAGCCGGCGGTGCAGGGGTCCTGGCACTGGGTCGACGACAAGAAACTGCACTTCCGTCCGAAGGAGTACTGGCCCGCCAACGCCACGATCACGGCGCGCAGCACCCTCGACGGCATCAAGGTGGCCGACCGGCTCTACGGCGGCCCCGCCAAGCCCCTGCGGATCAGCACCGGGGACCGGGTGGAGGCCATCACCGACGCCGGCTCGCACCAGATGACGGTGCTGCGCAACGGCAAGGTGATCAACACCATTCCGGTGACCACGGGCAAGCCCGGCTTCTCCACCCGCAACGGCGTCAAGGTCGTGCTGGGCAAGGAGTACTTCGTACGGATGCGCGGGACGACCGTCGGCATCGCCGAGGGCTCCGCGGACTCGTACGACCTGCCCGTCTACTACGCCACCCGGGTCACCTGGAGCGGCGAGTACGTCCACGCCGCGCCCTGGTCGGTCGGCTCGCAGGGGTCGGCCAACGTCAGCCACGGCTGCACCGGCATGAGCACGAGCAACGCCGAGTGGTTCTTCAAGACCGTCCGCGAGGGCGACATCGTCAAGGTCGTGAACAGCGCCGGGGACATGATGGCCCCCTTCGGGAACGGCTTCGGCGACTGGAACCTGCCCTGGGACAAGTGGCGCAAGGGCAGCGCCCTGACGGCCGGGCTGCGGGAAGGCGGAAGCCCCGTCGACGCGGCCAGGCTGCGACCGGAGGTCTGACGGGGCCACGCGCCGGTGTCACGCCTCGACGGCGAGCCTGCCGCGCAGCAGCGACGCCAGGGCGTCCGCGAACTCCACGGGGTCCACCGGAAGGGTCACAGCGCTCTCGGCGCGGCTCCAGGTGGCCAGCCAGGAGTCCTGCGGGCGCCCGATCAGCAGGAGTACGGGCGGGCAGTTGAACACCTCGTCCTTGATCTGCCGGCAGACCCCCATGCCGCCCGCGGGCACGGCCTCGCCGTCCAGCACGCAGACGTCGACACCGCCCCCGTTCAGCGCCGTCAGGACCGCCGGCAGGGTGGCGCACTCCAGGAACTCGACCGGGGGCACGTCCGCGGCGGGCCTGCGACCCGCCGCCAGCCGCACCTGTTCACGGGTGTGCGCGT
Source organism: Streptomyces albidochromogenes (assembly GCF_005981925.1). Lineage (GTDB taxonomy): Bacteria > Actinomycetota > Actinomycetes > Streptomycetales > Streptomycetaceae > Streptomyces > Streptomyces albidochromogenes. The sequence continues at coordinate 6,021 of NZ_VBVX01000005.1, forward strand.
TGTCGCTGTAGACCAGGACCGTGGCGGCCATTGTTCCTCCATGCATCGAGGAGCCCTCGAAGGCTCGGTGTTGGATCAGGAACCGATGCGCGGATGCTACTCCGTCCGACGGCCGGTCAGCAGGGGTTCGCACCCGCCTTCGACGGTACCTCCGATGGGCCGTTCGGCTCAGGTCACAGGGCCTTCTCAGAGCATGGACACACCGAATGGCACCCCCGGGAGTGAGGGCGGGATAAGCGACCGACATAATGTCGGTCGTGGCGACAGCAACGACAGTAGATACCGGGCACGCGCACCCGTCGGTCAATCGACCGAACCTCACCAGCGTCGGAACCATCATCTGGCTGAGTTCCGAGCTGATGTTCTTCGCGGCCCTATTCGCGATGTACTTCACCCTGCGATCGGTGACGGGTCCCGACTTCTGGAAGCAGCAGGCAGAACACCTGAACTTCCCGTTCTCGGCGACGAACACCACGATCCTGGTGCTCTCCTCCCTCACCTGCCAGCTCGGCGTCTTCGCCGCCGAGCGCGGGGACGTGAAGAAGCTCCGGGCGTGGTTCATCATCACGTTCGTGATGGGTGCGATCTTCATCGGAGGCCAGGTCCTCGAGTACACCGAGCTGGTGAAGGACGCGGGCCTCTCGCTCTCGTCCGACCCGTACGGCTCGGTGTTCTACCTGACGACCGGCTTCCACGGACTGCACGTGACGGGCGGACTCATCGCCTTCCTGCTGGTCCTCGGCCGTACCTACGCGGCCAAGAGATTCACCCACGAGCAGGCAACCGCCGCCATCGTCGTGTCCTACTACTGGCACTTCGTCGATGTCGTCTGGATCGGCCTCTTCGCCACGATCTACATGATCAAGTAGGTCGGGTCCGAAACCCGGCCCACATCCAGCACCATCGACGCAGAAGATCCTGACACCGGGGTAATCCGTGAAAAAGCTCTCCGCACGACGACGCCATCCGCTGGCGGCGGTCGTCGTACTACTCCTCGCGCTGGCGGCCACCGGGGGGCTGTACGCCGCGTTCGCGCCCGCGGGCAAGGCCCAGGCCGACGAAACCGCCCAGTCCCTCGCCATCGAGGAGGGCAAGCGGCTCTACGCCACTGGCTGCTCCAGCTGCCACGGCACCGGCGGTCAGGGCGGCAGTGACGGCCCGTCCCTCGTGGGCGTCGGCTCGGCCGCAGTGGACTTCCAGGTGGGCACCGGCCGTATGCCGGCGCAGCAGCCCGGCGCCCAGGTGCCCAAGAAGCCGAGGATCTACTCGCAGGCCGAGATCGACCAGCTCGCGGCGTACGTCGCTTCCCTCGGAGCCGGCCCGATCACGCCGACCGAGAAGCAGTACAGCCCTGAGGGCGCGGACATCGCCAAGGGTGGCGACCTGTTCCGTACCAACTGCGCCCAGTGCCACAACTTCACGGGTGAGGGCGGTGCCCTGACGAACGGCAAGTACGCTCCGAGCCTCGAAGGCGTGAGCCCGAAGCACCTCTACCAGGCCATGCAGACCGGCCCGCAGAACATGCCGTCCTTCCCCGACACGACGCTGCCGGAGCAGCAGAAGAAGGACATCATCGCGTACGTCAAGACGGTGAACGGCGAGGAGACGGAGACCCCCGGCGGCTTCGCGCTGGGCGGCCTCGGCCCCGTCAGCGAGGGTCTGTTCGGCTGGATCTTCGGTCTCGGTTCGCTGATCGCCGTCGCCGTCTGGGTCGCGGCCCACACCGCTAAGGCCAAGAAGTCATGAGTAGCCAAGAGATTCCAGAGAAGAACCTGCCCAGTGAGCAGGACACCGCGCACGGCGCGGTAGCCGTGGCGGAAGACCCGTTCGCGGACCCGGGGCTGCCGCCCCACAAGCCGCGTGTCCAGGACATCGACGAGCGGGCCGCCAAGCGCTCCGAGCGTACGGTCGCCCTGCTGTTCACGCTGTCCATGCTGTCCACGATCGGCTTCATCGCCTCCTTCGTGGCCTTCCCGGTCGAGAAGATCGTGTACGTCTGGCCGCTCGGCCACGTCAGCGCGCTGAACCTCTCGCTGGGCGTGACGCTCGGCCTCGCCCTTTTCTGCATCGGCGCGGGAGCGGTCCACTGGGCCCGCACCCTGATGTCCGACGTGGAGGTCGCCGACGACCGTCACCCGATCGAGGCAGACCCGGTCGTCAAGGCCAAGGTCATGTCGGACTTCGCGGCCGGTGCCGAGGAGTCGGCGATCGGCCGCCGCAAGCTGATCCGCACCACGATGTTCGGCGCGCTGGCCATGGTGCCGCTCTCCGGTGTGGTGCTGCTGCGGGACCTGGGCCCGCTGCCCGAGGAGAAGCTGCGCCACACGCTGTGGGGCAAGGGCAAGCAGCTCATCAACATGAACACGAACGAGCCGCTGCGTCCCGAGGACGTCGCGGTGGGTTCGCTGACCTTCGCCAAGCCGGAAGGCCTGGAGGAGGACAACCACGAGTTCAACAACGAGATCGCCAAGGCCGCCCTGATGATCGTCCGGCTCCAGCCGCAGGACATCAAGGACAAGCGCGAGCTCGACTGGTCCCACCAGGGCATCGTGGCGTTCTCGAAGATCTGCACCCATGTCGGCTGCCCGATCAGCCTGTACGAGCAGCAGACGCATCACGTGCTCTGCCCGTGCCACCAGTCCACTTTCGACCTCTCCGACGGTGCGCGCGTCATCTTCGGCCCGGCCGGCCACGCCCTCCCGCAGCTGCGGATCGGCGTGAATGACGAAGGATTCCTCGAGGCGCTCGGCGACTTCGAAGAGCCCGTCGGTCCTAGTTTCTGGGAGCGCGGATGAGCACCGTGACCGACGCAAAGCGCAAGGCACCCGCAGGTGAGCGGGTCGCCGACTGGGCTGACGGCCGGCTGGGCATCTACAGCCTGGCCAAGGCCAACATGCGCAAGATCTTCCCGGACCACTGGTCCTTCATGCTCGGTGAGATCGCGCTCTACAGCTTCATCATCATCATCCTCACGGGTGTGTACCTGACGCTGTTCTTCCACCCGAGCATGAACGAGGTCGTTTACCACGGCTCGTACGTGCCGATGCAGGGCATCCGGATGACGGAGGCCTACGCGTCGACCCTGGAGATCAGCTTCGACGTCCGCGGCGGTCTGCTCATCCGGCAGATCCACCACTGGGCCGCGCTGATCTTCCTCGCGGCGATGTTCGTGCACATGATGCGCGTGTTCTTCACGGGTGCGTTCCGCAAGCCGCGTGAGATCAACTGGCTGTTCGGCTTCCTGCTGTTCGTCCTGGGCATGTTCACCGGTTTCACCGGCTACTCGCTCCCGGACGACCTGCTCTCCGGCACCGGTGTCCGCTTCACGCAGGGCGCGATCCTGGCGACGCCCGTCGTCGGCACGTACATCTCGTTCTTCCTGTTCGGCGGCGAGTTCCCCGGCCACGACATGGTGGCCCGGTTCTACTCGATCCACATCCTGCTGCTGCCGGGCATCATGCTCGGCCTCGTGGTGGCGCACCTGATCCTGGTCTTCTACCACAAGCACACGCAGTTCGCGGGCCCCGGACGTACGAACAAGAACGTCGTCGGCATGCCGCTGCTGCCGGTCTACATGGCCAAGGCCGGAGGCTTCTTCTTCCTGGTCTTCGGTGTCATCGCGGCCATCGCGGGCCTGTTCACGATCAACCCGGTCTGGGCGCTCGGTCCGTACCGTCCGGACCAGGTGTCCACCGGCGCCCAGCCCGACTGGTACATGGGCTTCGCCGAGGGTCTGATCCGTGTCATGCCGGGCTGGGAGATCAACCTGTGGGGCCACACGCTCGCCCTGGGCGTGTTCATCCCGCTGACGCTCTTCGGTCTGGTCCTCGTCGCGCTGGCGGTCTACCCGTTCATCGAGTCGTGGGTCACCGGTGACAAGCGCGAGCACCACATCCTGGACCGGCCGCGCAACGCGCCGACCCGGACGGCGCTGGGCGTCGCCTGGATCACCGGCTACGTGATCATGCTCCTGGGTGGCGGCAACGACATCTTCGCCACGCACTTCCACCTGTCGATCAACTCGATCACCTGGTTCGTCCGGATCTCCTACTTCGTGGGCCCGGTCCTGGCGTTCGTGATCACCCGGCGGATCTGCCTCGGCCTCCAGCGCCGCGACAAGGACAAGGTGCTGCACGGACGCGAGTCCGGCATCATCAAGCGCCTGCCGCACGGTGAGTTCGTCGAGGTCCACGAGCCGCTCAGCCAGCAGCAGCTGCACACGCTCACGGCGCACGAGCAGTACGCGCCGGCCGAGATCGGCCCGTCGGTCGACGAGAACGGCGTCGAGCGCAAGGTGACGCGCGGCCAGAAGCTCCGCGCCAAGCTGAGCAAGGGCTACTACGGCGAGGGGAACCAGATCCCCAAGCCGACCGCCGACGAGTACAAGGAGATCACCAGCGGCCACGGCCACCACTGATCTCCGACCGTAAGGTCGCCACAGCGGGAGCCCCGTCCATTCGCCGGACGGGGCTCTTCGCTGTCCGCCCGGCTGGATAGGGTAGGAGCCATCCTTACTGGCTGTGGACCCTGGAGCGGACCATGAACGTTGTGACCCCGGTTGGCGGCGACAGCGTGGCGGCCGGCTCCTGGCCGGGTGTCCTGAACGCCCTGCTGCGCGGCAAGGACCTCTCCGCCGACGACACGGCCTGGGCCATGGACCGCATCATGAGCGGCGAGGCGACGGACGCCCAGATCGCCGGCTTCGCGGTCGCGCTGCGCGCCAAGGGCGAGACGGTCGACGAGGTCACCGGTCTGGTGCGCGCGATGTACACCCACGCCAACACCATCGAGGTCCCGGGCCGCACCGTCGACATCGTCGGTACGGGCGGCGACCTGGCCAAGACGGTCAACATCTCCACCATGTCGGCGATCGTCGTCGCGGGCACCGGCGCCAAGGTCGTCAAGCACGGCAACCGTGCCGCCTCGTCCGCGAGCGGCGCCTCGGACGTCCTGGAGAAGCTCGGCGTCAACCTGGAGCTGACGCCCCGGCGTGTCGCCGAGGTGGCCGAGGAGGCGGGCATCACCTTCTGCTTCGCCGTGAAGTTCCACCCCGCCCTGCGGTACGCCGCGAAGGCGCGCAAGGAGCTGGGCGCGCAGACGACGTTCAACATCCTCGGTCCGCTCACGAACCCGGCGCGGGTGAAGGCCCAGGCGGTCGGCGTGGCCGACGCCCGGATGGCCCCCATCGTGGCGGGCGTGCTCGCCGAACGGGGGAGTTCCGCGCTCGTCTTCCGCGGCGACGACGGCCTCGACGAGCTGACGACGACCGCCACCTCGCGGGTGTGGATCGTACGGGACGGAGCGGTGTCGGAGCAGCCCTTCGACCCGCGTGACGTGGGCCTGGAGATCGTGCCCGTCGAGGCGCTGCGCGGCGCGGACGCGTCGTACAACGCGGATGTCGCCCGGCGGCTGCTGGCCGGCGAGACCGGCCCGGTGCGGGACGCGGTGCTGCTGAACACGGCGGCGGCGCTGGTCGCGCTCGACCCCACCGAGGCGTCCCTGAACGACCAGCTCGCGGCCGGGATCGCCAAGGCCGCCGAGTCGATCGACTCCGGGGCGGCGCGGGCGGCGCTGGAGCGCTGGGTGGCTGCCAGCAACGGCTGAGTGCGGAGGGTGTGTGACGCGAGGCGTAGTCCAGAGTCTGGACTACGCCTTGCGTCTTCTTGATCGTGTGGCAGGATGCTTGGCAGGTCATGAGTGACAGCGTTTTGGCCCCGGCTTGCTGTCCGGCAACCCTCCGTCCGTGGCGGGGTGCCCCGGGTGAAGACCAGGTCGTGGACAGAAAGGTCCACGGCAAGCGCGGACCCCTCGAAGACTTGGGGTCCTGGTTCTCAGGGAGCCTCTTGTGAGCAAGCGAATGCGATAGGGCCTTCTCGCCCCTTCTTCGCACACCCCTTTCTTTTTCTCCAGCGCTGCCGCGTATCCGCCGGCGCGAGGAATTCGCCTGCCTTCTTCGGGAGTTCGCCATGTCTGTCTCCACCGCTGCCGCCGACCAGACTGTTTGTACGCCCCTGCCCGTTCTCGGGCGGGATGTCCTCGTGCCGCTCGTGACCGGCGGCGAGGTCGCCTACGCCGCTCTCGACTACGCCGCGAGCGCCCCGGCTCTCCAGCGCGTGTGGGACGACGTGGCGGCGTACGCCCCGTACTACGGCAGCGTGCACCGCGGCGCCGGCTATCTCTCGCAGCTGTCGACGGACCTGTTCGAGAACAGCCGCGCCACCGTCGCCGAGTTCCTCGGCTGCCGCGACGACGACCAGGTCGTCTTCACCCGCTCCACGACCGACTCGCTGAACCTGCTGGCGGCGGCCCTGCCCGCCGACTGCCAGGTGTTCGTCTTCGAGACCGAGCACCACGCCTCGCTCCTGCCCTGGCGCGACGCGCGGGTCAACTTCCTCAACGCGCCCCGGACTCCGGCTCAGGCCGTGGAGACCCTGGAGCGCGCGCTGGCCGCCCGCGACCCGTACGGCCCGGCGCTGGTGTGCGTGACCGGCGCGTCGAACGTCACCGGTGAGCTGTGGCCGGTGAAGGAACTCGCCGCCGCCGCCCATGCCCACGGCGCGCGCATCGTGCTCGACGCGGCCCAGCTGGCGCCCCACCACCCGCTGGACATCGCCGAGCTGGACGTCGACTGGGTCGCCTTCTCCGGGCACAAGCTGTACGCCCCGTTCGGTTCGGGCGTGCTCGCGGGCCGCGCCGACTGGCTGCGGAGCGCCGAGCCGTACCTGGCGGGCGGCGGCGCCTCCCGCAAGGTCTCCCGCCGCGGCGACGGCGGCGTGGACGTCGAGTGGCACACCACGGCCGCCCGGCACGAGGCCGGTTCGCCCAACGTCATCGGCGTGTACGCGATCGCCTCCGCCTGCAAGGCGCTCACCGAGGCCGGTTTCGACTCCCTGGTCGAGCGCGAGCAGCGGCTCGTGGCGAAGGTGCGGGAGGGGCTGGCCGAGGTGGACGCCGTGCGGGTGCTCTCCCTCTTCGGGGACGACGCCCCGCGCGTCGGCGTCATCTCGTTCGTCGTCGACGGCTGGAACAGCTCGCACTTCGCCGCCGCGCTCTCCGCCGAGTACGGGATCGGTGTGCGCGACGGGCTGTTCTGCGCGCACCCGCTGGTCCGCACGCTCCTCGGCAGCGACCCGCAGGACCCGGGCGAGTGCGGCGCGCCGGAGGCCGAGCCCGGCGAGCGGTCGCTGAACGCCATCCGGGTGAGCTTCGGAGCCGGTACGCCCGACGAGCACGTCGAGCGGTTCGTCGGCGCGGTCAAGGAGCTCGTCAGGGACGGCGCGAAGTGGAACTACCGCACCGAGGAAGGCCGCTGCGTCCCGGCCGTCTGACCGCGCGGGCCCGGTCGGGCCCGCCCGCGGCACACCCGCCCGGCCGCGCCGGTGAGGATCTCGCCGCCGCGGCCGGGCGTCCGCACGGCCGGGGGAAGCGCGCGCCGGGGTGCTACGCGTCGAGGCCGATCGCGAAGGCCGCTTCCAGGTCGTGCTGCGAGTACGTGCGGAACGCGACGTGCGTGTCGGTGCCCTCGACGCCGGGGATCTTGCTGATCCGGCCGGGGATGACGTCCGCCAGGTCGTCGTGCTTCGCCACACGGACCATGGCGATCAGGTCGTACGTCCCGGTGACCGAGAAGACCTCGCTGACGCTGTCCAGCGCGGCGATCGACTCGGCGATCTCGGGGATCCGGTCCACGCTGGTCTTGATGAGCACGATCGCGGTGATCACGGTTGGCTTTCTCCCTCGGTGGCCGGCGCTGTGGTCCTCACTCTAGCCGTACGCCGACTACGCCCCCAGGCGTAGAGGAAGCCCGCGCAGAACCCCGCCACGTGCGCCAGGTACGCCACCCCGGGCCCCGACCCCGCGCGCTGCGCCGCCACCCACTGCAGGGCGAACCAGAAGATCAGCACGAGCCAGGCCGGGAAGCGCAGCGGCAGGAAGAAGAGGAACGGGAAAAGGCTCGTGACCCGCGCCCGGGGGAAGAGGAAGAGGAACGCGCCGAGCACCGCCGAGATCGCCCCCGACGCCCCGACCAGGGTCTGGTCCGATTCGGCGTGGACGACGGCGTACACGACCAGTGCCAGGTATCCGCAGCCCACGTAGAACAGGGCGAACTGCAAGCGGCCCATCCGTTCCTCGGTCATCGCCCCGAACACGAAGAGGAAGAGCATGTTGCCCAGCAGGTGGAGCCAGCTCCCGTGCACGAACAGGGCGGTCAGCGGGGTGGCCAGCGCGGACGGCCCGGCGCTCAGCAGCTCGTCGGGGATCACGCCCCAGCGCTCGAAGTAGGCGCTCTGCGCGGCGAGGAGGATGTCGCCCGTGCCGTAGGCCGGATTGAACCCCGAGAGGGGGCCGATGAGGAAGATCAGGCAGCAGAGGCCGATCGCGCCGTACGTCACCACGGGGCCCCGGGCCGCTTCCCGCCAATTGATCATGACCAGATCATCGCGTAACGGGACCGGCCGGGGCAGAGCGCCTCGCCGGGGGCCGTCCCGCACCGTGGACGGTACGCCGCAGGGGGCACCCGTAAGGCCGTAGGGTTACGGGCAGTAGGCGCGACGAAAGAGGACGCACGATGACGACGGTTCCCCTGCCGACTGCCGAGACCCGGTGGCGCTGCGCCCTGTGCGGCAATCTCACACGTTTCGATGTGACCCGGTCGTCGAAGGTGATCGAGTACGTCCATCTCGACCTGGCCGGAGAGTCGAAGGTCGAGGAACGTGAGGTGGTCAGTGAGACCATCGAGTCCGTGCGCTGCCGCTGGTGCAACGCGGTGGACCAGATCGAACTGGTGGACAGGCCGGGCGCCGGCTCCTGAGAGGACCGGCCCGAGAGTAGTGGGGTGACGGATTGTGGAGCATGCAAGCGGCGGTGAACCGGCCGGCTCGGCCGGGGACGCCGCCGAGGTGCTCGACCGCCCGCTGCCCGAAGGCGTACGGCACAAGGTCGTCGCACTGGTGTCGGACGCCTTCGGCGGGCTCACCGTCGCGGAACTTCCGTCCCAGCTGAGGCAGTACGCCCGCTTCACCCCGAGCCGGCGCGCCAAGTTCGCGGGCAACGCGATGGCCGCCGCCCTGGAGGGCGACACGCTGTTCCGCCAGCGCATCGGCGAGCGGCTGCGCGAGGCGCAGCCCGAACTCGCCCGGGCCCTGGAGGCGGGCTCGCCGCCTGCCGCGGCCGATCCGGTGGACGTGGCGGCGGCGGCGTACGTCCTGCGCCCCGTCGGCTGGGTCAAGCTGGTGGCCGCCGCCGGCGAGGAGGCGCTGCGGGCCGACGCCGAACGCGCCGACGAGGCCGCCCAGCGGGAGCTGGAGCGCCTGCGCGAGGAGCTCGCGCACGCGCGCGAGCAGACGAAGAGCGAGACCGAACGGCTGCGCACCGAGCTGGAGGCCGCCCGCAAGGAGGCCGACGTGCTCAGCCGCAAGCTGCGCAGCGCGCTGAGCGACGTCAAGCGGGGCGAGGCGGCCCTGCGGCGTACGAACGCCGAGACGGAGACGGTCAGGACCGACGCCGCCACCCGGGTCACCGCCGCCGAGAGCGAGGCGCGGCGGCTGCGGGCCCGCCTCGGCGAGGCCGAGGCGTCCGTCGAGGCGAGCCGCAGGGCGGTGCGCGAGGGCCGCAGCATCGAGGACATGCGGGTGCGGCTGCTGCTCGACACCGTGCTGGACGCCGCCCAGGGGCTGCGCCGGGAACTGGCGCTGCCGCCCGCCTCCGTGCACCCCGCGGACACGGTGGACGCCGTGGAGCCGGGCCGTATGACACCCAAGGACATCGCCGCCCGGGCGCTGTCCGAGACGGACCCGGCGCTGCTGGACCAGCTGCTCGAACTGCCGCAGTGCCATCTGGTCGTGGACGGCTACAACGTCACCAAGACCGGTTATCCGCAGATGCCGCTCGACAAGCAGCGGCTGCGCCTCCTCGGCGGTCTGTCCATGCTCGCGGCGCAGACCGGCGCCGAGGTGACGTGCGTCTTCGACGGGGCGGAGCTGGTGGCGCCGGTGCTCCTCGCGCCGCCGCGCGGTGTGCGGGTGCTGTTCAGCAAGCCGGGGGTGACGGCGGACGAGCTCATCAGACAGCTCGTACGGGCCGAACCGCCGGGGCGGCCGGTCGTGGTGGCCTCCACCGACCGCGAAGTGGCGGACGGTGTCGCCAAGTCGGGCGCCAGGCCGGTCGCGTCCGCCTTGTTGCTGAAGAGGCTTTCGCGCGTCTAGTGGCTTCTCGGCCCAATGCCCGAAATCGGGAAACGTACCGTCAAGTCGCCGTTACTGCGGGTGTGATGAAAGTAAAGATTGTGACCACTGGGTGAGTTTTTACGCATGAGGATTTGAACTGATCACAAGAAGGTCACTAAGGTCTGCCCTCAAACCTTCGAACGGTTGATCACCCACCCGGGGTGTCAGCGAAGGTACCGCCGAGTCCATGCAATTCGGTCCATTTCCGCGGGGGAACCGAAGCGTGGAGCCGGGGCTCACGTCCCCGACCCCGGTAGGCGGCTCGAGGAAGAAGGAGCTCGCCTTCGTGGCGTCCCACCGTCGTCCCAAGCAGCCGAGCCGCACTCGTGTGACCGTGCTCACCGCGACCGCAGCCGCAGCCGTCGCTCTCACGTCCCAGACCGCTCAGGCCGACCCCAAGCCGACCAAGAGCGAGGTCAAGGCCAAGGTCGACAAGCTCTACCACGAGGCCGAGGCCGCGACGGAGAAGTACAACCAGTCCAAGGAGCGGCAGGACAAGCTCAAGGAAGAGGTCGACAACCTCCAGGACAAGGTCGCCCGCGGCCAGGAGGACCTCAACGAACTGCGCGGCGCCCTGGGTTCGGTGGCCAGCGCGCAGTACCGCTCCGGCGGCATCGACCCCTCCGTGCAGCTCTTCCTCTCCGCCGACCCGGACGACTACCTCGACAAGGCTGGCGCGATCGACCAGTTGAGCGCCAAGCAGGCCGAGTCGCTGGAGAAGATCCAGGCGAAGCAGCGCACCCTCGCCCAGCAGCGCGCCGAGGCGACGGACAAGCTCGCCGACCTCGAGGACGTGCGCGAGGAACTCGGCGAGAAGAAGAAGAAGTTCCAGGGCAAGCTCGCCGAGGCGCAGCGGCTCCTGAACACGCTGACCGCCGCCGAGCGCGAGGAGCTGCGGGAGAAGGAGCAGCGCGCCAGCCGCGCCTCCACCGAGCGCGTGGAACTCGGCAACGAGAAGCCGGCCTCCGGCCGCGGCGCCGCCGCGCTGAGCGCCGCGGCCACCCAGATCGGCAAGCCGTACATCTCGGGTGCGACCGGCCCCAACGCGTACGACTGCTCCGGACTGACCCAGTGGGCCTTCGCCCAGGCCGGCGTCTCCATCTCCCGGACCACGTTCACCCAGCACAACGACGGCACGAAGATCTACAGCAAGAGCCAGCTCAGGCCGGGCGACATGGTGTTCTTCAACAACCTGGCGCACGTCGGCTTCTACGCCGGCAACAACCAGATCCTGCACGCCCCGAAGCCCGGCGCCAACGTGCGCTACGAGTCGATGGACTACATGGGCACCTTCCAGTTCGGCGTGCGCGTCTGACAGACGCCCCACACGAAGGCCGTTGCCCACACCGCCCATTCGGGCGAATTCCGGTGACTCCCGCTGACTGTCCGCCCCGCCGGTGACCTGGTTCTCCGGCGGGGCGCCACTGTTTGCGCCCGCCGAGGTCTTTGGCCGCCGCGTGATCGCACCGCTACTGTCTGCTCGCGCAGCTCCCCGGTCCATCGGTCCGCCCGTCCGGGCGGCAGGGGGCTGCACGCAGTGGAAGGAGTGCGGCTTCCTGTGGCGACCCACCGGCGTCCCTCACAGTCCGGCCTCACGCAGAGCGCCCGGGTCACGGTTCTGTCCGCCGCCGCGGCGACGGCGGCGGCAGCGCTCGTCTCCGCCCCGGCGAGCGCCGACCCCCACGACACGTCCTCGGCCGCCTCCCCGGCCTCGGCGTCGTCCCCGGACACCGCCACGGCCACCCGGGCGCGGGTCGACCGGCTCTTCGAGCAGGCGGAGCGGGCGACGGAGCGGTTCAACAAGGCCGACGAACTCGCGGACCGGCTGCGCGAACAGGTCGACCACGCCCAGGACCTGGCCGCCCGCGGCCAGGAACGCATCAACCACATGCGCGGTGCGCTCGGCGCGGTCGCCGGAGCGCAGTACCGGGCGGGCGGGCTGGACCCGGCCCTCGCCCTGCTGCTCTCCGAGAACCCCGACAGTTACCTCTCCAAGGCATCGGCCCTCGACCGCATGGGCGCCCGCCAGGTGGCCGCCCTGAACGAACTGCGGGCCGCGCAGCGCACCTTGGGCCGGCAGCGCGCGGAAGCCGCCGTGAAGCTCGGCGAACTGGAGCGCAGCCGGGCCGCCGTCGCCCGCCACAAGCGCACCGTCGAGCACAAGCTCGCGGAGGCCAGGCGGCTGCTGAACTCGCTGCCCGAGCAGGAGCGCGAGGAGTTCGACGGCCGGTCGTCGCGGTCCGCCGACCGCGCCGAGACGCCGCCCCTGCCGGCCGGCGGGCCCGTGTCGGGACGCGCGTCGGCGGCCGTGACGGCGGCCCGGGGGGCGGTGGGCAAGCCGTACATCTGGGGCGCCAACGGACCCTCGGGCTTCGACTGCTCGGGCCTCACCCAGTGGTCGTACGCCCAGGCGGGCGTCTCGCTGCCGCGCACGTCGCAGGCGCAGCGGTACGCCGGGCGGCAGGTCCCGCTCGACCAGGCGCAGCCGGGCGACCTCGTCACGTACCGGGACGACGCCAGCCACATCGGGATGTACGTCGGCAACGGCCAGGTCGTGCACGCGCCCTACCCCGGGGCCCCGGTGCGCTACGACCCGGTCGGCATGATGCCCGTCTCGTCGGTGACCCGCGTCTGACCCGGCCCTGCCCGTCGCCCGGGCGCTGCCCGTACGATCGGCCGGGTGGCAGGCCGGCGGAGCGGGACGCGGTGGCGGCGGTGGGCTCGGCCCGTCCTCGTACCGCTCCTCGTGCTGTCCGCCTGCGCCTCGGCGTGCACGACGCCCGGGCGGCCCGCGGACATCGCGGCGCGGGACATCCAGCGGACGCTCGACCGCAGGGCGCAGGCCGTCGTCTCCCGTGACGAGGCGGCGTACCTGGCGGACCTCGACCCGGGCGCGGCCCGGCTGAGGGCGACGGAACGCGCGGAGTTCGCGAACCTCGCGCACGTGCCGCTGCGCTCGTGGGAGTACCGGCTGACCGGCCTCGACCGCACGGACACCGGGCGGGCCACCGCGCGCGTCGAGCTGCGCTACCGGTTCGCCGGCTTCGACGAGGCGCCCGTGAAGGTGGCCGAGCGGCTCGATCTGACGCGCCGGGACGGGCGCTGGTACGTCGCCGCCGAGCGCCCGGAGCGGCACGGCGGGCAGCAGCTGTGGGAGCAGGGCAGGGTCACGGTCGTACGCGGCGCGCGGAGCCTGGTCCTCGGCGCGGGCCAGGACGTGAAGCGTCTGCGCGCCATGGCGGACGCCGCCGACGAGGCGGTGCCGGCGGTCGACCGTGCCTGGCCCGGCCGCTGGTCGCGCCGGCTGGTGATCCTGGTGCCGGCCTCGCTCGACGGCATGGGCGCGCTCCTGGGGGCACCGGCAGCCGGGTACCGGGGGATCGCGGCCGTGACGACGGGGGAGGCCGGTGGGCCCGGCGCGCGGTCGGCGGACCGGGTGATCGTCAACCCCGAGGCGTACGGCGTGCTCGGCGCGTTCGGGCAGCGGATCGTCCTCACCCACGAGTCCACGCACGTCGCCACCCGCGCCCACACCTCGGCCGCCACCCCGCTGTGGCTCTCGGAGGGCTTCGCGGACTGGGCGGCGTACCGGGGCGGGGGACGCACGGCGGGGCAGACGGCCCCGGCCCTCCGGCGGGCGGTACGGGCGGGCGACCTGCCCGCGGCCCTCCCGGCCGACCGGGACTTCGGCTTCGGCGGCGACACGGAGGCGCTGGCGCGGGCGTACGAGGGCGGGTGGCTCGCCTGCGCGCTGATCGCGCGGGAGTGGGGCGAGGCGAAGCTCACGGCCTTCTACCGCGCCGTGGGCGGGCACGGGAAGCGCCGGGGCGCGGTGGAGAAGGCGATGCGGGAGGTGCTGGACACGACCCCGCACGAATTCGAGGAGCGGTGGCGCCGGTACGCGCTGACAGAGCTGTCGTGACGCCCGGCGGCGGGCGCCCGCCTACGACGCCAGTTGCCTCGCCGCCGCGGCCCGCTGCGCCGGCAGCGCGTTGGGGTCGCGGGAGCCGGCGGCGGGCACCGTGTCCTGCCACAGTCGGCGGCAGGCGAGCAGGGTCGCCGCCACCAGCAGCCCGTTGCGCGCGACGAGCAGCAGCACGCCCAGGCCGTCGCTCGTCACCACGTGCGAGAACCACACCGGGAACTCCAGGAACGTGACCCCGGTCGCCGCCAGCACCAGCAGCGCCGGCCGCCCCATCCGGCTGCCCCGGAAGACCAGGCAGGCCGCCGCCAGACCGACCAGCCACACCAGGTACTGCGGACTGATCACCCGGCTCGTCGTGGTGAACAGCAGGACCGCCGCGAACGCCGCGTCGCACGGCGTCGACGCCCGGAAGCCGCCCGCCCGCACCCGCCACACCAGCAGCCACCCGAAGGCGACGGCCGTCAGGCCCATCGCCGCCGTGCTGACCAGCGGCACGTACGGGCCGACGAACTCGACCGAGCCGTAGTTCAGCAGCACCTCGCCCCGCCACCCGAAGTGCCGGGCCGCGTGGAAGACGAGAGCGCCGAGCGACTCGACCTCGGTGCCCCGGTCGCGCTGGAAGGTGAGGAACGCGAGCGCCCCCGGCATCGTGGCGCAGAAGGCCACCACGAGAGCGCCCCCGGCCACGCCCGCCGCCGTCCACGCGGCGCGGGTGGCGCGCCCGCGTGCGGTGCCGGCGAGCAGCAGCACCGGCCACACCTTCAGGAGCGCCCCGAAGGCCGCGAGCGCCCCCAGGACCCGGGGGCGGCGCGCCCCCGCCAGCAGGGCCGCCACCGCGACGGCGGTGACCATCACGTCGTAGCGGGCGTAGGCCGTCGGCCCCAGCAGCGGAACTCCCGCCACCCACACCCACGCCCCCGCGAGCCGCTTGCCGGGGCGCTGTCCGGCGTACAGCAGCAGGCCCGTGACCACGGCGTCGGCGAGGCAGGCCAGGACGAAGAAGGCCGTCGCGTACCCGAGAAAGGGGAGCAGGGCGGGGGAGAGGACCGCGAGTGCGGCGGCGGGCGGGTACTGCCAGGTGATGTCGTCGAGGGGGAAGGTGCCGGTGCGCAGGATCTCGTACCAGCCCTGGTAGATCACCGAGACGTCGCTGGTGACGTCGGGGCCGGGCACGGCGAGCACCTTGAACACGCACAGCAGCAGCACGGCCCGGGTGAGCACCCACACCGCGATGAGGTTTGTACGGCCTGCGACCGTCATGACCACCCTCGTCCGTTTCCTGCATGGCTGAGGGAGACATGATGCAGGGCCCGGCCGCGCGAGCCAAGGAGCTGGGCCGTTGGGTACTGTCGGCGGCGATGGACAAGACCTTGATCGTGACCAATGACTTCCCGCCCCGCCCCGGCGGCATCCAGGCGTTCCTGCACAACATGGCGCTGCGCCTGGACCCCGAGCGGGTCGTCGTCTACGCCTCCACCTGGAAGCGCGGCGGCGAGGGCGCCGAGGCCACCGCCGCCTTCGACGCCGAGCAGCCGTTCACCGTCGTACGCGACCGGACGACGATGCTGCTGCCGACGCCGCGCGTCACCCGCCGGGCCACCGCGCTGCTGCGCGAACACGGCTGCGCGTCCGTGTGGTTCGGGGCGGCCGCTCCCCTCGGGCTGATGGCTCCCGCACTGCGCGCCGCGGGAGCGCGGCGGATCGTCGCCACCACGCACGGCCACGAGGCGGGCTGGGCCCAGCTCCCCGCCTCCCGGCAGCTGCTGCGCAGGATCGGCGAGGGCACGGACACGATCACCTACCTCGGTGAGTACACCCGCTCGCGCATCGCGGCCGCGCTCACCCCCCGGGCCGCCGCGAGGATGGTCCAACTGCCGCCCGGCGTCGACGAGAAGACCTTCCACCCCGGCTCCGGCGGCGACGCCGTGCGCGAGCGGCTCGGGCTCGCGGACCGGCCGGTGGTGGTGTGCGTCTCGCGCCTCGTGCCCCGCAAGGGCCAGGACACGCTGATCCTGGCCATGCCCCGCGTCCTGCGCGCGGTGCCGGACGCGGTGCTGCTGGTCGTCGGCGGCGGACCGTACGCCGGGGAGCTGAGGAAGCTGGCCGCCGACACGGGTGTCGCGGACTCCGTGCGCTTCACCGGACCCGTGCCCTGGGCCGAGCTTCCGGCGCACTTCGGCGCGGGTGACGTCTTCGCGATGCCGTGCCGGACGCGCCGGGGCGGCCTCGACGTCGAGGGGCTCGGCATCGTCTACCTGGAGGCGTCGGCGACCGGACTGCCGGTCGTGGCGGGCGACTCGGGCGGAGCGCCCGACGCCGTACTCGACGGGGAGAGCGGCTGGGTGGTGCGCGGCGCCCCCGCCGCGGTCGCCGCCGACGAGTCGGCCGACCGGATCGTGACGCTGCTCCAGGACCCGGAGCTACGGCGCCGGATGGGGGAGCGGGGCCGGCAGTGGGTCGAGGAGAAGTGGCGCTGGGACCTGCTGGCGGAGAAGCTCAAGACGCTGCTCTGACGCCCCCCCGCGCAGGGGAACGCGCGGCGGCCCCCCGGATGCTTCCGGGGGGCCGCCGGCGCGTACAGGCAGGCTCAGCCTCGGTAGAGGGCCTCGATGTCGTCCGCGAAGTCCTTCGCCACGACGTTGCGCTTGAGCTTCAGCGAGGGCGTGATGTGACCGGCCTCCTCGGTGAACTGCGTCGGCAGCACACGGAACTTGCGCACCGACTCCGCCTTCGACACCGCCGCGTTGCCGTCGTTCACCGCCTGCTGGACGACCGCCAGCAGCTCGGCGTCGTCGCGCAGCGACGCCGCGGTCGAGCCGGCCGGCTTGCCGTTCTCGGCGGCCCAGCGGCCCAGGAACTCCTCGTCGAGGGTGACCAGCGCGCCGACGAACGGACGCCCGTCGCCCACCACCATGCACTCGGCGACCAGCGCGTGCGCGCGGATGCGGTCCTCGATCACGGCGGGGGCGACGTTCTTGCCGCCGGCCGTGACGATGATCTCCTTCTTGCGGCCGGTGATGGCGAGGTAGCCGTCCTCGTCGAGGGTGCCGATGTCACCGGTGTGGAACCAGCCGTCGGTCAGCGCTTCCGCGGTGGCCGCCTCGTTGTTCCAGTACCCCGAGAACAGGTGCTCGCCGTGCAGCAGCACCTCGCCGTCGTCGGCGATCCGCACGACCGAACCGGGCAGCGGCTGGCCGACCGTGCCGATCTTCTGCCGGTCCCACGGGTTGAAGGCGGTCGCGGCGCACGACTCGGTCAGGCCGTAGCCCTCCAGGACCGTGAAGCCGATGCCCCGGAAGAAGTGGCCCAGGCGCTCGCCGAGGGGGGCGCCGCCGGAGATCGCGTACTCGCCGCGGCCGCCGAGCACCGCGCGCAGCTTGCTGTAGACCAGCTTGTCGAACAGCTTGTGCTTGAGCTTCAGGCCGAGGGAGGGGCCCTGCGGCGTGCCGATCGCCCGGCTGTACGCGATCGCGGTGTCCGCGGCCTTGTCGAAGATCTTGCCCTTGCCGTCCGCCTGCGCCTTGGCGCGCGCCGAGTTGTAGACCTTCTCGAAGACGCGCGGCACACCGAGGATCAGCGTCGGCCGGAAGGAGGCCAGCTCGTCGGTGAGGTTCTTGATGTCCGGTACGCAGCCCAGCTTGATCGGCGCCATGACCGACGCCACCTCGACCAGCCGGCCGAAGACGTGCGCGGCCGGCAGGAACAGCAGCACCGAGCACTCGCCCGTACGGAACAGCGGCTTCAGGCGCTCCACCGCGTTGCCGCACTCCGCGAAGAAGCTGCGGTGGCTCAGCACACAGCCCTTGGGGCGGCCGGTGGTGCCGGAGGTGTAGACGATCGTCGCCGGGTCGTCGGCCTTGGCGCTGGTGCTGCGCTCGTCGACCGTCTCGTCGTCGACGCCGGCTCCCGAGGCGCGCAGCTGCTCCACGCCGTCCCGGTCGATCTGCCAGACGTGCTTGAGTGCGGGCAGCCGGTCGCGTACGGACTCGACGGCGGCGGTGTGCCCGTCGCTCTCGACGATCACGGCGACCGCGCCGGAGTCGCCCAGGATCCACTGCACCTGCTCGGCTGAGCTGGTCTCGTACACCGGCACGGTCACCGCGCCCGCGGTCCAGATCGCGAAGTCCATCTGCACCCACTCGTAGCGGGTGCGGGACATGAGGGCGACGCGGTCGCCGGGCTGGACGCCCGCGGCGATCAGGCCCTTCGCGGCGGCGCGGACCTCGGCGAGGAACTCGGTGGCGCTGACATCGGTCCACGCGCCCCCGACCTTGCGGCTCATGACCGCCACGTCGGGATGCTGCGTGGCGTTGCGGCGGATGAGATCGGTCAGGTTGCCGTCCGAGGGGACCTCGTACAGGGCCGGAAGGCTGAACTCGCGCAAGACTGCTGCTCCTCATCGGGCGCCGGCGCCACGTCAATGTGCGCGTCGGTTCCGGTCCAAGACCGGGCAGGTGCTCAGTGGGGTGAGCACGGTTGGACTGCCCGGACGTTACCCATCAGTAGACGGTTCCCGATAGGGGGTTCCGGCCAGATGTTCGCTGCGTCACACGCCGTGGCGGTGCTCCGGGCAGACTAGTCCAACTACGCGGAAACCCGGTAGTAACCGCAGGTCCGGCCCCCTCTACCCAGGCGAGGGGCGGGCGTCCTAGGGTGATCGTCATGCGAGTGCATGTGGTCAGCGACGTACACGGGAACGCCAGGGATCTGGCCAGGGCGGGAGACGGCGCCGACGCGCTCGTGTGCCTCGGTGACCTGGTGCTCTTCCTCGACTACGCCGATCACTCCCGCGGCATCTTCCCCGACCTCTTCGGCCGGGAGAACGCGGACCTGATCGTCGAGCTGCGCACCGCCCGCCGCTTCGAGGAGGCCCGGGAGCTCGCCCGCGGGCTGTGGGCCGACGTCGACCGCTTCGCGGCCATCGAGAAGGCGGTGCGCAAGCAGTACGCCGAGCTCTTCGCCGCGTTCCCCGTGCCGACGTACGCCACGTACGGCAACGTCGACCTGCCGAAACTGTGGCCGGAGTACGCCGGACCCGGCACCACCGTCCTGGACGGCGAGCGCGTCGAGATCGGCGGCCGCGTCTTCGGCTTCGTCGGCGGCGGGCTCAGGACGCCGATGCGCACGCCCTACGAGATCGACGACGAGGAGTACGCCGCCAAGGTCGAGGCGCTCGGCGAGGTGGACGTGCTGTGCTCGCACATCCCGCCCGAGGTCCCCGAGCTGGTGTACGACACCGTCGCCCGCCGGTTCGAGCGCGGCAGCCGGGCACTGCTCGCGGCGATCCGCAGGACCCGCCCCCGCTACGCCCTCTTCGGCCACGTGCACCAGCCGCAGGTCCAGCGCATGCGCGTCGGCGCCACGGAGTGCGTCAACGTCGGTCACTTCGCGGCCTCCGGCCGCCCCTGGGCCATGGAGTGGTGAGCCCGGAGCGGTGAATTGCGGCCGGACCGGTCGCGGTAGCCTTCACGCGGTACGTGCCCCCCGAGCACACCGCGTGAGTACGTGCCCCCTGACCGGAACCGCACTGGAGGAGCCACAGCGATGGCCGAACACACCAGCTCGAGCATCACGATCGAGGCGGCGCCGGCCGACGTGATGGCCGTGATCGCCGACTTCGCCCGCTACCCCGAGTGGACCGGCGAGGTGAAGGAGGCCGAGGTCCTGGCCACCGACGCCAAGGGCCGCGCGGAGCAGGTGCGGCTGCTGCTGGACGCCGGCGCGATCAAGGACGACCACACGCTCGCGTACACCTGGACCGGCGACAACCAGGTCAGCTGGACGCTGGTCAAGTCGCAGATGCTGCGCTCCCTCGACGGCTCGTACAGCCTGGCCCCGGCCGGCGGCGGCGACCGTACCGAGGTCACCTACCGGCTGACCGTCGACGTCAAGATCCCGATGCTCGGCATGATCAAGCGCAAGGCCGAGAAGGTCATCATCGACCGGGCCCTGGCCGGTCTCAAGAAGCGCGTCGAGAGCACCCCGAAGGTCTGATGCCCTGATGCGTACGGTCCTCGTCACCGGCCCCGGCGGCGCGGGCCGCACCACCGTCGCCGCGGCGACCGCCCTGGCCGCGGCGCGCACCGGCCGGCGGGTGCTGGTCCTGTCCACCGACCCGGCGGACTCCCTGGGGGCGGCCCTGGGCACCACCACCGGCGCCGAGCCGGGCGAGGCCGCGCCGGGCCTGTGGGCGGCGAGGACCGACTCCGGCGCCCACTTCCGCGTGGAGCTCCTCGCCCTCCAGGAGAGCGCGGGCTCCGCGCTGGACCTGCTGGGCGCGAACCGTCTCGCCGCCGAGGAACTGACCGAGCTGCCGGGCAGCGAGCAGTTCGCCCTGCTCCGCGCCCTGCGGGCGTGCGGCGAGGCGCGCGGCACGGCCGGGGCGTACGACCTCGTGGTCGTCGACCTGCCGCCGCTGCACGCCGCGCTCGCCGCCCTCGCGCTCCCCGAGCAGCTGCGCCGCTACCTGCGACGGCTGCTTCCGCCCGAGCGCCAGGCGGCCCGCGCGCTGCGGCCCATGCTCGCCCAGCTCGCCGGCGTGCCGATGCCCGCCCAGTGGCTGTACGAGACGGCCGCGCGCCGGGACGGCGAACTGGCCGCCGTCGAGGCGCTGCTCGCGGACCCGGGCACGAGCGTACGGCTGGTCGCCGAGCCGGGACCCGCCGCGGCCGAAGCGCTGCGCACCGCCCGTACCGGACTGGCCCTGTTCGGCCTGGACGTCGAATCGGTGACGGCGAACCGGATCCTGCCCCGGGACTCCCCGGACACCTGGCTCGCGACGCTCGCCGCCCAGCAGCACAAGTGCCTGACCGAGTGGACCGAGGAGTACGGCGCGGGGCGCCCGGCGACGCCGGTCCGCGAGGTCCGCCATCTCGGCGGCGACCCGCGGGGCCCGGCCGACCTCGACGCACTGGGCGCGGACGGCGCGCTGGCGGTCGGGCCGGTCCGCGCGGACCGGGCGGACCCCCGGCACGTGGAGGACAGGATCGCCGAGGACGGCTTCCTCGTCTGGCACCTGCCGCTGCCGGGAGCCGTGAAGGAGGAGCTCGGCCTGGTCCGCCGCGGCGACGAACTCGTGCTCGACGCGGGCCCGTTCCGCCGGATCCTGCCCCTGCCGTCGGCGCTGCGCCGCTGCGACGTCTCGGGCGCCGGCCTGACCGGCGGCGTACTGAAGGTGCGCTTCACGCCGGACCCGGGGCTGTGGCCGAAGACGACGTGAACGGGCCGCCGCCGTTCGGGTAACGTCGGTGGTACGAGGCGTACGCACCGTACGAACCGCCGCCCTGCCGCAGGAGTCCGCCATGAGCGATGCCACCGAGCGTCCGCATAGCTCGGAAAGCACGGGAGGGGCCCCCTTCTCCCCCGGGCCCGCCGAGGCCCCCGAAGCCGACGCGTGGGCGAAGGCGTGCGCGGAGGACCTCGCCGCCGAGAAGGCCCGCCGTCGCGCCGAGAGCGGCGGGGCGCAGCCGGGGTCGGCCGCCGAGGAGCTGCGCAAGCTGGTCGACGCCGTGGCCGACAAGGTCGCCTCGTTGCAGTCGGTGCTGCCCGGCATGGCCGCGCAGGGCGCGGTCGGCCAGCTCATCAACCAGGCCAAGTCCGCCGTGGAGCCGGTCATCGAGCGCAATCCGCAGGTCTTCGACCACCTGGCAGCGGCCGGCAACGAGCTGCTGGCCGCCTACCGCTCGGCCGTCCAGGGCCAGGAGGGCCGCTGGACCCGCGGTCCGGCTCGGCCGGCGGACCGCGCCGAGGGCGCCGACGACGGTGACGAGGGCCCCGAAGGCCCTTCGCCGAGCACGCACATCGACCTGGACTGAGCTGCTCCTCGGGTACGGTTGCCCCTAGCGGGGCTCGACCGAATACTGAGGGACACATGGGACTCACCATCGGCGTCGACATCGGCGGCACGAAGATCGCGGCAGGCGTGGTCGACGAAGAGGGCACCATTCTCGACACGCACAAGGTGCCGACGCCGCCGACCGCCGAAGGCATCGTCGACGCGATCTGTGCGGCCGTCTCCGAGGCCGGCAAGGGCCATCAGATCGAGGCGGTCGGCATCGGCGCCGCCGGGTACGTCGACGACAAGCGCGCCACCGTCCTGTTCGCGCCCAACATCCACTGGCGGCACGAGCCGCTGAAGGACAAGGTCGAGCAGCGCGTCGGACTGCCGGTCGTCGTGGAGAACGACGCGAACGCCGCCGCCTGGGGCGAGTACAGGTTCGGAGCGGGCAAGGGCCACGAGGACGTCATCTGCATCACCCTCGGCACCGGCCTCGGCGGCGGCATCATCATCGGCAACAAGCTGCGCCGCGGACGCTTCGGCGTGGCCGCCGAGTTCGGCCACATCCGGGTCGTCCCGGACGGGCTGCTGTGCGGCTGCGGAAGCCAGGGCTGCTGGGAGCAGTACGCGTCCGGGCGGGCCCTCGTCCGCTACGCGAAGCAGCGCGCCAACGCCACCCCGGAGAACGCCGTGATCCTGCTGGGTCTGGGCGACGGGACCCCCGAGGGCATCCAGGGCAAGCACATCAGCGACGCCGCCCGCCAGGGCTGCCCGGTCGCCGTCGACTCCTTCCGCGAGCTGGCCCGCTGGGCCGGCGCGGGCCTGGCCGACCTGGCCTCGCTGTTCGACCCCTCCGCGTTCATCGTCGGCGGCGGCGTCTCGGACGAGGGCGAGCTGGTCCTCGGGCCGATCCGCAAGTCGTTCCGCCGGTGGCTGGTCGGCGGCCAGTACCGCCCCCACGCCCAGGTGCTCGCCGCCCAGCTCGGCGGCGAGGCCGGCCTGGTCGGCGCGGCCGACCTGGCCCGCCAGGGCTGACGAACCGGCTCACGTGCGCGCGGACGCGCCCGCCGTGCCCCCTTGGGGTGCGGCGGGCCTTTCCGTATCGTGATCGCATGGCGACGAGTACGACGAGCACGCTGCCCGAGTCCCGTACCGAGCCTGACGGTTCGGCGGTGATCCGCGTCCTCGGCTACAACATCCGCTCGATGCGCGACGACCGCGAGGCGCTCGCCCGGGTCATCGGCGCCTGCGAGCCCGACCTCGTCCTCGTGCAGGAGGCGCCCCGCTTCTTCCGCTGGCGCAAGCACGCGGCGTGGCTCGCCGCCCGCAGCGGCCTGGTCACCCTCGGCGGCGGGGCGACCGCTTCGGGCCCGATGCTGCTGTGCTCGCTGCGGGTGACGGTGGAGCGTACGCAGGACGTGCTGCTGCCGCGTACGCCGGGGCTGCACCAGCGGGGGTTCGCGACGGCGGTGGTGCGGATCGGCGGCGCGCGGCTCGGCGTACTGAGCTGTCACCTCAGCCTCCAGCGCGAGGAGCGCCTCGCGCAGGGCGGGATGCTCCTGGAGCGCCTGAAGGAGATGGACGTACCGCACGCGGTGGCCGGCGGCGACCTCAACGAGCGGCCGGACGGCCGGACGTTCCGGCGGCTGGCGGGGGAGCTCCAGGACTGCTGGGCGGTGAAGCCGTGGGGCGGCGAGTACACCTCGACCCCGGACCGCCCGCACCAGCGCATCGACGCCCTCTTCGCCACGCCGGGCGTCGAAGTCCTGGGCTGCGGCGTCCCGTTGGGTCTCCCGGACGCGGACCTGCGCGCGGCCACCGACCACCTGCCGGTACTGGCGGCGCTGCGCGTCCCCGCGTCGTGACCGGCCGGGCCCCGCGCCCCGGGCCCCGGCCCCGTCGGGGCGGGCCCGCCCGGGCGGCGGGGCCGTCGTGGCGAGGCGCGAGGGCGGGGCCTAGACGACCGCGCCGCGGCCCGGGTCGTCGTCCTCGTCGTCGCCGTGCGCCATGCGCCCCACCAGGGTGGCGAAACCGCCCAAGAAGCCGCCGATGCCGAGCGTCGTCAGCCACCACGTCATGTCCCACTGCAGCAGCACCGCGACGAGCAGCAGCACCGGGCCGCCGACGACCGCGAGCCAGGCGAACCGCGCCGTGGTGTCGGCGGGCGGCAGCGGGGGCGGCTCCGGCGGGACGAAGTGGCCCTCGTCGCCGTCGTCGCTCTCGTCCGGGTCCTCCTCGCCCGGCTCGTCCAACGCGTAGTCGCGCGGACCGGCGACACCGGGCGCGAACACGACGGAGCTGCCGAGGGGTCTGTCCCGGTCCGGGTCCGCGTCCGGGTCCGGCTCGTCCTGCCCGGCCGCCTCGGCGTCCTTCTCCGGCGCCTTCCCGGGCCGGCCGCCGCCGGCGGTGTTGCGCTCGTCGTCCGGCAGGTACAGGTCCTCGATCGACTTGAACGGCTTGGCGCCCGGCGGGTCCGGCGGCTCCGCGCCGTACCCCGCGACGATCGCGGCCCACGCCGCGTCCTCGTCGACGGGCTTGCCGGCGGGCGACCCCGCCGCCGCGGCGGCCGCGTCCGCCGCCGCCCGGTCCGGCTCCCGCTCCTCCTCGCGGCCCGCGGGCTCCGCGTCGTGCTCAGCCACCGGTGGTGCTCCCCTTCTTCCCGACACTAGGAGCGAGGCGGCCGATGAACGCACAACTCTCGTCGAAGATCCGCTCCGCGTCATGGTCCAACGTCGCGACGTGGTAGCTCTGTTCCAGCAGAATCTCGGTGACGTCCGTGGACGACACCCGGCTGAGGATGCGGGCCGAGTCGGCCGCCGGCACCACATGGTCCTGCGGGCTGTGCAGCAGCAGCATCGGCTGCGTCACCTGGGGCAGCTCACCGTCGACGAGCCGGAAGAAGTTCCGCACGGAGTGCGCCGCGTGCAGCGGCACCCGGTCGTAGCCGACCTCCTCGGAGCCCGCCTTCGCGATGTCGCTGCGCAGCCCCTTCGTCGTACGGACGAGATGGCGGGCGACCGGCAGCGCGTACGCCGACAGGCCGTGCACCTTGTTCGCCGGGTTGACCAGGACGATCCCGGTGATCGCGTCCCCGTGCTTCGCGGCCAGGCGCAGCGTCAGCGCCCCGCCCATCGAGAGCCCGAAGACGAACACCTGCGCGCACCGCTCCCGCAGGGCGCGCAGCTCGCGGTCGACCTCGGCGTACCAGTCCTGCCAGCCCGTGAGCTGCATGTCCTCCCAGCGGGTGCCGTGCCCGGGCAGCAGCGGCAGGGAGACAGTCAGGCCGCGCTCGACGAGGTGGTCCGCCCAGGGGCGCAGCGACTGCGGGGAACCGGTGAAGCCGTGACAGAGGAGGACGCCGACCTCTCCGCCCTCGTGGCGGAACGGCTCGGCTCCAGGAAGGACCGGCACCGGGGTCTCCTGTTCATGAGTGTGGGTCGTGGAGTGCGCAGAGGGTGTCGCAAGATGTCCTTCACCGTACGCGACCGGACCGACACCGACCAGGTCCGTCGGGCGTCCTTGTCGGCATGGGGCCAGGCCCGGCACGGGTTATGGTCTGTTCGACAGACAAGGGAAGGCACTCGGTTGATCTACGGCGCAATGAAGTTCTCCATCGGAGGGTCACTGAAGGTCGCCTTCAGGCCCTGGGTGGAGGGCCTCGAGAACATTCCCGCCGAGGGTCCCGCGATCCTGGCGAGCAACCACCTGTCCTTCTCGGACTCCTTCTTCCTGCCCGCGGTGCTCGACCGGAAGGTCACCTTCATCGCGAAGGCGGAGTACTTCACCTCGCCCGGGGTGAAGGGCAGGCTCACCGCCGCCTTCTTCAAGGGCGTCGGCCAGCTCCCCGTCGACCGCTCGGGCGCACGCGGCGCCGGCGAGGCGGCGATCAAGGCCGGAATCGACGTCATCAAGGGCGGCGGTCTCTTCGGCATCTACCCGGAGGGCACCCGCTCGCCGGACGGCCGCCTCTACCGGGGCAAGCCGGGCGGCCTCGCGCGCGTGGCGCTCGCCACCGGCGCGCCGGTGATCCCGGTCGCCATGATCGACACCGAGAAGATCCAGCCGCCGGGCAAGGTCGTGCCCAAGCTGATGCGCCCGGGGATCAGGATCGGCAAGCCGCTGGACTTCAGCCGCTACCACGGCATGGACGGCGACCGGTTCATCCTGCGCTCGGTGACCGACGAGGTCATGTACGAGATCATGAAGCTCTCCGGCCAGGAGTACGTCGACATCTACGCGACGGCGGCGAAGCGTCAGATCGCCGACGCGGAGAAGGCCGCCAAGGCGGAGAAGGCCGCACTGGAGAAGGCCGACAAGGCGGAACGGTCCGGCGCGTAACAGCGTCCGTCCAGGGGTGGGGATGATGGCCAGGGCTCAGCGCGAGCGGGTCGTGCGCATGTCGGTCGAGCAGCCGCTGTGGCGCGCGCTGACCGGCTACCGCGTCATGACGATGGTGTACGCGGTGCTCCTCTTCGTGTTCACCCGCGAGAAGTTCGAGCGCCCGGAAGTGGCCGTCGCCTTCCTCGCGGTGATGTCGGTGTGGACCCTCGCCACGCTCCCCAAGGTGGCGAACGCGGCGAGCTGCACCAAGCGGTTCCTCGTCGCCGACCTCGCCGTCGCCCTCACCGGCATCCTGCTCACCCCGCTCGCCGACTTCCAGGCGCAGCAGATCGACGGCCCCACCCTGCCCTCGATATGGACCGCCGGTTCCGTCCTCGCGTTCGCCATCAAGGGCGGCTGGCGCTGGGCGGCCTTCGCCTCGTCGTTCGTGGCCGCCGCCAACATCGTCGAGCGCGGCGAGCCGAGCCGCGACACCATCCACAACGTGCTGCTGGTGTGGGTCGCCTCCATCGCGATCGGTTACGTCGTCGAGGTCGCCCGCGCCTCCGAGCGCACCCTCGCCCGCGCCCTGGAGATCGAGGCCGCCACCCGCGAGCGCGAGCGCCTGGCCCGTGACATCCACGACAGCGTGCTCCAGGTGCTGGCCATGGTGCAGCGGCGCGGCACCGCGCTCGGCGGCGAGGCGGCGGAGCTGGGCCGGATGGCGGGGGAGCAGGAGGTCGCCCTGCGCACCCTGGTCTCCAGCGGCCTGGTGCCCGCGACGCGCGCCTCGGAGGACGCGGCGCTGGGGGCGGTCGTCCGTACGGTCGAGGTGGACGACGAGGGCGACGGCGACGACGGCGGGCCGGGCGCGCGCGTGTGCGACCTGCGCTCCCTGCTCGCCCCGCACGCCGGGTCGAAGGTCAGCTTCGCCGAGCCCGGCGCCCCGGTCCTGCTGGCACCGGCGGCGGCGAGGGAGCTCGCGGCGGCTGTCAGTGCGGCACTGGACAATGTGCGCAGGCACGCGGGCGAGGGCGCCCAGACCTGGATCCTGGTCGAGGACTGGCCGGAGGAAGTGATCGTGACGGTACGGGACGACGGGCCCGGCATCCCGGAGGGCAGGCTCGCCCAGGCCGAGGGGGAGGGGCGCCTCGGCGTCGCCCTGTCGATCCGCGGGCGGCTGCGGGACATCGGCGGCACCGCCGAGCTGATCTCGGTTCCGGGTCAGGGCACGGAAGTAGAACTGAAGGTTCCACGGGGGAAGGCAGGACAGGCGCGATGAGCGACGCACAGCAGACGATCAGAGTGATGGTCGTCGACGACCACCCGATGTGGCGGGACGCGGTGGCCCGCGACCTCGCCGCGGCGGGCTTCGACGTGGTGGCCACGGCGGGCGACGGGCCGCAGGCGGTCCGCCGCGCCCTGGCGGTGAGCCCCCAGGTGCTCGTCCTCGACCTGAACCTCCCCGGCCTGCCCGGCGTCCAGGTCTGCAAGGAGCTCGTCGGCGCCGACCCCGCTCTGCGGGTCCTCGTGCTGTCCGCTAGCGGCGAGCACGCCGACGTACTGGAAGCGGTGAAGTCCGGTGCGACGGGCTATCTGCTGAAGTCCGCGGGGCCCGAGGAGCTGATCGACGCGGTACGGCGCACGGCCGCCGGCGACCCGGTCTTCACCCCGGGACTGGCCGGCCTGGTCCTCGGCGAGTACCGCCGGCTGGCCTCCGGCCCGGCGCCCGCCGCCTCCTCGAACGAGCCGAAGGCGCCGCAGCTCACCGACCGCGAGACCGAGGTGCTGCGGCTGGTCGCGAAGGGGCTGTCGTACAAGCAGATCGCCGAGCGCCTGGTGATCTCCCACCGGACCGTGCAGAACCACGTGCAGAACACCCTCGGCAAGCTCCAGCTGCACAACCGCGTGGAGCTCGTCCGCTACGCGATCGAACGCGGCCTCGACGACGCCTAGTCCGCCCTCCGCGCACCCGACGCCCCATGTCGCTGTGACCTGGGTCACCACTAGCGTGGCGCCCCACGGCACTGCTGTCTGTGGCGAAGGGACAACAACATGCGGGTCGGAGTACTGACCGGGGGAGGCGACTGCCCCGGGCTCAACGCGGTCATCCGCGCGGTCGTCCGCAAGGGCGTCCAGGAGTACGGCTACGACTTCACAGGCTTCCGGGACGGGTGGCGAGGGCCGCTGGAGGGCGACACCGTACGCCTCGGCATCCCGTCGGTGCGCGGCATCCTGCCGCGTGGCGGCACCATCCTCGGCTCCTCGCGCACCAACCCGCTCCAGGCGGAGGACGGGATCCGCCGGGTCAAGGAGAACCTGGCGAAGCACGAGGTCGACGCGCTCGTCGTGATAGGCGGCGAGGACACCCTGGGTGTGGCCGCCCGGCTGTCCGACGAGTACGGCGTCAAATGCGTCGGCGTACCCAAGACCATCGACAACGACCTGTCCGCCACCGACTACACCTTCGGTTTCAACACCGCCGTCGGCATCGCGACCGAGGCGATCGACCGCCTCCACACCACCGCCGAGTCGCACATGCGCGTCCTCGTCGTCGAGGTCATGGGCCGGCACGCGGGCTGGAT
Organism: Streptomyces albidochromogenes; assembly: GCF_005981925.1. Classification (GTDB taxonomy): domain Bacteria; phylum Actinomycetota; class Actinomycetes; order Streptomycetales; family Streptomycetaceae; genus Streptomyces; species Streptomyces albidochromogenes. The sequence continues at coordinate 34,854 of NZ_VBVX01000005.1, forward strand.
CGCCCTGCACTCGGGCCTGGCGGGCGGCGCGAACGTCATCCTCATCCCCGAGCAGCGCTTCGACGTCGAGCGGGTCTGCGGCTGGATCACCTCCCGCTTCAAGGCGTCGTACGCACCCATCGTCGTCGTCGCCGAGGGGGCGATGCCCCAGGACGGCGAGATGGTCCTCAAGGACGGGACCCTCGACTCGTTCGGGCACGTACGGCTCTCCGGGGTCGGCGAATGGCTGGCCAAGGAGATCGAGAAGCGGACCGGGAAGGAGGCCCGCACCACCGTCCTCGGGCATGTCCAGCGCGGCGGTACGCCCAGTGCCTTCGACCGGTGGCTGGCAACGAGGTTCGGCCTGCACGCCATCGAGGCCGTGCACGACGGCGACTTCGGCACGATGGTCGCCCTGCGGGGGACGGACATCGTGCGGGTGCCGATGGCGGAGGCGACCGCGCGGCTGAAGACGGTCGACCCGGCCCTCTACGCCGAGGTCGGGGTCTTCTTCGGCTGAGCGGGGCGGGGGCACGGGCCGTATATTCGCGCTGTACGGCTCATGTCCCCGCATTCCCCACCGCATGGGAGAAGTCGTGGAAATCCTGGCGTTCGGCGTGCAGTCCGACGAGAAGCCGCTCCTGGAGAGCGCCTTCGCCGGTCACCACGACATCCGCTGCCTCGACGTCTTCCTCACCGAGGACACCGCTCCCATCGCCGCGGGACACGAGATCATCAGCACCAGCGTCAACGCCGACCTCGGCGCGCGCGTCCTGCGCGCCCTGGCGGCCGGCGGGACGCGGATGATCGCCCAGCGCTCCACCGGCTTCAACAACATCGACCTCGACGTCGCCGGGCAGCTGGGCCTGACCGTCGCCCGGGTCTCGTACTACTCGCCGTACTCCGTCGCCGAGTTCGCCTGGACCCTCGCGATGGCCGTCAACCGCCGCGTCGTGCGCGCGGCGGGCCGCACCCGCGACTTCGACTTCCGGCTCGACGGCCTCCTCGGGCGCGACATGCGGGGGCGTACGGCCGGTGTCCTCGGCACCGGCAAGATCGGCGAGGCGTTCACCCGCATCGCCCACGGCTTCGGCATGAACCTGCTCGGCTGGGACGTCGTGCCCAATCACGCCTGCGTCGAACTCGGCATGAAGTACGTCGACAAGGACCAGCTCCTCGCCGACTCCGACCTGGTCAGCCTGCACGTGCCGCTGATGCCCGCCACCCACCACCTCATCGGCGCCGACGAACTGCGGGCCATGCGGGACGACGCGATCCTGGTGAACTCCAGCCGCGGCGGTCTCGTCGACACCGCGGCTCTCGTCCGTGAACTGCGGCAGGGCCGCTTCACCGGCGTGGGGCTGGACGTGTACGAGGCGGAGGCCGGGCTGTTCTTCCTCGACAAGTCCCTGGAGGTGGTCGACGACGACACCCTGGCCCGCCTCATGACCTTCCCGAACGTGCTGGTCACCTCGCACCAGGCGTACTACACCGTCGACGCCGTCCGTCAGATCGTCGAAGCGACGGTGGGCAACGTCCTCGACTACACGGCGGGCCGCCGCGGCGCGAACGTGCTGGTCCCCGCCGGGGCCGAAGCACAGTCCAGTGCCAGCTGACCCAGCAGTCCGGTGACGATCGCCGTGCCGCGCAGCGTCAGGACCGACTCCGGGTGGAACTGCACGCCCGCGAAGCCCGGCCCGCGCAGGGCGTGCACCTCGCCGGTGCCCGGGTCGCGGCTGACCTCGACGCCGTGCGCGGCCAGCTCGGCCGCCTCCTCGTCGCCGCAGCGGGCGACGAAGCTGTTGTAGAACCCGACGGTCTCCGGGCGTCCGAAGAGGTCGATACGGGTCTGGGCCCCCTGGTACGGCACCCGCTTGCGCACGGTGTCCAGCCCGAGTTCGGCCGCCAGCAGCTCATGGCCGAGGCAGACGCCGAGCAGCCCGTACCGGTGCTCGCGCACCAGGTCGGCGGCGAGCGCGCGCAGGAACCGCATCTTGGCGTCGCCCGCGTCGCGCGGGTCGCCGGGCCCGGGGCCGAGCACCACGGGGCCCTCGTGCGCGAGCGCGGCCGCCCGCAGGCCCGGTTCGTCGTACCGCCGCACGCTCACGTCGAGCCCCGACGAGCGCAGCAGGTGCGCGAGCATCGCGGTGAACGTGTCCTCCGCGTCGATCACCAGCGCGTGCCCGGTCAGCGCCGCCGACCGCTCCCGCATCCGCAGCCAGAACGGCGCCAGGTGCGCCCGCCGGGAGTCCAGCGCCTCCCGTACGCGCGGGTCGTCCGCCAGCTTCGGCCGTACGGCCTCGCCGGCCGGCCTGCCGGGCCGCACGCCCAGCGCCGCGAGCACCCCCGCCGCCTTGGCGTGCGTCTCGGCGACCTCGCTGTTCGGGTCCGAGTCGCGCACGAGCGTCGCGCCGACCGGCACCCGCAGCCGGCCGTCGGACGCGATGTCGGCGCTGCGGATGAGGATGGGCGAGTCCAGGGTCTGCGCGCCGCCGGTGTCGCGGCCGATGAGGGCCAGCGCGCCCGCGTAGTAGCCCCGGCCGCCGGGCTCGTACCGCTCGATGACGCGGCAGGCGTTCTGCACCGGCGAGCCGGTGACGGTCGCCGCGAACATCGTCTCCTTCAGCACCTCGCGCACGTCGAGCGAGGAGCGGCCGCGCAACTCGTACTCGGTGTGCGCCAGGTGGGACATCTCCTTGAGCCGCGGCCCGACCACGACGCCGCCCATGTCGCCCACCGTGCACATCATCTTGAGCTCCTCGTCGACGACCATCGACAGCTCGGCGCGCTCCTTGCCGTCGTCGAGGAAGTCCAGGAGGCCCTCGGCGCTCGGCCCGTCCGCGGGGTAGCGGTACGTGCCGCTGATGGGGTTCATCACGACCGTCCCGCCGCTCATCCGCACATGCACCTCGGGGCTCGCGCCGACCAGCGTGCGCTCCCCGGTGTGCACGACGAAGGTCCAGTACGCGCCCCGCTCCGCCGTGAGCAGCCGCCGGAAGAGCGCCAGCGCGTCGGCGCGGGAGAAGCCCGGGATGCGGCCCTCGAAGGTGCGGCGGATGACGAAGTTGGCGCCCTCGCCGCGCCCGATCTCGTCGTCGACGACCCGCCGCACGATCCCGGCGTACTCCTCGTCCGCGAGGTCGAAGGCGCCGTCCTCGACGCGCACGTCGTGCGCCGGAAGCCGCGCGAGCGTCTCGTCGAGCGGCAGCGCGTACGCCTCCCGCGCGACCAGGACGCTCAGAGGCGTCCCGTCGTCGCGCACGTCGAACCCGCGCTCCCTGATCTGGCGGAAGGGGACCATGGCGAGCACCGGCAGGCCGTCGCCGCCGGCCGGGATGTCGGCGAGGCGCGCCGCCTCGTGCACGTCGCCGACCAGCAGCTCGACGGTGTCGTGGTCGTGGCCGGGCGTGCGCCTGCGCAGCAGCGCGAAGGGGCGGGTGTCGTCGAGGAGGGTGCTGATGAGCATGACTGGTGTTCCTTCCGGGGGTCCGGTCGATCCGGGTGGAGAGGAACAGCCCCTGGGAAACACCAAAGGCCGCCCCTCGGGCGGCCTTCGCGTCGTGGTCTGCGCGCGATTGTCAGTGGGCCGCCGGATGAGCGGTCCACCACCAGGTCTGAGTCGTCTGCGCGAACATGCTCCGCACCCTAGCGGACGCGGACGCCGGCGTCATGCGTGTCCCGCCACCCGGTCGCCGGCGGGCCGGATCAAGGACGCGTCAGCGCGTCGAGGGCCGCTTCGAGGTACCGCCGCAGCTCGTCCCCCTCGGGCAGCACCGAGGGGGCGGCGTGCCCGAGCTGGCTGTGCCCCAGGTACACGCTGTACGCGAGCAGGCCCCGGCGGCGCGCCTCCTGCTCCGGGAAGCCGAGATCGGCGAAGAGCCGGGTCACGTAGTCGACCCGGCGCTCGGTCACGCGCCGCAGCGCGGCGGCGACCTGCGGGTGCGAGGCGGTGGCCAGCAGGGAGACCTCCAGCGGGTCGTCGATCGCCGACACGGTGGCCTCGATGAAGAGGCGGCGGATACGGGCGGCCGGTCCGGGCTCGCTGTCGATCTCGGTGATGGCCGCCTCGGTGGCGGTGTCGGCCCAGCGGGCGAGCGCGGCCTCGATCAGCGCCTCCCGGTTGGCGAAGTGCCAGTAGAAGCTGCCCTTGGTGGTGCCGAGGCGCGTGGCGAGCGGCTCCACCGCGACGGCGGCGAGGCCGCCTTCGGCGATGGCGGCGAGTGCCGCGTCCGCCCAGTCCAGCGCGCTGAGCCGGGCCTTCTTCTGCTGCTTGTCCCGCTGTTGTGCCATGACCGTACGGTACCGTATGGTTGACCATACGCCAGCGTATGGAGGTTCGTCATGAGCGAGATCCGCGATGTCCACGAGCGCGTCGTCCAGGCCCCCGCAGAGGTGGTCGGGTCGCTGCTCGACCGCCTCTCCGCGACGGACGACCCGATCTTCCCCACGCCGGCCTGGGAGCCCATGTCCTTCGACGGCCCGCTCGCCGTGGGGGCCTCCGGTGGTCACGGGCCGGTCCGCTACAGCGTCGCGGCGTACGAACCGGGCCGCCGTGTCCGCTTCGCCTTCGCGCCGCCCGACAACGGGTTCCACGAGATGACGGTGGAGCCGCTCGGGCCCGGACGCTGCGTCGTACGGCACGTCCTGGAGCAGGACCCGCGGGGCGCCCGGCTCCTGCTGTGGCGGGCGGTCGTCAAAGCGGTCCACGGCACGGTGGTCGAGGAGGTCTTCGACAACATCGAGCGGGTCGCGGCCGGCGCGGTGGAGAGCCCCGTGCGCTGGTCGCCGTGGGTGCGGCTGCTGCACCGGCTGAACTGGGGCAGAGCGGCCGCCGTGGACATCCCCGAGAGGGCCGCGCTGATCCGTACCGCCCTCGACCGCCCGGCCTACCGGGACGCCTACCGGATGGAACTCCTGCCCGGGATGCCGCGCGATCCGGACGGCTGGACGGGCATCCTGCGGGACGCCTTCCCGGTCGTGGCGCGCGAGGGCGGCGAACTGCTGATGAACGTCGACACGGCGGGCGTCACGGCGCGGGCGTCCATCCTGATCGACGACCGGTATGTGACGCTCAGCACGGTGGCCAGGGCCGACACCACGCGCGGGCGCCTCTACTGGGGCGTCGTACGCAGGGTGCATCCCTTCATGGCCCGCCTCATGCTGCGCCGCACCCACCGCGGTCTGGCCCTCGCCGCGCCGAGCGCGGGGGAGCGGGCCCTGGCGAAGACGGGCGTCTCATCTGGTGGGCCAGAGAATGGACTGGCGGGCTGACCCCGTAATGTTGTCAGGGTGACCGTGAACGCTAAGACCACCCCTGAGGGTGGCAACACCTGGCGAGACCTTCCCGCGGCGCAGCAGCCCGAGTACCCCGATGCCGAGGCTCTGCGCGATGTGATCGCGGACCTCGAGTCGTATCCGCCGCTCGTCTTCGCGGGCGAGTGCGATCAGCTGCGCGCCCGACTGGGAGCCGTCGCCAAGGGCGAGGCGTTCCTGTTGCAGGGCGGCGACTGCGCCGAGGCCTTCGACGCCGTATCCGCCGACCACATCCGAAACAAGCTCAAGACCCTTCTCCAGATGGGCGCGGTACTGACGTACGCCGCCTCCGTGCCCGTCGTCAAGGTGGGCCGGATCGCCGGCCAGTACTCCAAGCCCCGCTCCAAGTCGACCGAGACCCGCGACGGCGTCACCCTGCCGACCTACCGCGGCGACTCCGTCAACGGCTTCGAGTTCACCGAGAAGGCCCGGATCCCGGACCCCGAGCGGCTGAAGCGGATGTACCACGCGTCCGCCTCGACGCTGAACCTCGTGCGCGCCTTCACCACCGGCGGTTACGCGGACCTGCGCCAGGTACACGCCTGGAACCAGGACTTCGTGAAGTCGTCGCCCTCCGGGCAGCGTTACGAGCAGCTCGCCCGTGAGATCGACAACGCGCTGAACTTCATGAAGGCGGCCGGGACCGACCCCGCGGAGTTCCGCACGGTCGAGTTCTACGCCTCGCACGAAGCGCTGCTCATGGATTACGAGAGCGCCCTGACCCGGGTCGACTCGCGTACGGGCCACCTGTACGACGTATCGGGCCACATGCTGTGGATCGGTGAGCGCACCCGCCAGCTCGACGGCGCGCACATCGAGTTCGCGTCGAAGATCCGCAACCCGATCGGCGTGAAGCTCGGCCCGACGACCACGGTCGACGAGGCGCTGAGCTACGTCGACAAGCTCGACCCGGACCGCGAGCCCGGCCGGCTGACCTTCGTCGTCCGCATGGGCGCCGACAAGGTCCGCGACAAGCTCCCCGAGCTGGTCGAGAAGGTCACCGCCTCCGGCGCGGCCGTGGCGTGGGTGACCGACCCGATGCACGGCAACACCTACGAGGCGGCCTCCGGCCACAAGACGCGCCGCTTCGACGACGTGCTCGACGAGGTCAAGGGCTTCTTCGAGGTGCACAAGGACCTGGGCACGCACCCGGGCGGCATCCACGTCGAGCTGACCGGCGACGACGTCACGGAGTGCGTGGGCGGCGGCGACGAGATCTTCGTCGACGACCTGCACCAGCGCTACGAGACGGCCTGCGACCCGCGGCTCAACCGCAGCCAGTCGCTGGACCTGGCGTTCCTGGTCGCCGAGATGTACCGCGACCAGTAGGCGTCGGAGCCGAGCGGCGGCAGTACGGATGTGGGGCGCGGATCGAATGTGATCCGCGCCCCACAGTCGTATCGGGCCCAGGGCTTTTGCGTGCGGGGGACGGCGGGTAAGGTTAGGTTGACCTTACCGATTAGTCGTCCCCCTCGCCCAGGTCAGGAGGTGTGCCGCGTGTTCGTCTGTTCCTGCTTCGGCGTAACGGATCAGCAGATCAAGGAGCACGCTGCCGCCGGTGCCTGCACACCGCGCCAGATCGCCTCGGTCAGCAAGGCGGGGACGGACTGCGGCTCCTGCGTCCGCACGATCCAGGGGCTGCTCGGCCGCGGGGCGTGCCCCCGGCGCACCCTGATCGAGAGCGGCGGGACGGCGCTCGCCGAGACCGCCCTCGTCGACGCGCCCCTTTCCGAAGCGGCCTGACGGCGCGCCGCCGGGCCGGGCCGGCTCAGCTCTCCGGCTGCTCGATCAGCTGCGCGATGTAGAGCGCCTCACCGAGCTTCTCGACCAGTTCGAGCTGGGTGTCGAGATAGTCGATGTGGTGCTCCTCGTCCTTGAGGATGTCCTCGAAGATGTTCGCCGAGGTGATGTCGCCCTTGGCCCGCATGACCTCGATGCCCCGCTTGAGGCGGTCGATCGCCTCGACCTCGACCTGCCGGTCGGCCTTGAACATCTCGGTGACGGTCTGCCCCACCCGCACATGGAAGAGCCGCTGGTAGTTCGGCAGGCCGTCCAGGAACAGAATCCGGTCGGTCAGTGTCTCCGCGTGCCTCATCTCGTCGAAGGACTCGGCCCGGGTGTACTTCGCGAGCTTCGTCCAGCCGAAGTTGTCCTGCATTTTGGCGTGCAGGAAGTACTGGTTGATGGCAGTCAGCTCGGCGGTCAGCTGCTCGTTGAGGAATTCAAGGACCTCGGGGTCGCCCTGCATCGCAGAGGCTCCTTCCAGGCGTAGTACTGGGCAGGTTTCGCGCATCCTCGCATCGAGGATCAAGGGGCGTCCAGTAAGTGCAGGCTTATCAGGAGTTGCCCCGAATAGGGTCAGACCTGGTCATGACCACCCTTCGCCGTCTGTCACCATGGACTCATGGGTCAGCCGGAAAGCCGGGAACATCACGAAACAACGCAGCCCGAGCTTCCGCCGGGGCAGCGGCTGCAGCGTGGCTGGCCCGTCACCCACTACGGTCCTGTACCCAAGTTCAAGCCGGATCGCTGGGAGTTCCGCGTATTCGGTGCCACGGCCGACGGTGACAAGCACTGCTGGAGCCACGAACAGTTCTCGGCGCTCCCGTTCGCCACGGTCGAGGCCGATCTGCACTGCGTCACGAAATTCAGCATGCTTGGGGCCGAATGGGGTGGCGTACTCGCTCGTACGCTCGTCGAACTCGCACCCCCCGCGCCGAGCGTCACGCACGTCATGGTCTGGGCCGAGTACGGCTTCAGCGCGAACCTGCGGCTCGCGGACTTCACTTCGGACCGGACGATCTTCGCCACGCACAAGGGCGGCGAGCTGCTCACCGCCGAGCACGGGTTCCCGCTGCGCCTGGTCGTGCCGCACCTGTACGCCTGGAAGGGGCCCAAGTGGGTCCGGGGCGTCGAGTACATGACGGCGGACCGACGGGGCTTCTGGGAGGAGCGCGGCTACCACAACGTCGGCGACCCCTGGCGGGAGCAGCGGTACTCGTACCAGGAGGAGCCGGGGGACGGCCCCGAGCTGTAGGCGTCCGCCGGGGTGGCGCTCCGGGGTGTTCAGTGGTGGTACTGGTGGACCACCGCGTGGCCCTTGCCGCGGCCGATCATCCACTTGTTCACGGGGGTGGTGATCAGGAACGCGGCGAAGAGTGCGAAGGCGAGTACGCCCCAGAACATCCAGTCGGTGAGATGCGCGTCCATCGCGCCCGGCCACAGGGCCAGTACGCCGTTGTCGATCAGCTCCATCACGGCGATCGAGAGGGTGTCGGCGGCGAGGGCGACGCGGACCGCGGCCTTGAAGCCGACGCCGGCCTTGAGGATGCCGAGCAGGGTCAGCGCGTAACCGAAGAAGAAGGCCAGGGTGATCGCCAGCACCATCGTCGGCACGTTGCCCCAGCCGAGCGCGGTGCCGATGACCATGCCGAGCACTTCGCCGATGGCGCATCCGGTGAGGCAGTGGAGCGTGGCCCGGGCGGCCATGGACCAGCTGACCTTGCCGTGGGTGTGGGCGCCGTGGTTCTGGTGTGCCCCGTGGTCGCCGTGTGTCGCGTGCTCTGAGTGGGCTGCGTCGGCCGTGTGGCCGTCGTGGTCGTGCCGGCTCTCGTGACCGTGGTGCGTGTCGTGCGCGTGCCCGTCCTGTTGCATCGTGAGCCCCCAAGTAGCGGTTCCTGCCTACAGACCCAACCGTATACCCCCCAGGGGTATTCCTCAACGGGTTTCAGGAGTGCTCAGAAGTCACGCAGCTCCTTCAGCCTCGCCACGTCCGCCGCGTGGCCCTCCTTGCCCCCGGGCGTCTCGATCGTCAGCGGTACGCCCTCGGTCGCCGGGTGGGAGAACAGCTCCCCGAAGGGCTCGTCGCCGATGTGGCCCGCGCCGATGTTCTCGTGCCGGTCCTTGTGGGCGCCGACGCCCTCCTTGGAGTCGTTGGCGTGGATCAGCTTGAGCCGTCCCTCGCCCACCGTGTCGATCAGCAGATCCAGCGTCTGCTTCATCCCGCCGGGCCCCGCGAGGTCGTGTCCCGCCGCGAATATGTGGCACGTGTCGAGGCAGACGCCCAGTTTGGGATGCGCGTCGAGCGCCTCGAAGTACGGGCCGAAGTCCCAGGTGCGCGAGCACAGCGAGGAGCCCTGCCCCGCCGTCGATTCGAGCAGCAGGAACGGGTCGTCGTCGTGCGTCAGCTCGTCGAGGAGCGGCAGCAGGTGCGTGCGTACCTGCGCGAGCGCCTCGGAGCGCGGCCGGCCGCCCGTCGCCGAGCCGGTGTGCACCACCACGCCCAGCGCGCCGATCTCCCGGCCGCGGCGCAGCGAATGCCGCAGCGACTCGACGGACCGCTCCACGGTCGCCTCGGTGTGCGAGCCGAAGTTGATCAGGTACGGGGCATGGACGTACGCCGGTATGCGCTCGGCGGCGCAGGCGGCGCGGAACAGCTCGTCCTGGGCCGGGTTGCCGGTGGGCGTCGCCCAGCCGCGTGGGTTGGCGACGAAGACCTGGACGGCCTCGGCGCCCATCTCGCGGGCGTAGGCGAGACCGGTCGTGGCGAGGCCGCCGGCCACGGGCACGTGACCGCCGACGGGGTTGCGGGAGGGGAAAGGTGCGTTGCTCATCGCCGTCAAGGATGCCAGGACCGGCGGACCCTCCCGGCCCACCGGCGGCCGCCTACAGGCCGCCCTTGGTCCTGATGGTGACGGTGCTGCCCTCCGGGGCCTTGTCGCCCTCCTCGACCGACTGGCCGGCGACCTCGTCGCTGAAGGAGAGGAAGGGCCGGTCGACCTCGACTTCGAAGCCCGCGTCGCGCAGCGCCTGCTTCGCGTCGTCGACGCTTTCGCCGACCACGTCGGGCACGGCCACCATGCGCGGCCCCTTGGACACGGTCAGCGTGACGGTGTCGCCCTCGGCGAGTGCCGAGCCCTCGGCGGCGGACTGCTTCGCGACGGCCCCCGCCTCGTGCGGCGAGGTGATCCGGCCGGACGCGACCTTCACGGCGAAACCGGCGTCCTCCAGTTCCGAGGTGGCGTCCTCGACGCTCTCACCGGTCACGTCGGGCACCTCGATCCGGGAGCCCTTGCTGACGACGATGGCGACCGCGGAGTCCGGGTGCCGCTCGGTGCCGGCGCGCGGGTCCGTACCGACGACGGAGCCCTGCGGTACGTCGTCGTCGAACGCCCTGGTCACGATGCCGGGGGCCAGTGCGGCCTTCTTGAGGTCCGCCTTGGCCCTGGCCAGCGGCAGCCCCGCGACATCGGGCACCTTCACCGTCTCCGGGCCGCGCGAGACGACCAGCGTGACGGAGCCGTTGTCGCGGACGCGGGCGCGGGAGGCCGGGTCGCTGTTCATGACGGTGCCGCGGTCGTACGCCTCGCTGTACTCGCGCCGCACCTTCTTCACGTCCAGACCGGCGGCCGAGAGCCGCTTCGCGGCCTCCTTCTCCGTCTGCCCGAGGAGCGAGGGGACGCGGGTGAACTGCCCGGAGTTGACGTACCAGACGCCGGCGCCGATCCCCAGGACGAGCAGGACGGCGGCGACGACGGCGGCCGTGCCGCGCCTCGGCGCCAGTACGAGGGCGCGGGCCCGCCGGGGGGCCGGCGGCCCGGGCGGGGGCATCTGGAGGCGGCTGGTGCGGTTGAGGGGCTCGTCGGCGGCGCCGCCGGTCGTACCGCCGGCCGTGTCCACGGCGCGCGGGATGACGCTCGTACGGTCCTCGGAGCCGTCGTGCGTCACCGCGGGGCGGCCCTGCGGCGGCATCGCGTCGAGCTGCTCGTCGCCGAGGGCGGCGCGGGCCACCCTGGCCCGCGCGAGGAGGTCGACGGCGTCGTACGGACGGATCTCGGGATTGCGCGCGGTGGCGGCCGCGACGAGTTCGTCCAGCTCGACGGCGAGGCCCGGCACGGCGGCGGAGGGAGCGGGCACGTCCTCGTGGAGGTGCTGGTAGAGCACCTGCGCGGGCGTGCCGCCGGTGTGCGGCTTGGCGCCGGTCAGCATCTCGTACAGCACGACACCGCAGGCGTAGACGTCGGCGCGGGTGTCGGCGGTGCCGTGCTCTATCTGCTCGGGCGCGAGGTACGACACGGTGCCCAGGACGGAGCCGGTGGTGCTGGTGACGGTGTCCACGGCCCGTACGAGACCGAAGTCGGCGACCTTCACACGGCCGTCGTCCCCTATCAGCACGTTCTCGGGCTTCATGTCCCGGTGGACGAAACCGGCGCGGTGAGCGGCGCCGAGGGCGGCCAGCACGGGCTCCAGGATGTCGAGCGCGGCCCGGGGCTGGAGGGCGCCGCGCTCGCGGAGCACGTCGCGCAGGGTGCAGCCGGCGACGTACTCCATCGCCAGGTAGACGTACGCCCCGTCGGTCCCCTGGTCGAAGACGCCGACCACGTTCGGGTGCGCGAGGCGGGCGACCGACTTGGCCTCGCGGATGAACCGGTCCACGAAGGAGGCGTCGGCGGCGAGCGTGGGGTGCATCACCTTGAGGGCGAGCACCCGGTCGAGGCGGGTGTCGACGGCCCGGTACACCGTGGCCATGCCGCCGACGGCGATGCGCGCGTCGATGCGGTAACGGCCGTCGAGCACGTGCCCGACGAGCGGGTCCTGAAGCGTCGTATCCACGGGGCGAGTCTACGAGCCGCCGCCGACAGCCCCGCCGCCCCGGGCGAGGCGGCGACGGTACTGCAGCCGAGCTGTGACAGGCGCCGACATGTGCGGGGCTCCTTCCCCCTGCCCGCACCCCACCTCCCGGAAGCCGCGCGGCCGGCCCCCGGTCAGAACGCCGGGCGTTCCGGGTCCAGCGCTGCCAGGCCCGCCGCGGGCGACGACGCCTCGGCGAAGTGCCGCCGGGGGATCCGCCCCGCTCGGTACGCCAGCCGTCCCGCCTCCACCCCGCGCCGCATCGCCTCGGCCATCAGCACGGGCTTCTGCGCCCGCGTCACCGCCGACGCCAGCATCACCGCCGCGCACCCCAGCTCCATCGCCAGCGTGGCGTCCGACGCGGTGCCCGCCCCCGCGTCCAGAACGACCGGCACGCGCGCGTGCTCCACGATCAGCTGGAAGTTGTGCGGGTTGCGGATGCCGAGCCCGGAGCCGATCGGCGACCCCAGCGGCATGATCGCCGCGCACCCCACGTCCTCCAGCTTCCGCGCGAGCACGGGATCGTCGTTGGTGTACGGGAGCACGGTGAAGCCGTCGTCCACCAGCGTCTCCGCCGCGTCCAGCAGCTCGACCGGATCGGGCAGCAGCGTCCGCTCGTCCGCGACGACCTCCAGCTTCACCCAGTCCGTCCCCAGCGCCTCCCGGGCGAGCCGCGCCGTCAGCACCGCCTCGCCCGCCGTGAAGCACCCCGCGGTGTTCGGCAGCACCCTGATGCCGAGCTTCTCCAGAACGCCGAGCACCGATCCCTGTACGCTCGGGTCCAGCCGCCGCATCGCGACGGTCGTCAGCTCGGTCCCGGACGCGACCAGGGAGCGTTCCAGCACGTCGAGGCTCGGCGCCCCGCCCGTGCCCATGATCAGACGCGAGGAGAACGTCGTGTCGCCGATGGTCAGAAGGTCGTCGGCCATGGTTCAGCCTCCCTGTACTGCGGTGAGCACTTCGATGCGGTCGCCGTCGCCGAGCGCGGTGGAATCCCACTGCCCGCGCGGTACGACGGTTTCGTTGAGGGCGGCGGCCACCCCGGACGGGGCCCGCGTGAGGGTCGCCACGAGCGCGCCCAGCGTCGTACCGGCGACGACCTCGCGGATCTCGCCGTTCACGGAAACGGTCATACGGGCTGCTCCTGCGGTACGGCGTCGGGGGAGACGGCGGGGGAGGGGGAGGCCGTGGAGGCCGGCGCGAACCGCAGCGGGCTGAACGGACGCGCCACGTCCGGCAGCTCCCCGCCGGTCAGCACGGCGGCCATCGCGTCCCCCGTGACCGGCGTGAGCAGCACCCCGTTGCGGTAGTGCCCGGTGGCCAGGTGCAGCCCCGGCAGCGCGGTCGGCCCGAGCAGCGGCGCGTTGTCCGGGGAACCGGGGCGCAGCCCCGCGAGGGTCTCCGTCAGCGGCAGTTCGGTGATCCCGGGCACCAGCTCGTGCGCGTCGCGCAGCAGCTCGTACACGCCGCCCGCCGTGACCGTCGTGTCCCAGCCGAGCTCCTCGCTCGTCGCCCCGACGACCAGCTCGCCGTTCTCGCGCGGCACGAGGTAGACGTGGCTGCCGCGCACCACCGCCCGCACCGTCCGGCTGAGGAACGGCGCGTACGCGCGCGGCACGGTCAGCCGCAGCACCTGCCCCTTCACCGGCCGTACCGGCGGCAGCACGTCCCGCGGGACGCCCGCGAGCCGCCCGCTGAGGCTGCCGGCCGCCAGGACCACCTGGTCCGCCGCCAGCTCCGTGCCGTCCGCCAGTACCGCCCCGGTGGCCTTCTCCCGTACGACCGACAGGTTTTGGGCCCAGCCGTGGTGCCAGAGCACACCGGCCCGCTCGCAGGCCGTCAGCAGGGCGGCGGCCAGTCGCCGCGGGTCGACCTGGTGGTCGCCGTCCACGCGCAGGCCCCCGCGCACGCCCGGCGCGAGCATCGGCTCGAGGCGTCGGCATTCGCGCCCGGTGAGCCACTGGGACTCCAGGCCCGAGCGGTGCTGGAGCGCGTGGAGTTCGCGCAGGTGGGCGCGGTCGTCCGTGTCGAGCGCGACGGCGAGCGTGCCGCACGCGCGGTAACCGGTGTCCTGCCCGCTCGCCGCCTCCAGCTCGGCGACGAAGGCCGGGTAGCGCTCGGCGGAGGCGAGGTTCAGCCCGAGCAGCGTCTCCTCGCCGTAGTGCAGTTCGGTGACGGCGGCGAGCATCCCGGCCGCGACCCGCGCGGCGCCGCCGCCCGGACGCGGATCGGCGACGGTGACGCGCAGTCCCTCCCGCGCGGCGCGCCACGCCGTGACCAGGCCGATGATCCCGCCCCCGACAACGAGGACGTCTGATGTACGCGACATGGGCGTCCAGCCCCTCCCTTCGCCGGCATGACCCGGATCAGGTTCGTACGGTCGGAGGCCGGCCAGCCTCCCTCTCAGCCCGGTGCGCCCGGACTCCCGCGAGTGGTTTCCCGCCGGGGCCCGTGGATCTCCTCCCGGACCTCGGCAGTACGGTGGCCACCCTAACGCCCGGCCCCGACGCGCTGTAAGGGAGCAATCGCTGTGGCCCGCTCGCTCGACGGACTCGTCCTCTCACCCGTCGCCGACCAGGCCCCGGGCCAGGTGGGCACACGGACCCGGTTCACCTACCACGAGCGGGACGGCCGGATCTGGGCCGACTACGTGGGCGGCGACGTCGTACACGGCCACCTCGTCGGCACCCGCGAGGGCGACGCGCTGGACTTCCGCTACGTACAGCTCAAGCGGGACGGCACCACCTCCAGCGGCCACTGCACGTCGACGGTGGTCGGCCTGCCCGACGGGCGGGTGCGGCTGGAGGAGACCTGGGCGTGGGAGTCGCAGGAGGGCAGCGGCACGAGCGTCGTCGAGGAGCTGCCGGCGCCGCTCGTGTGACGGTGTGTCAGATATCTCCCGCCACGGCCCTCGGGGCGGCCGCACCTGCCGTCCTAGAGTGACCGGGTGAGCGATCAGAGGCAGACACAGCGGAGCGTCGTCATCGTCGGCGCCGGAATGGCCGGCGTGCAGACCGCCGTGGCCCTGCGCGAGCAGGGCTGGACCGGCTCCGTCACGCTGATCGGCGCGGAGCCGCATCAGCCGTACGACCGGCCCCCGCTGTCCAAGGCGGTGCTGCTCGGCACGGCCGAGGGCTCGGCCTTCGACGTCGACTTCGAGGCGCTCGGCATCACACTTCACCTGGGGCGCGAGGTGTCCGGCGTGCGCCCCGGCGCGCACGAGATCGACACGCCCTCGGGCCCGGTCCCGTACGACGTGCTGGTCGTCGCCACCGGCGCCCTGCCCCTGACCCTGCCCGGCGGCGAGGGCGTACCCGGCGTCCACCTCCTGCGCACCCTCGACGACGCCGCCCGGCTGCGGCCCGTCCTCGACCGGCAGCACGACGTCGTGGTCGTCGGCGCGGGGTGGATCGGCGCGGAGTTCACCACGGCCGCCCGCGAGGCGGGCTGCGCGGTGACCGTCGTGGAGGCGGCCGACCGGCCGCTCGCCGGGACCGTTCCCGCCGAGGTCGCCGCTCCCATGGCCGGCTGGTACGCCGAGAGCGGCGCCGAACTGCTCACCGGCGCCCGCGTCGCGCGCGTCGAACCGGGCACGGTCGTCCTCGACGACGGCCGGCGGCTCCCGGCCGGCGCGGTGGTCGTCGGCATCGGCGCCCGGCCCGCCACGGCCTGGCTCGCCGGCTCCGGCATCGCCCTAGGCGCGGACGGCTCGGTCACCGCCGACGCGCGTCTGCGCGCCTCGCGACCGGACGTGTACGCCGTCGGGGACTGCGCGTCCTTCCCCTCCGCCCGCTACCGGGAGCGCCTGCTCGTCCACCACTGGGACAACGCGCTCCAGGGACCGCGCACGGTCGCGGCGAACATCCTGGGCCGGGAGCCGCAGGACTACGACCCGGTGCCGTACTTCTGGTCCGAGCAGTTCGGCCGCTTCGTGCAGTACGCGGGCCACCACGCCCAGGCGGATACCACGGTGTGGCGCGGCGACCCGGCCGGCGCCGCCTGGTCGGTGTGCTGGCTGCGCGACGGGGCGCTCGTCGCCCTGCTCACCGTGGCGCGTCCGCGCGACCTCGCGCAGGGCCGCAGACTCATCGCGTCGGGGGCGCTCCTCGACCCGGAGCGGGCCGCCGATCCGTCCGTACCGCTCAAGTCCGCCACCCTTTAGGCGGGCACCGCGGCCCGTACGGCAGGCCCCGACTACCGACTGTCAGTCCCAGGTGGCACGCTTGTCCCGTGACCGAGATTGACGCAAAGATCGATGCTCTCGTCCCCGCCTGGCTCAACCTCCCCGACATCGCGGAAATGCTCGATGTCGAGGTGACGCGCGTCCGGCAGCTGGTCAAGGAAGGCCAGCTGATCGCCGTACGGCGCGGAGAGAACAGGGTGCTCCAGGTGCCTGCCGCCTTCATCGACGGCAACAAGGTGGTCAAGGGTCTCGCAGGGACCCTGACCCTCCTGAGGGACGACGGCTTCTCCGACGAAGAGATGCTCGAGTGGCTCTTCACCTCCGACCCGACCCTGCCCGGCACCCCCGCGCAGGCGTTGAGTGAGAATCGCGGCACGGAGGTGAGGCGGCGCGCCCAGGCGCTGGCCGTCTGACCTCAGCCGACACAACCGACGCGGTGCGCGGGCCCCACCGGCCCGTGCGCCGCCCACCACCCGGGGGGACACCGCCATGCCCGCGTCCACATCCACGCCGCCGGCCGGCGCCGCCGCGCGCGAGCGGCTCGCCGATGCCCGGCTGTACCTCTGCACGGACGCGCGCAAGCGGCAGGGCGACCTCCCGGAGTTCCTGGACGCCGTCCTGTCCTCCGGCGTGGACATCGTGCAGCTGCGTGACAAGGGCATGGAGGCGGCCGAGGAGCTGGAGCACCTCCAGGTCTTCGACGACGCCTGCCGCAGGCACGGCAAGCTGCTCGCCGTGAACGACCGCGCCGACGTGGCCCACGCCATCGGCGCGGGCGTGCTGCACCTGGGCCAGGGCGACCTGCCCGTCCCGGCCGCGCGCGCCGTCCTCGGCGACGCCGTTCTCGTCGGCCGCTCCACGCACGCCGAGTCCGAGGTCGACGCCGCCGCGGCCCAGCCCGGCGTCGACTACTTCTGCACGGGCCCCTGCTGGCCCACCCCCACCAAGCCCGGCCGGTACGCCCCGGGCCTCGGCCTCGTCCGGTACACCGCCGGGCTGCGCCAGGACCGGCCGTGGTTCGCGATCGGCGGCATCGACGCGGGCAATCTCGACGAGGTGCTGGACGCGGGCGCCCGCCGGGTGGTCGTCGTCCGGGCGATCACCGAGGCCGACGACCCGGCCGCCGCCGCGGCCGCGCTGGCGAAGCGGGTCAGGGCGTACGCCGGGTGAGGCTGTGAGCGCCCGGGAGTGTCCACGACTGTCCGACAGGTGGACAATAATCCGGCAATATGGACAAAACCCTCCCTATTGTTGGGTCCTCGCCGCGCCCTCGTTAACCTGCGGATATGGCCCTTGGCACAGCTTCGACCAGGACGGATCACGCGCCCACCGTGCGTGATCTGCTCGCGACCGGCAAGACCACGTACTCGTTCGAGTTCTTCGCGCCCCGGACCGAGAAGGGCGAGCGGAACCTCTGGAACGCGCTGCGCCGGGTCGAGGCCGTGGCCCCCAGCTTCGTCTCCGTGACGTACGGGGCGGGCGGGTCCACCCGGGCCGGCACGGTCGGGGCCACCGAGCAGATCGCCTCCGACTCCACGCTCACCCCGGTCGCGCACCTCACGGCCGTCGACCACTCCGTCGCCGAACTGCGCAACATGATCGGCCAGTACGCGGACGCCGGGATCCGGAACATCCTCGCCGTGCGCGGAGACCCGCCCGGCGACCCTATGGGCGAGTGGGTCAAGCACCCGCAGGGCGTGCGGTACGCCGCCGACCTGGTCCGGCTCATCAAGGAGTCCGGCGACTTCTGCGTGGGCGTCGCGGCCTTCCCCGAGATGCACCCGCGGTCGACCGACTGGGACACCGACATCGCGCACTTCACCGCCAAGTGCCGGGCCGGCGCCGACTACGCGATCACCCAGATGTTCTTCGATCCGGAGAACTACCTGCGGCTGCGCGACAGCGTCGCGGCGGCCGGCTGCGAGACGCCGATCATCCCCGAGGTCATGCCCGTGACCGGTGTCAAACAGCTCGACAGACTTCCGCAGCTCAGCAACGCGCACTTCCCGCCCGCCGTGAAAGAGCGGATCCTCGCCGTCAAGGACGATCCGGCCGCTGTACGCTCCATTGGCATCGAGTTCGCCACGGAGTTCTGCGCGAGGCTGCTCTCCGAGGGCGTACCCGGATTGCACTTCATCACGCTCAACAACTCCACGGCGACGCTCGAGATCTACGAGAATCTCGGACTGCACGAGCAGTCCTGACCGGCCGTACCCGCCACCCTTCACGGCGGCGGCCGTATGAGAGGGGCGGGCATGGGCTGGGCGGTCCTCTACATCGCGTTCGGGGTGGTCGCACTGTGGCTGCTCGGCGAAGTGCTGCTGCAGTACAAGGCGCGGCTGAGGTGGCGGCTGCTGGCCTTCGCCGGGTTCATGGGCGTGGTCCTCGGTGTGCTGATGCCGTCCGTGTTCGTCATCGCGGGCGGCGCCGTCGCGTTCGCGATCGGCCAGACGTACGTCACGCTGTCGTTCCGCCGGGGCTTCTCGACCGGCTGGGCGATCGGCGGCAAGCCGGGCGAGAGCCGCCGCCGCAAGCGCGGGGCGCGCCCCGTCGAGCAGGAGCCGACGCTGGAGGTGTCGGACCTCGCGTACGAACCCGCCGAATCCGACGAGCCGGTGTACACGCCGACGCAGCCGGTGCCGGACGAGACGGGGCAGTACGGCGTGTACGACGTCGCGGCGTACGCGGCCCAGCAGCAGTCCCAGAACGACGCGTTCGCGGCCGGTTACGGCGGCTACGACACCTACACCGGCTACGACCAGCCGAACCAGGAGACGTACGCCGGCCCGTACGACTACCCGGCGGGCCAGCAGCAGTACGCCGCCTACTCCGACCCGTACATCGGCACCCAGCCCTACGGCACGCCGCAGTACGGCGGCCAGGAGGACTACGGCTACGCAGCCCCGCAGTACGGCGGCGACACCCCGCCCGGCGGCGTGTGGGTCCCGCAGCAGCGGGACGGCGAACAGCAGCCCTTCGGCGGCGAACAGCCGGCCCAGGAGCCGTACCAGAACGGCTACGACGCCACCGGCTACAACGAGCAGTACCGCTACTGACCCGGCCACCGGCTACAACGAGCAGTACCGCTACTGACCCGGCCGCCCGCGCCCCTACTGCGAGCCCCGGAAGCCCTCCCCCTCGACGAGGAGCCCCGCGACCAGGGCCCCGGACATCCCGGCGTGCGCCAGTCCGCCGCCGGGATGGGCCCAGCCGCCGGCCAGCAGGAGACCCGGCAGCCGGGTGCTGTTGCCCGGGTGCAGCAGCCGGCCCGCCGCGCCCGCCAGCGAGGGCGGCGGCACCGAACCCCCCGGCGCTCCCGTCGCGGCCGCGGTGTCCGCCGGCGTGCGGACCTCGCGCCACAGCAGGCGCTCGCGCAGATCCGGCACCGCGGCGAGCGCGGCCTCGACCACCGCGTCGGCGTTCCGCGCGACCAGGGCTTCGTCCGTCCAGTCGACGGGCCCCTGCGGGGCCACGGTCGTCGTGAGCGTGACGGCCTCGTGGGCGTCGTCCGGGCGGGTCAGCGGATCGTCCGGCCGCAGCACGGTGACCGTGGGGCGCTCGGCGTGCTCCCCGGTGAACGCCGCCGACGCCTCCGCGCCCGCGTCGGGGGAGTGGACCACCGTCCGGTGCGCGGTCCCGTCCGGGCGGCCGCCGCGCAGCGCCAGAAGGACCGTGAGCCGGCTCGGGGGAACGGGCCCCGGCACGACATCGCCCCCGGCCCACACCTCGCGCCCCGGCGTCATGCCGCCGAGGAGGCGGGGGTCGCCGCCGAAGACCACCGAGTCCGCCGCGACGGCCGTGCCGTCGGCCAGCTCCACGCCCGCCGCGCGGCCGTCCTTCTCCGCGACCGCGACGACCTCGGCGCCGAAGGCGAACTCCACCTTCCGCGCCAGGCACCGCTCGTACAGCGCCCGCGCCAGCTCCCGCATCCCGCCGCGCACGTACCAGCTGCCGAAGGTCTGCTCCATGTACGGCAGCACGGCGGCGGCGGCCGGCGCGGTGCGCGGGTCGAGCCCGTACGCCAGGGCGTGGCTGTCGAGCAGGGCGGCGAGCCGTGGCTCGGCCAGCTCCCACGCGCCGATCTCCGCCACCGTGGCCGCGACGAGATCGCGCCGCAGCATCCTGCGCCGGGGCGCCGCCGGATACGGGTCGCGTCCCAGCACCTGCCAGTCGGGCCACAGCGGTTCTTCGAGCAGAGGGCGCCTGGTCCTGTCCCACGCGTCGCGCGCCCGGTTCAGGAACGCGCCCCACCGGTCACCCGCGCCGGACCCCAGCGCCGCGTCCAGGGCCGAGACGATGCCCGCCCGCGAGGCGTTGGGCAGCGACACGTCCGTACCGTCGGCGAACAGGTGGCGGCTCGCCGGGTCCACGGGCACGAGCCCGACGCACTGCTCCAGGGACTCCTTGCCGGTCTTGGCGAACAGGTCCCGGTAGACGGCGGGCAGGTGCAGCAGGCCCGGCCCCGTGTCGAAGACGAAGCCGTCCCGCTCGAACCTGCCCAGCGCGCCGCCGTACGTCGCCGCGCGCTCGTACACCGCCACGCGGTGTCCCGCGACGGCCAGCCGGGCGGCGGACGCCATCGCGCCCATCCCGGAGCCGATCACCACAATCCGTGCCATGCCAGGGACTTTAGCGGCCGGCACTGACAACCCCGCTGGGGCAGGGGGGAGTACGCGCGCGGACGCGTTCGTCACCAGCCGCCGTCCGGCGCGGCCGGGGTGGGGCACACAGGCGTGAGTACCCGTACTCAGTGCGGGAGATGAGTAGCTGTGCGGATGGGTTCCCACCTGCGGGGACGGAAGAGTGGGGACTACGGAAGGGGCGCGGCGCCCGCACCGCCGACA
>NZ_VBVX01000593.1 GCF_005981925.1 Streptomyces albidochromogenes
CGGCGGCGCTGCCCCGCTTGTTCCCGGCGGACCGGGCGGCGCCCAGCGCGACCTGGTGCGTACGCTCCCAGTGGTCGAGATAGCCACGCGTCTCGAACAGCGTGACCAGCGTGGTCGTCAGGTCCCAGCACACCTCGTCGAGCTGCTCGGCAGCCGCGTGCTCCACCGCCTGCACCAAGTTTGCGTGCTCGCTGTCCAGCCACTCCAGCGGATCGGCGAGCAGCTCGTCCACATGCGCCGCCGGCGGCAGCCAGCGCGGGGCGCTCCCGTGCAGCACGGTGAAGTCCCCGCCGTAGATCCGCCGGTGGGCGACCTCGGCCAGCGCCATCCAGCCGCCCGCCATCCGGCGCAGCGCCGCCGACTGGGTCGCCGGATCGTCGTGCGCGGCCAGCTGTTCCCGGGCGAACACCCGGATGATCTCGTGGAAGCGGTACCGGAACCCGCCGGTGGACTCCATGCCGACCACGTCCAGCATCTGTACGTCGACCAGCGGTTCCAGCAGGTCCGACGGGAAGGGGCGCCGGTCGTCGAGCAGCGCCCCGGCCAGCCAGCCGGGCAGGCTGGGGCCGCGCGCCAGGCTGAGCAGCCGCAACAGCCGCTGGTCATCGGGGCACAGCCCGTCGTGGGTCAGGGACAGGCTCGCCCGCATCGTCATCTCGCCGTGCGTGAGCTCGTCCAGCCGGTGCCGCTCGTTGGCGAGCCGGTGCACCATCGAGGCCAGCGTCCAGTGCGGCCGCGCGGCCAGCCGGGCGGCGACGATCCGCAGGGCGAGCGGCAGCCCGCCCACGGTCCGGATCAGCGCCTGCGCGGACACCCGCTCGCCCGCGACCCGCTCCTCGCCGATCACCCGGACCAGGAGCTCCATGGCCTCCTCCGTGCCGAGTACGTCGAGTTCCACCCGGTGCGCTCCGGGCAGCCCGGTCATCCGCACGCGGCTGGTGACCAGCACCGCGCAGCTCCCCGCTCCCGGCAGCAGCGGGCGTATCTGGCTCTCGGACGCGGCGTCGTCCAGGACCACCAGCACCCGGCGGGACCCGAGCAGCGTCCGGTACATCTCGGCCCGCTCGTCCAGCGAGTCGGGGATGACGGGGCCGGGGATGCCGAGGGCGCGCAGGAACCGGCCGAGGACCTCGCCCGCCGTCGCCGGGGCCCCGCTGGTGCCGCGCAGATCGCAGTAGAGCTGTCCGTCGGTGAAGTGCGCCTCGCCGGCCCGGTGCGCGATGTGCGTGGCCAGGGTGGACTTGCCCGTGCCCGGCTTGCCGACGATCACGACGAGGCCCACGGCGCGCCGCTCGCCGGTTCCCAGCAGGGTCTTCTCGATGACCGACTTGCGTGCCTCGTGACCGACGAAGTCGGACGTGTCGGCGGGCAGTTGGCGCGGCACCTCGGCGGGCAGCGCGGGCACCGGGGCCCCGGCCGGCCCCCCGCCGGACGTCCGGCCCGCCGGCTCGGTTCCGGCGGCGGGCCGCACCGGCCCGACCGGCCGGAGACCGTCGTACGCGGCACCCTCCGCGGCGTCCCGGGAGTCCGCCGGAACGCGGCCGCCCGGCTCCGCCTGCGCGCCCGTGCCCGCACCGGACTCCTCACCCGTACCGGCGGACCCCCCATCGGACCTCGCGCCGAACCCCCCATCGG
>NZ_VBVX01000594.1 GCF_005981925.1 Streptomyces albidochromogenes
GGACGGCACCTCCCCCGGCACCCCCGGCACGCCCGGCGACGGGAACGGCGGCCAGGACGGCGACACCGGCGGTACGCACACGCCCTCGGCCGGGCCGGACGGCGTCACGCCCCCCGCGTTCCCGGACTGGGCCGGCGACGGCAGACCCGGCACGGGCGACGGCTCCGGGGACGCCCCGGGCTCCGGCGACTGGTACCGCGCGACGGTCGAGGCATGCCGGGACCACCGCTCCGGCAGCCTCGCCCCCCACCACGAACGACGCCTGGAGGAGGCCGCCAAGGGAGCCGACCGGGTGGAGCGCTTCTGCGACCGCCTGCTGGACGCCTCCCGGGACGAGGACGGCGGCGGCACCGGCTCGGGCGACGGCGGCAGGAACAGCGGCGGCCACAACGGCGGTCGCGACGGCCACGACCGCGACGACGACCGCGACGACCGGTACGACGGCGGCGGCGAGGACGGCCGCGGCGGCGACGGCAGGACGACCGACGGCCGGCGGATCTCCCCGGACGGGGCGCAGGGCCGCCTGCCCGCCGTCCCGTACTCGGGGCTGCCCGCCGCGACCGCCGGGTCCGACGCCCCTGCCGAGACCCTGACGTACCCGAGCTGAACCGCTCTGACCTGCAATTTCTTCGTGTCGCTCGCGCAGGTGTGACGTTTTTGAGGCGCGTGACGCAGTAGAGAGTGAGCCGACTGGTCATCGGCCGCGCGACGAGCCGGGGTTCCCCCCGTACCTTCGGCTCCGCGCACAGGCGCGGGCGGGACACGTTCCCCCGGTCCCGCCCGCGCCACATTCTTCTCCCTCGTCGTCCACCGGCGGGGCTACCGGTGGACGACGACCTTGTCGCCGTCGCGCACCTGAGCGAACACGCTCGCGATCTTCCCCTCGTCCCGGACGTTGACGCACCCGTGGGACGCGCCGCCGTAGCCGCGCGCCGCGAAGTCCGACGAGTAGTGGACGGCCTGCCCGCCGCTGAAGAACAGGGCGTACGGCATGGGGCTGTCGTACAGCGTCGAGACGTGGTGCCGCGACTTCCAGTACACGCTGAACGTCCCCTCGCGCGTGGGCGTGTACTGCGAACCGAACCGCACGTCCATCGCCGAGAGCACCCGGCCGTCGATCATCCAGGACAGTGTGCGGCTGGTCTTGCTGATGCACAGGACCCGGCCCGTCATGCAGCGCGGGTCCGGTGCGGCGACCGGTGCGGCGGTCGGCGGGCGCAGCTCCGCGCCGGTCGGCTCCCGCGTCATGCCGAGGAGCCTGCCCCAGGTGACGGTGTCGGCCGTGCCGGTACGGGGCAGGGCGCGCCGGCCCTGGAACGACGCCACGGCGGCGGCGGTGACGGAGCCGTAGTGGCCGGTGGGCGTCCGGCCGAAGTGGCCGATCTGGCGCAGCCGCGCCTGGAGTTCACGCACCTGGGCGCCTTCGGAGCCGCTCGCCATCAGCACCCTGGGCGCGGGAGGCGCGGGCTTCGGCGGCGTGGGGACCGCGGGTGGGCGCGAGGCCGTGGACCCGGCGGGCGCGGTCGTCGCGCCGCTCGGCGCCGGGGGAGTCCACGCGGGGCCGTGCGCCGGAGCCGCCGTCGCCGGCCGGGGCCCGCCCGCCCCCGTTTCCGTCGCCCGCGCCTTGCACCCC
>NZ_VBVX01000595.1 GCF_005981925.1 Streptomyces albidochromogenes
GGCCACCCCCGTGCAGGGTGAATTCGCGATGCCGGAGACCCTCACCCCGGCGCTGCCGGCCGTCGAGACCTTCGCCGCTCTCGACATGCCCGCGGCCCTGCTCAAGACCCTGGCGGCCCAGGGCGTGACCGAGCCCTTCCCCATTCAGGGCGCGACCCTCCCGAACTCCCTCGCGGGCCGTGACATCCTCGGCCGCGGCCGTACCGGCTCCGGCAAGACCCTCGCCTTCGGCCTCGCGCTGCTCGCCCGCACGGCGGGCCGCCGCTCCGAGCCGCGCGCACCGCTCGCCCTGGTCCTGGTCCCCACCCGCGAGCTCGCGCAGCAGGTCACCGACGCGCTCACCCCGTACGCCACGGCTGTGAACCTGCGCATGGCCACGGTCGTCGGCGGCATGTCGATCACCAAGCAGGCGAACACGCTGCGCCGCGGCGCCGAGGTGCTCGTCGCCACCCCCGGCCGGCTCAAGGACCTCATCGAGCGCGGCGACGCCGAGCTCGGCCAGGTGTCCGTCACGGTCCTGGACGAGGCCGACCAGATGGCCGACATGGGCTTCCTCCCGCAGGTCACGGCGCTGCTGAAGCAGGTCGAGCCGGACGGGCAGCGGATGCTGTTCTCCGCGACGCTCGACCGCAACGTCGACCGGCTCGTACGGATGTTCCTGACCGACCCGGTGGTCCACTCCGTCGACCCGTCGGCGGGCGCGGTGACGACGATGGAGCACCACGTGCTGTACGTCGCCGACGAGACCGACAAGAAGGCCGTCGCCACGCGCATCGCCGCCCGCGACGGCCGCGTGATCCTCTTCGTGGACACCAAGCGCGCGGCGGACCGCTTCGCCAAGCGGCTGCTGGCCAGCGGTGTGCACGCGGCGGCGCTGCACGGCGGCCGTTCGCAGCCGCAGCGCAACCGCACGCTCGACCAGTTCAAGACCGGTCAGGTCACCGCGCTGGTGGCGACCAACGTGGCGGCGCGCGGCATCCACGTCGACGACCTCGACCTGGTCGTCAACGTCGACCCGCCGACCGACCACAAGGACTACCTGCACCGTGGTGGGCGTACCGCCCGCGCGGGCGAGTCCGGCAGCGTCGTCACGCTGGTGCTTCCCGACGAGAAGCGCGAGATGACGCAGCTCATGTCGGCCGCCGGCATCGTCCCGCAGACCGCGCGGGTCAAGTCCAGCGACGACGAGCTCACCCGGATCACCGGTGCGCGCGAGCCCTCGGGTGTCGCCATCGTGGTCGAGGTGCCGCAGCAGCAGCAGCCCTCCGCGAAGCCGAAGCGGCGTCCGCAGGGCGCCGGCGGCCGTAGCGGCTCCGGTCGCGGTGGCGCCGGGACCGGTGCGGGTGCGGGCAGCGGTGCCCGTGCGGGCGGCAGCGGCCGTACGCAGGGTGGCGGCCGCGCCCAGGGCGAGCGGGCCCAGGGCGAGCGGGCCCAGGGCGGCGCGGGCGCCGCGGCCGGCGGTGGCCGTGGTGGCCGCGGCCAGGGCGCCGGTGGCGCGCGGACCCAAGGCGGCGCTCGCGCCGGTGCGCCGGGTGAGCGAGCGCAGGGCGGGCGCGGACGTGGACGCCGGGGCGCCGGCGGCAGCCGCAGCGCGGCCGCCTAGGCACGAGCCCCCCCGGGCCCGCCCC
>NZ_VBVX01000596.1 GCF_005981925.1 Streptomyces albidochromogenes
GGTAGGGGTGGTAGTTGGCGATCTTGCCGTCGCGGATCACCATGTGGTGGGAGAGGACACCGCGTACGGCCTCGGTGAAGCCGACGCCGACGGCCTGGTCGGGCACCTCGAACTTCTCCCAGGTCTGGGTGCGGCCGGCGCGTACCTCCTCCAGGCCCTTCTCGGCGAAGTGCAGCGCGATCGCGGCGGTGTAGGCCTGGAAGTACGTGCGGGCGCGGTTGCGCTCCAGGGCGTTGCTCCAGCGCGGGATGTTCCACTCGAAGGTGGTCTCCGGTTTGGTCATCGTGCGCGGCAGGTTGATGACCACGCTGTGGCCGGTGGACTTCACGTAGCCGGTGTCGACGAGCCCGGAGAGCGCGGTGGACCACAGGCGGGCGATGGGGCCGCCGCCGGTGTCCAGGGCGAGGTAGTCCTTGCCGTCGAACCAGCGGGGCGACATCACCCAGCTGTAGTTGCCGTTGAAGTCCCGCTTCTGCGGCGCGGGGATCGTGTGCTGGTTCCACGGGTGGCGCGGGTCCACCGGGTTGCCGAGCGGGTCGTGGGTGACGAACTGCTCCTGGCCCTGCCAGTCCTCGTAGTACGAGCTGCCGAGCAGGATCCGCATGCCGAGGTTGATCTCGGTGAGGTCGTTGGTGACCAGCTTGCCGTCGACGATGATGCCCGGGGTGACGAACATCCGCCGACCCCAGTCGCTCATGTTGGCGTACGTGAAGTCGCAGTACTCGGGGTCGTTGAGCGCGCCCCAGCAGCCCAGCAGGACGCGGCGCCTGCCCACTTCCTCGTACCCGGGGAGGGCCTCGTAGAAGAAGTCGAACAGGTCGTCGTGCAGGGGGACGACGCGCTTCATGAACTCGACGTAGCGCATCAGGCGGCTCAGGTAGTCCGTGAAGAGCTGCACGGAGGCGATGGTGCCGACGCCGCCCGGGTACAGCGTGGAGGGGTGCACGTGGCGTCCCTCCATCAGGCAGAACATCTCCCGCGTGTAGCGGCTGACCTGGAGGGCCTCGCGGTAGAACTCGCCCTCCAGGGGGTTGAGCGAGCGCATGATGTCGGCGATGGTGCGGTAGCCGTGTTCGCCGGCGTGCGGCGCCTCGGTGCGCTCGGCCAGTTCGAGGACGCCCGGGTTGGTCTCGCGGACCATCTTCTCGCAGTAGTCGACCCCGACCAGGTTCTCCTGGAAGATGTTGTGGTCGAACATGTACTCCGCGGACTCACCGAGGTTGATGATCCACTCGGCGATGTGCGGGGGCTTCACGCCGTACGCCATGTTCTGGGCGTACACCGAGCAGGTGGCGTGGTTGTCGCCGCAGATGCCGCAGATCCGGCTGGTGATGAAGTGGGCGTCCCGGGGGTCCTTGCCGCGCATGAAGACGCTGTAGCCCCGGAAGACCGACGAGGTGCTGTAGCACTCGGCGACCCGCTTCTGCTTGAAGTCGATCTTCGTGTGGATGCCGAGGCTGCCTACGATCCGGGTGATCGGATCCCAGGCCATCTCCACCAGGCCGCTGCCGTCGCCGGCCGCCTTCGTCGTCGGTGCCATCGTGTCTGCCGTGCCCTTCTTCAAGCGGGGAGTCTGGTCGCGCGGTGAGGTCGGAGGTGGGGGCGGGCCCGCCGGTAC
>NZ_VBVX01000597.1 GCF_005981925.1 Streptomyces albidochromogenes
CCCCCCGCCCCCTCCCGGCTTGTTCTTTCCGTAGAGCCAGGTGTCCCACAGGCCCTTCAAATCCTTGCCGGACTCCTTCTCGACGTACGCCGTGAAGTCGTCCGTCGACGCGTTGCCGTGGCGGTGGGCGGCGGTCCAGCCGCGCACGATCGCGTAGAACTTGTCGTCGCCCACCGCCTCACGGACCTTGTGGATCACCATCGCGCCCCGCCCGTAGACGGGTTCGTCCGAGATCTCGGCGGCCGACGGCGGATTCGCGGGCGGGAAGGCCCAGTTGGCCTTCTCGGCGAAGGCGCGGCGGAAGCTCGTGTCCACCGGGATGCGTTCGACGTCCTCCGCCCACAGCCATTCCGCGTACGTCGCGAACCCCTCGTTGAGCCACATGTCCCGCCACGTCTTCGGCGTGACCGAGTCGCCGAACCACTGATGCGCCAGCTCGTGGACGAGCAGCCCCTGATCGGGCGCGCCGGGGAAGACCGGCTTGGTCTGGGTCTCCAACGCGTACTCGGAGTCGTTGCCGCGCTCGACGATCGCGCCCGTGGAGGAGAAGGGGTACGGACCGAACTTCTCGGCGGCCCACTCCATCACTTCGGGAACGGTGGCCAGGACCTTCGCGCTGCTCCGGGCGACCGTCGGGTCCACGGCCGTGTACACGGGCACGCCCGACGGAGTGCGCGAGGTCTTCGTCTCGTACGTGCCGATGGCGACGGTGGCGAGGTAGCTGGCCATGGGATCACCGTTGTGCCAGGCGAACGTGGTGCGGCCGCCGCGCGTGCGCTCGCTCCGCAACTCACCGTTGGACACAGCCTTCAGGCCCTTGGGCACGGTGACCGTGATGTCGTACGACGCCTTGTCGCTCGGGTGGTTGTTCCCGGGGAACCACGTCATCGACCCGCTCGGCTGGCCGAGCGCGACCGCGCCGTCCCGGGTTGTCAGCCAGCCCTCGCGGGAGTCGTCGGCGTCGACGAGGGTGGCGGGGTTGCCGGAGTAGCGGACGACGGTGGTGAAGGTCTGGCCGTCGGTCAGTTCGGTGTCGGGGCGCAGCGTCAGCTCGTCGCCCGCGCGGTTCACCGCCGCCTCGGCCCCCTCGACGGTCGCGGACGTGACGTCCAGCCCGTGGAGGTCGAGGTTGAAGGCACTCAGGTCCTGGGTGGCGCGAGCGGTGATCTCGGCCGTGCCGGTGAGCCGGCCGGGCGGGCCGCCGTGGTCCGCGCGGCCGGTGCGGCCGGGGCGGTCCCCGCCGGCCGTGCGGCGCGGCGTGTAGTCGAGGGTCAGGGCGTAGTGCTGTACGTCGTACCCGCCGTTGCCGAGCCTCGGGAAGTACGGGTCGCGCACGCCCGACGTACCCGGCGCGCCCCGCACGCCGCCGACGCCGCCGAGGCTCGTGCACGACGCCGGCGTGAGCGCGAGCAGGGTGGCGACGGCGACGGCGGGAACGGTGCGGCGTATGCGAGTCCATTGATCCACACAGATGATCCTATGCGCGGAATGTTCCCCTCACCCGGCGTCGCCTCGGCGTCGACCCGGCATCGCCCCCGGCGTCGCCCCGGCCACACACAGGCGCCACACGGGGCCCTCGCCCGCCTTGAAGC
>NZ_VBVX01000598.1 GCF_005981925.1 Streptomyces albidochromogenes
ATCCTGGCGCTGCTGGCCGACCGGCCCATGCACGGTTACGAGATGATCCAGGAGATCGGCGAGCGCAGTGGCGGGGCCTGGCGGCCCAGTCCCGGCTCGGTCTACCCGACGCTCCAACTGCTGGAGGACGAGGGTCTGATCGTCAGTGAGAGCGAGGGCGGCAAGAAGCTGTTCACGCTCACCGGCGCCGGGCGCACCGAGGCCGAGGCGGGGCCGCGGGCTCCGTGGGAGGAAGCGGGGCGCGGTGTCGACTGGGAGTCGATGAACGAGGTCCGTCAGGCCGGGTTCGGTCTGATGGAGGCGTTCGGCCAGGTCTGGAAGACCGGGTCGGCCGAGCAGCGGCAGAAGGCTCTCGCCGTCATCAACGAGTCCCGCAAGAGGCTCTATCTGATCCTGGCCGACGAGGACTGACCGGCGGCAGATGGCCCTCGTCGACGGAACGGCGTCCCGCGGCTCTCCGCGGGGCGCCGCCGCACGTCCGAGGGGTCTGCCGGGGCCGCGTACGCGCGTACCGAGGCCCGCCGGGGCCGCGTACGGGGTTCGCGGGGTGTGTACCGGATCTCAGGTGACCAGGCCGTCGAGCCTGCGCAGTGATTCGCTCAGGGCCGCGCCCGCCGAATCCTTGAGCTTGCCCGCCATCAGCGACACGGCGGCGCCGGTGAACTCCCCGTCGATGCGCACCCGGGTGCCGTCGCCGTCGGGCGTGAGCGCGTAGCGCATGGCGAGAATGACGCCCATCGGGCCCTTGCCCCTGGTCGTGAGCAGCCGGGCCGGCTCCAGTTCCTCCACCGTCCACGTCACCTCGGCGGGGAAGCCCATGAGCTTCATGTTCTCGTCGTACGTCGCCGAGACCCTCAGCTCCGCCGGGCCGCCGTGCGGGAAGCTGGTGTGGGTCGCGTTCCACGCGGCGTACGAGGTGAAGTCCGTGAGCCGCGCCCAGATCCTCTCGGCCGGTGCCCCGATGTGCGCCTCCGCGCTGGCCTCCGCCATGCGACCACCCCATTCCTGTCGGCTGTGCCCGACGTGCTCGGCTGCTGTCCCCGCGCTGCGCCTGGGCCGTACGCGGCTGTTCCCGGGCTGTGCTCCAACGGTGTGCGCGGAACGTAGTCGGGGCGGGCGCAACATTCAATACTGATGGGCCGTCAGATCCCGTGGTTGTCCCGGTATCCCTGGTCTCATCCGTAGGGAGGAGAGCCTGGGCGGGGTTGCCCCTCTTCGGTGGGATGTGCAAATGCTCCCCGGCGGGGATGCTCCCGCCGGTCGCGGCTGATGAGGTGGGTGATGTGCAAAGCCCTACTCCGTGGGTTCCCCACCACCCCGCGCCACAGCGTGCCGACGTCGAAGCGCGCCTCACCACGGAGCTCGCCTCCGTGGTCGCGGGTGCGCGCAGGCGCGCGACGCGGGACGGCGACCGGCAGATCGACACGGCGCATCTGCTGCACTCGGTGCTGGAGGCGGACCCCGAGGTCAGGTCCGCGTTCGACGGCGGTCCGGCGCAGGTCGCCAGGGTGCTCGGCTATCTCGTGCAGCGCAGCATCGGTTACGGGTTGCGCTGGCAGGGCGTTGAGG
>NZ_VBVX01000599.1 GCF_005981925.1 Streptomyces albidochromogenes
CCCCACAGCACCACCGCCCGCGCCCCGCAGTCGCCCGCCGCCCGCAGCGTCTGGTTGTTGTACGCGCCGTACGGCGGCCGGAAGAGCCGGGGTCTGGCCCCGAAGCGGGCCTCCAGGCGGTCCTGCTGGCCGCAGATCTGGGCGCGCTGACCGGCGTACGGCAGGCCGGGCAGGTACGGATGGTCGACGGTGTGGTTCTGCACCGTGCTGAGGCCGCCGCCCGCCCGCCTCAGCCGGTCGAAGTGGTCGTACCCGGGCGAGGCCACGCTGTCCGTGAGGAACATGCTGATGGGCAGGTTCAGCTCGTCGACCATCCGCACGAACGCGGGGTCCCGCTCGGCGCCGTCGTCGAAGGTGAGGAAGACGACCTTGTCGCGGGTCGGCACGCGGTCGACGACGAAGGGGCGAGCCGGTTTGCGGGCCGGGGGCGGCGGCGCGGCGGGGAGCGGCGCCCGCAGTCCCCACCGCGCGTACGCCGCGGCGCGCGGGGCGGGCGGGGCGTGCGCGGCGAGCGCCTGGCCGCCCGCGTCGCGCACCTTCGGGGCGACGCTGCGGACGGCCTTCCTGCCGAGGCGCTCGATGGGGTCCACGGACTGGGCGCAGCCGGTGAGCGCCAGCGCACCGGCCGTCAGCAGCCCGGCCGCCAGCCGGTGCGCGCGCCTCACAGGTAGTCCTCCAGCCGTGCGACGGCGTACCCCTTGGCGGTGACCGTCTTCATGACCCGGCGGATCATGTCCGGCATGGTGCCCTTCCAGTCCTCCTTGCCCCGGAAGTGCGTGAGGATGATGTCGCCGGGATGCAGGTCGCGGTCCCACTCCCGCCACTCCATCCGGTCGGGGAACGCCTCGGCGGCCCACAGCGGCACGGCCTTGATGCCGCAGGAGCGGGCCGCGCGCAGGGTGTCGGCGTTGTAGTTGCCGTACGGCGGCCGGAAGAGCCGGGGCCGCTTGCCGTACCGCTTCTGGATGACGTCCTGCATTCCGCAGATCTCGCGCTTCTGCTGGGCGTACGAGAGGCCCGGCATGTAGCGGTGGTTGAGGGTGTGGTTGTGCAGGGACACGCCCCGGCCCTGCATGCGCGCGAAGTAGCCGTAGTTCTCGCGCACCAGGTAGTCGCTGAGGAAGGCGCTGTAGGGGATGCCCAGCTCCGTCATCATCTTCAGCAGCCTCGGGTCCTTCTCCGCGCCGTCGTCCATGGTCAGGAAGACGACCCGCTTCTTGACCGGGACGGTGGTGAAGACCGGCGGCAGCCCCGGGCCCGCGCTGAAGCCCTTGCGCGTGGTGATTCTCGGCTTCACGGCGGGCGGTGGGGGCGCGACGAGCGGCGGCCGCGCGAGCCCCCACTTCTTCGCGGCGGCGACGCGCAGGGTCTGGGCGCGCCGCAGCTGTTCGGCGTGTCCGGCCAGGTCGCGGGCGGGCCCCTGCCGGTACTCCCGCTGCTGGCCGGCGGCGGGCGGGGCGGGCGCCGCCGCGGTCGCCGGCGCGGTCGCCGTCGAGCTGATCCACACCTTCTCGCTGCTGCACGACGACATCATGGACGGCGACGAGACCCGACGGCAGCGCCCGAG
>NZ_VBVX01000600.1 GCF_005981925.1 Streptomyces albidochromogenes
GGGGGAGGACGTTCTCGGGGCCGGGAGACTGAGGCGTGTTGAGTAGGGTGCTTGAGGCGTCGGCTGTCTGGCGGTCGCTTTTCCTGTGGGGGGAAGATGAGACGAGGCAAGTCAGTGCGCCTGTCATAGCGCCGAGCGGGCCCTCGCTTGCGGTGTCGGCGGAGGCGGCGCGGATGGCGGCGGTGCGCCGCTACGACATTCTCGACACCCCACCGGACGGCGCCTACGATCGGGTCGCGGCGCTGGCCGCGCGTCTGTTCGACATGCCGGTGGCGACCGTGACGATCGTGGACGAGGACCGGATCTGGTTCAAGGCCGCGCACGGGCTGGACGGCGTCACCCAGATCGGCCGGGATCCGGGACTGTGCGGTTCGGCGGTGCTCCGGGATGACACCACGGTCATCCCCGACACCCTGGCCGATCCGGTCGCCTGCTCCAACCCCCTGGTCGCCGGTCCGATGGGGGTGCGGTTCTACGCCGCTGCTCCGATCATCACCGCCGACGGGCATCGCCTGGGTACGGTCAACGTCCTGGACACCCGCCCCCGCGAGCTGGATGAGGCGGATGCCGACACCCTGGCGGACCTGGCGGCGATGGTGCGCGACCAGCTGGAGCTGCGGCTGTCCGCGCTGAACGCGGTGCGCGCCGAACAAGAACGCCGCAAGGCCGAGCAGGAGCGCCGCCAGGCGGAGGAAGAGGCACGTCAGCGGGCCGAGCGGGACAAGGCGGCGATCACCGAGTTCGCTTCCACGCTGCAGCGGACGCTGGTGCCTCCGGTGCTGCCGGCGGTGCCCGGGCTGGAGCTGGCGTGTCACTACAAGACCGCTTCCCCCCAGGAAGTGGGCGGGGATGTCTACGATGTCTTTCCCGTCGGCGGAGGCCGGTGGGCGTTCTTCCTGGGGGATGTGTGCGGCAAGGGCGCCGAAGCCGCCTCGATCACCTCGCTGACCCGCTACACGCTGCGGGCCGCGGCACTGGTCGACGCCGACCCGACGGCTGCTCTCCAGGCGTTGAACACCGCGCTGCTGTTGGACGCCGCGGTCGGCACCCGTTTCTGCACCGCCGTCATCGGCATGATCGAACCGTCCGCAGGCGACGGCTTCACCGTCAAGGTCGCCACCGGCGGCCACCCTCCCGCCTACCACCTCAGACCCATCGATGGTTCCGGTGTGCGGGTCGAGGAGGTCCGTGCCAAGGGAGGCATGCTGGTCGGCGCGTTCGCCGAAGCCACCTTCGCCTCACGCACCCTCCGCCTTGAGCCCGGACAGGGACTGCTGCTGTATACCGACGGGCTGACCGAGGCGCGCACCGCAGACGGCGAGATGCTCGCCGAAGACGGTTTGGCGGCCTTCCTGGCCAAGCGCCGGCGGCCGATCAGCGCGGCCGCCCTCATCGAGGACACCGTGGCGCTGCTGGACACCCTGCCCGACACCGAACGTGACGATGTTGCCGTGCTGGCCCTGTCCGTTCCCACCGCCGATGCCGCACCCGTGGGT
>NZ_VBVX01000601.1 GCF_005981925.1 Streptomyces albidochromogenes
GCCCCCGCACCCGCCGCCGCGGGGGGCGGCGGGTGCGGGGGCCGGGCGGCCGGACGCGGCGCTCTGCGGCGGGCCGGCCTGCGACGTGCTGGACGCGAGGGTGCGGCTGCGTACGCGGTAGAGACCGGTGTCGAGGTCGTCGGCCTTCTCCAGGTGGACCTTGATGGGTCCCATGAAGGTGTAGCGCTGCTGCTTCGCGTAGTCGCGGACCAGTCCGGAGAGCTCGTCGCCGAGCTGGCCGGAGTACGGGCTGAGGCGCTCGTAGTCCGGGGTGGAGAGCTCGACGATGAAGTCGTTGGGGACGACGGTCCGCTCGCGGTTCCAGATCGTGGCGTTGTTGTCGCACTCGCGCTGGAGGGCGCCGGCGATCTCGACGGGCTGGACCTCGGACTTGAAGACCTTGGCGAAGGTGCCGTTGACCAGACCTTCGAGACGCTGCTCGAAACGCTTCAGGACTCCCATGGGGCACCTCCTCCGTCGTTGTCGTCCTGGTACTGCTTACTGATCGTATCCACGCGTCGGGAAATCGGCTGGTTCCCCTTGTCTGCACAGTGGATGAGTGTCACCTCTCACAGGGATCGTAGAGGTGGCCTCCTCACAGTGTCCCGCACCCCGGGGACACTCTGGAGGAGTGGGTGAGGGGCGGCGGCGTTCCCTTCGGCGTTCGCGTCGTCGTTCGCGTCCTGAGCCCTCCTCGTTCCCCGCCTCGTTCTCCCTCTCGTTCCCCTCCTCGGGTCCCCCCGAACAACGGGTGTGAATCCACCCTGACCACCGTGCTAATCTTCTGCATGTCGTCAGGCGCTCGCACAAACCAGTGAGAGATTCGAACGGCACCACTCATGCGCGAGTGGCGGAACGGCAGACGCGCTGGCTTCAGGTGCCAGTGTCCTTAGGGACGTGGGGGTTCAAATCCCCCCTCGCGCACTTAGAGAAACCGACGAAACGGGTCTCGGCAGGTGACGGAAGTCGCCCGCGGAGGCCCGTTTCGCGTTGTCCGGGTCACGTCTTGGCGACCGTGGCCGGAGGGCCGGCCACGGTCGCGAAGGTCACTTCCCGGTGAGCTCCCTCAGCGCCAGGTTGAGCCGCAGCACGTTCACCCGGGGCTCGCCCATGAAGCCGAGCGTCCGCCCTTCGGTGTGGTCCCGGACGAGCCGCTCGACGCGGGCCGGCGCGAGGCCGTTGCGCTCCGCGACGCGGTGCGCCTGGAGTGCGGCGTACGCGGGGGAGATGTGCGGGTCGAGGCCGGAGCCGGAGGAGGTGACGGCGTCGGCGGGGATGTCGGCGGGCTTCGGCTCGTACTCCCCGGCCCGGTTGTCCGCCAGTACGGCCTTCTTCGCCTCCTTGACCCACCTGATCAGGTCCGGGTTGTCGCCGGAGCGGTTGGTGGCGCCGGAGAGGATCAGCGCGTACCGCGTGTTGACGCTGTTGGCGCCCAGGCCGTTGGACGGGCGCGGCTGGAACCACCGGAGGTCCGGCCGGGGGCCGGTCTCTTAAC
>NZ_VBVX01000060.1 GCF_005981925.1 Streptomyces albidochromogenes
GCCGGGGTTCTCATCGTTCCTGTCCCGCGACAGGCCCGGGCATGGCGGCCGGAGGCGTGCGGCGCGTGGGGATCAGGGGCCCAGCCTTGGGGGTGAGGAGGAAGCGGGGCAGGGGCCGCAACGGCGAGGCAGTGGCCTTGCGCAGCTGCCAGCGGCTGCTGATCGTGGCGAGGGCGAGGACAGCCTCCGTCATGCCGTAGTGCTCACCCAGGCACTTGCGGCGCCCGCCTCCGAAGGCGGTGAACGCCTGGCGTTGGGCCGGGGTGCTCCGTTCAGGCAGCCACCGATCTGGGTCGAAGTCATCAGGGTCAGGGAAGACGGCGGGGTCGCGTTGCAAGGCGTAGGGGGAGATGATCACGTCCGCGCCGGCGGGGATGGTGAAGCCGGCGAGGACGGTCTGCTCCAGGGTGCTACGGCTGAGCATCCAGGTCGGCGGCCACAGCCGCAGTACCTCGGTGAGGATCTGGCGGGTGTAGGGCAGGCGCGCGACGTCGGCGTAGGTGGGAGTGCGTCCGGTGAGCTCGTGGTCCAGCTCCGTCCACAGCCGACTCTCCACGTCCGGGTGATCGGCCAGAGCATGGAGGGTCCAGGCGAGCAGGGAGGCGGTGGTCTCCACGCCCGCGGCGAGCACCGACAGGATCTGGTCACGTACCTCGGTATCGTCCAGCGGACGGCCGTCGTCATCGACCGCGGCCATCACCAGGGACAGCAGGTCGCCCCCCGGCGCCTGCCCTGCCCGGTACTGCGCGATCACGTGGCGAACGGCCGACTCCAGGCGGGCCTGTGCCTGATGGAAGCGGCGGTTGGCCGGCAGCGGAAGCCGGTGCAGCAGCGGCCAGGGCACCAGCATCTGGCGGAACATGCCCTCCAGCAGTACCGGCAGGGCTACGGCCATGGTGTCGGCCGCCGTACGGCCGTCTGGGGCCGCGATCAGGGTGCGCCCCACCACCCGGGCCGCCAACGCGTACATGCTCGTTTCCACATCGAGCCGCTCGCCTTCCCGCCACCCGCCGACCGCCTGCGCGATGCACTCACCCATCACCGGGGCATACCGGGTCACCTGGTCGCGGTGGAACGCAGGCCGCATCACCGGCTGCTGACGCCGATGATCGGCGTCGCTGCACGTGATCACACCATTGCCGACCAGGACCCGCGCCGTGTCCATGAACGGGCCGCCCTTGTCGAACACCGACGACACCAGCAGTTGGTGGACCGCCTCCGCATCGTTGACCAGATACACCGACCGCCCCGCGAGCTGCATCCTCACCACTGGCGGCCCTCCCCGCTGGGACGTGAGGAAGCCAAGGGGATCACGCACCAGGCGCGCCACGTGACCCAACCCCGGCACACCACCCGCCACCAGCTGAACCTGTTGAACCCCCACCGCGACACTCCCTCCGATCCCTGCCCCCGCAGCACGCCGGACGACGACCGCCCATCGGACCGCGCGC
Source organism: Streptomyces albidochromogenes (assembly GCF_005981925.1). Lineage (GTDB taxonomy): Bacteria > Actinomycetota > Actinomycetes > Streptomycetales > Streptomycetaceae > Streptomyces > Streptomyces albidochromogenes. The sequence continues at coordinate 1,452 of NZ_VBVX01000060.1, forward strand.
AAGAGAAACAGGACCGTTTCCTCTGACTCCACGGGCCACAGTCGTCACGCGCTGCCCGTAACGACGTGCCCACCCCGGCAGCTGCCCATACGCTGCCGCGGGGGCGCACGACAGCACTCCCGCAGCGCGCACACCGCGCACACCGCTCTACGACCCCGAGCGGCTGTGATCAGGCATCCTGGGGGCGATGTATCCGTCAGTCGCCCATGGGGCTACATGTTCTTGACAACGACCTGCGCGTAATGCGGGCAAACCTCAGTGCGGCCGGGATGCGCGGGGTTCAGGAATCGGACATTGTTGGCCGCCCCTTGGCGGAGGTCTACGCGCGCCAGTCCTGCCACGATCGAGCGCAGCGTTCGCCACGTGCTCGCCACGGGCGTCCCCGTTTACGACGTGCGGGTCCGCGGCTACCCACCGGCGGATCCGGACCGGGAACACGTCGCTTCCACCTCCATGTTTCGGCTGGAGAACGACGCCGGCGAGGCGACCGGCGTGGTGGCCGCCGCTGTCGACATCACGCAGCGCGAGCACGCCCGTGAACGCCTCGGCGTCCTCGACCACGCGCGCGGGCGCATCGGCCCCAGTCTCAATCCGTTGCAGTGTGCTCACGACCTTGCCGAGATCACCGTTCCCGTCCTGGCCGATGTCTCGGCGGTCGCGCTCACTGACGCGGTGCTTCGTGGGGCGGATGCGGAGACATCACTGACGGACGGACAACCGCAGTTGCGACGGGCGGCCGCGTGGCCGAGCGGCTCGGGGCAGGTCCCGGCGGTCGGCGCGGCCGTCGATACGGCGTCGTTCACTGATGTGCTGGGCCGGACCGATCCGCGCATCGAGCGGACCGGCGCCAACGATGACTCGCTCATCGTTCCTCTCGCCTGCCGAGGAGTACCGCTGGGTGTGGCTTGGTTCGGGCGACCGGAGCGCAGAGATGCGTTCGAGGCGGAGGACGTGCGGCTTGCGATGAACCTCGCGGCGCACACCGCCTTGTGCATCGACAACGCCCGGCGCTACGAACATGCGCACGCCGTGGCCCTCGCGCTGCAGGGACACCTGCTGCAGCCATCCCCCACCCGTCAGAACGCGGTGGACATCTCCCACCGCTATCTGCCCGCCGGCCAGGGGGCCGGTGCGTGGTTCGACGTCCTGCCCCTCGCCGGGGCACGGGTCGCCCTGGTGGTCGGGCCGGTCGAAGGTAAGGGCCCCGAGACAGCCGCTGCAATGGCTCAGTTGCGCTCGGCGGTCTACGCCTCGTCGGCCCTGGACCTCGACCCACACGAACTGGTGGCCCGGTTGGGCGACACAGTACCGCGACTCAAGGAAGAACGTCCGTCCGCCGCAGAATCCGACCACCTGGCCGTCGCGTGCGTCTACGCGGCGCATGACCCGGTAACGCTGGAGTGCTCCATCGCTCGTGCTGGCCGACAGGGACTGCTGATCGCAGGCCCGGACGGCACCTGGAACGATGCTCCGCTGCCCCAGACGCCCGCGTTGGGGCAGGACGGGCCGCCGTTCGCGACCGGCGAGTTTTCGCTTCCGCCTGGCAGCACCCTCCTCCTGCTCTCCGGCTCCCTCCTCCGGAACGCCGACGCCGGCCCTCTGGACCGGCTTCGCGAACGACTGTCCGGCCCCAGCGCTTCCTCGACGGATCAGACCATGGAGCGGGTGCTCGACACATTGCCCGGTGATCAGCCGGCCGTTCTGGTCGCGCGCACCCGAGCGCTCGATCCGGCCGATGTGGCGTCCTGGGACATCCCGCTGAGCTGAGCGCCGTCTCCCAGGCGCGCCGCCGCGCTACGTTGCACCCGACGAATCGGCGCTGTTCGCGGGGCAGCGGTCGACTTCGAGAGGGGCCTCGACGCGTTCCGCGACGGCGCCCGCACGCCGCTGGAGAAGTTCGACAACAACGGCAGCGGCACAAAAGGGTGACGCCGCCGCCTTTGCCCGCGCTCCGCCCCCTTGACGCTGAACACGGAGTGTGCTTGTCGGGGCCGAGGTGGTCGGTGATCCCGACCACCGATCGGACAGCGGCAGCCACTTCGTCAGCGGCTGACGGATGCCCCCTCATCTGTCAGCCGAAGGTTCTCGGCCTGCAGCCCGCACCACCAACTCGGGGATCAACTGACCGTCAACCGTCTTCGGCTGCTTCGGCTCAGGCGTCTCGGCGGTCTGGGCCTCCGTCACGTGCTACTGGACACCGAGGAATCTTCCTGGATCAGGGATTGTTCCGAACACTCACGGGGCCACCCCGGAGGAGGCTGTGGCGGAGGAGGAGAGCGGGGGCGGCCCGTCCGTGTAGGCGGCGGGGCCTGCCGCCGCAGGCGCGCTCAGTCCGTGAGGAAGGCGCCCTCGGAGCAGGGGCGGCAGACGAACACGTAGCCCAACTGGCCGCCGAGGTTCATCGCGGTCTGCCGGTCGATCCCCTCCTCCAAGTGTGCCGCGAATTCCGTCGTGCCGGAGCAGGATGGGCACCCGGGCAACCGGTCGTCGTCCAGGTAGGAGGGGCTGCCGCCGAGCGATCCGAGTACCTCGCGTTGCTTCCCGAACCGCTCGCCGGGCTCCCGCTCCCACCCTGAACGGGCGAGGTCGTATGTGTCACGCGGGAGATCGTCGCCGTCATCCTCCTCGGGTTCGAGCGTCACGACCCGGGTCGTGATCGCCGACACTGCGGGCAGCAGCGTCACGCCCTTCTCGGGTACGACCACCGGTACCAGTCCCGCGTGCGGGAAGAGAAGGACCCGATTCGCCCCGGAGGTCGCGTCCCACAGCTCGCAGGCGCCTGGATCGTTCTGGCACACGAACACCGACAGGACGCCGTCCTCGACCGGCAGATGCGCGAAGAACTGCATCGGCCCTCCGCAGTAGTCGCCGCACACCGGCCAGGTGAACCCCTCGGGGGCCAACGGCACACCCCCGGTACGTGGCACGTCTGCATCGGGCGCGGCCGTGCCGTCGTAGATCATCAAAGTTGCCTGCATGGAGGAAGGCTACGGGCAGTCGACAGTCCAGGATCCAGCATGCACAGTGCGCCGTCACGGATCGATGTACCCCGAGGAGGGAGCACTCCACGAGACCGGCGACGCCGGCGGCGGTAAACGGGGCAAGGACTGCGCGATGCTGATCCTCAGTCAGTTCTCCGCGCGTGTGCACGGCCCGTGCGGCGATGGCGCAGGCGGACTTGCTCTGTATGAGAGGGCCCTCACGGACCTGGTTCAGCTCATCGACGCACAGAGCAATGCCGATGAGACGGCGTGGTCGATCGCGGAATGCTCCGAGGCGGATACCCAGGCCGCCCTGGTGCCACCGGTGGAGGAAAGCCTGGTTCAGGCTAGCGAGCGCGTCCGCCGGCAGGGCCGTGGCGGACCTGATGTGGCGGGCGGTCGTGGGATCCACGGGGCGTACCTCCTGTGCCGTGCGAACAGCGGTCAGGCTACGGTCCGGGGCGGACAGGGCTCCGACGGCTGGGGCAGCCCGCGTGACACGGACGTCACAGTGCCGTTGGACTGCACGCCCCCGAACCGGGCTCGTCCTCCTCGATCAGGAATCCGGGTGGTGGCGGCGGAGGCAACCGCGGTCCCTGCTCCAGAAGGCGGCGGAGGTGCGGTGGCACCGGAGCTTTGACAATCGGGCTTGCCGGACCACGCTCCGGGAAACAGGCCATCATACCGCTGCTGACGTGTACCAACCCTATCTCCGGTGAGCCCCCCATGGGGGGCGCGTGTTCATACTCAGTCTCTTGTCCACAGCTAACGCAACGCATGTCACACCCCTGCTCCTGGGCCGGGCACCGCAAAATCGTGGCTCCTTGGTCCGCCAGCGGCGGCTTGATGTTCCTGGGGCTCGCGCAGCCTCACTACTTGGTCGTCGACGTTCCCCGGGCGGTTCCACGGGCGGCGTCGCCGCCACCGGTGGACTGCACGCTGACGCCCCCCGGTGGCGGTGTCCTCTCAGGGTTCAGCCCTCGTCGACGTACTCCCACAGGACCGGCGAGTTCGGTCATCGAACGCAGCGGAGACCGCCGCCGACGTATGGGAAACTTGCCTCTCGGAAGTGACTTGCTGATCGTGCGTGCTGGAAGCCTGAAGAACTCCCATCATCGCAGCTCACGAGGCACTTCCTCTTTCTAGAAGAGTTATCCACAGACGCCGGATCGGTGAATCAAGGCTAAGACAACCGTCAGCGAGCGCGCCCTGCACAGACGGACTCCCACGCTGCATCCTTCAGTTGCACTCGCGTCACGCAAGAAGGTCTACCGGCCCAGGTTTCGCCGTGAGGGCGGAGTCTGGGATTGCCACCGCCCGCTGTCGAGTCGAACTGAGGTCAGCCGAGACCACGATGAGCGGCCCACAACGCCCCGGCACGGCTGGCAGCATCGGAGACCAGGGCCGCCAGCTCGGGTTTATCGGGGACAGGGAAAGAGACATATGCGCCCCGACCACCACCGACTGGTCTGCCATAGGCCTTCACGGCTAGGTGACCGTCCGGGAGAAGCCGGACGTTGAGTGTGGTCAGCGTGAACGCTTCACCGCGTCGGGTGTCCGTCCAGCGGAGCGCCTGCGGTATCACGACATTGATCGCCAGAGCGCTTACTTCCAGGTCGCTGCTCATAGACGGATGATCTCACGCGACTCGACGCAGGCGGCCACCACCGGCCCACGCAGCAGGCAGTTCAATCACGACTCGATACGCGCCCAAGCTAGGCGCGCGGTTCCCGGCAGGCCTGCACGAACTCGGTGCAGATCCACACCGCCAGGGTGAGGACGCCGGCCAGTACCACGATGCCGACAAGGAACGGAACGATCACGCCGCCAGCATGTCAGGCGATCACCCCCGGCCCTCCAGGGCCCCCCATCGCCGGGGTGGAGCGGCTGGGAGCGTCCGCCGGACAGTCCTGCCGCGCACCTGCGCGTACGGGCCTGGGTGCTGGAGGTGCTGGGCGAGGCCAGCGGCCATGCACCGCGCGGACGGTGGAGTGTCTCCTGGAAGGTCGCCCTCTGCAGGCACGAGACCGGTCAATAGAGCCAGACGGCAACGTCATGGAATGACAGGAGCCCGGCAGACCCGGCACTAGGTGAACGCGTCAATCTGGGACGACCTAATCGAGGCGGGACCGGCTGGCCGCCGATCAGCTCGCCCTTGCGGAGCTGGGGATGGACTGGGCAGGGCCGGTGACGATCCCCCAGGCCGCCCCGGACAGCCTCTGACCGCCTCCCCTGCCGTGCACTGGGCCCCAGGCCTCTTGAAGCCTTGGGTCCGGTGCTGTGGCTGCGTGCCGGCCTATCCGGGCGGCGCGCTGTCTGGAGGATGGTTGGGCAGGTGGTAGGAACTTCACCAGTTCCAAGGGGGTCTCTCAGTGAAGTAGTCGGGGTTGTCGACTCCCCTTGTCCTGAAAGGCGCCTTGCGAGGCGCCCCCCGCTTCTGCCGACGTGACCACCGAGCGGTGCCCCCTCGCTGGGGCGGCGGCGTGTTCGGACCACCCTCGGACAGGGTGCTCGGATCGGAGCAGTACAGGACGTGGAAACCCGTGAAGCAGCCGGGCCTGGGAATGGGAGTGGCCCCGCGATCTCTGGGGGGGGTGAGATCGCGGGACCATCTCGGGGCCGGACAACGGGGGGGCGTCCGGCCGGGGGACTCATTGGTGCTGGTGCCCCGGTGAGTGAACGTTTATGCACAGCGTTAGATCACGTCTTGGTGGAAACGTCGAGCGCGGAGGCACCGGGGTTTCCCGACCGAAGCTGCTCCCCCATCACGGACTGCGGCCGGGTCGGCCACTGGAGGGCTGTACCCCTTCCCCGAATCTCGGCGCCTCGGCCACGGGGACGTCCAAGCGTTGCCGCATCAAGCGCGGCGGATGGCACCGCGCCCGGCGCTCGATCGCGGTGGCCTCGCTGACTTCCTCGACCCGTTCGGGGATGACCGGGCTGACGTGAAACGGTTCGCGGCTGCCCCGGCGCGGGAGAAGCACACGCCGGTCCTCAGGCGGCCGGAATCGGTCTGGCTGGCGTGGTCGGACGGTTGGCGGGCGCGTCCGGCTTGAGTCCGTCAGTCCTGGCGGCCGGGTGCGGCCGGCGGACCACTGCCGGCCGCCGGCTCAACAAGCGGCGCCGCACGCCTGCACGTCGTCCGGCTCTTCGCGGGCATCTCGGGCTACGTCGCCCGTACGGGTGGTCGTACGTCAGCCGGCGAACCACCCGTGCGACATGCGCGTCGGTCCAGGCATGGAACAGGTCGACGAGCAGCACATCCGCGAGCCGGGGCGGGTAGTCCTGGACATCACCGCCGCCGACGAAGAGACCATCCGCGCGGTGATGGACGGTCTGCAGCGGCAATGGGCCACCTCCGGCGTCACTCCGGTATGGCGCACCCCAGGGGAAGCCGGGGTCAAAGCGCGGATGTACGCGGACATCCGACACCCCGGCACGATGACGTAAGCCCGCCCGGTTGGGCTCAGAGCGACCACGCGCCGGTGCCGTGGGAAGCGTAGAACCGCCCTTGCGCGCACAGGCCGCGAAGAGGACGGCGCGCCGTTGGCGCGCCGCCCCCGTGGTGCCCGGTGCCCGCGGTCAGGTGCGGGCGGTGGGGTCAGCCGCGGTGGTGTCCGCCGCGGCCCCAGGACTCGGTGTCCACGACGCGGCCGCGGTCGTTGCGCAGGGTCGCGGTGTCGGCACGGTTGTCCCACATGTAGTGGCGGCGGTCCATGTAGAGGTCGGCACGGGTGTCGCGGCCGACACCGGTGTGGACCCGGACCGTCGCACGGCCGGCGAGGCGGACATGGTCGAAGCGGTAGCGGTTGCCGTCACGGTCGCGCAGCGTCCAGCCCTTGAGGTTGACCGCCTGCCGGTGGTTGTTGGTGATCTCGATCCACTCGCGGTTCAGCGACCGGTTCGACCGGTTCTCAGGCCCGGGGCTGTCGGCCTGGACGGCGCTGATCTCGACGCCCGGGCGCTGCCGCCGGTCCCCGTCGCGGTCCTGGGCCATGGCCGGCAGTGCGGCGGCGGAGACGATCGCGCCGGCCGCGAGAACGGTGGCGGCCAGACGGCGGGCGGAAGAAGCAGACATGAGTGATGTCCCCTCAGATCATGTGCACCACCAGCCAAAACCGGGCCGGCGGTGCGGTGCGGGTCTCGGTCCCTGTCGGTGCCGAGGACCCAAACTCTGGACCGCCGAACCTGCCAGTGGGGTATGCCTGACACCGTGTTACCGATTGCGGACATTTCTGTAACACGCGGATGTACAGCACATGAATGGACAGTTAGGCGTGAGCCTGACATGCACTGACAGCTACACCCACCCGTTGAACGTACACGGAAAGCGCTTGCATGCTCCGGCGCACCACCACACACGCCACCCAACGCGCCACCCCACCCGCCGACCCGGATCTTGGTAACAGCCGTTCTGCGCATCTCTGCGCATACCCATACGCACACCGCAAAAAAGCCCAAGGTGAGTACGCGAGGCAGGCGGCTCCTGCAGCGATGGGCGAACAGCCGCAGAACGCCGCCCTGACCAGCGGCTGCCCCCGAGAGCCACGCCTATGCCCGTTCCGGCGCCCGGCGCCATGAGTGGCCAGGGAGAGCGTCGTGAGCGACATGAGCCTGCGACGCATCTTCCGGTGAACTTCTTGCTAACGACCCCTTGCACTCTGGGTAACAAGTGGTGACAACATGTGACGAGCGGTGATGGTTACTGGTCGGAGCGGCTGTTCGCTCCGTCCGGTTCGGAGTACAGGGGTGGTCCGTATGGGGAACACAACGGTGGCGATGGAATGGCTGGCCGGCGCGGCGTTGGATCCGGTCGCCTGCGCCCGGCAGTGGCGGCGTCACCAGCCGGACGTCGCCCTGCTTCCGGCCGGCCGCCGGTGGGACGTCGTGATCACACCCGAGCGCCTGGGCTTCACCCTCTTACGCGCCATCAGCTCCTGTCGACTACGGCCCGGCCCGGTCCTGTTCGACACCTGCGCCAGGCTCACCGGGTTCTTCGTGCCGCCCGGCGCCACCACCGGCTGGTTCGCCTCCGGAATCCGCTGCGCCGGCACCGGTACCTGGATCGCCACCCCTTGGCCGCGACCCGCAGGCGGGCGTCTGCGCTGGCTCGTCCTGCCGGACGGCACCGGCGCCCTCCACGATCTGACCACCCTCGAACACCTCATGCACGACACAACAACCCACGACCCGACCGGCAACCATGCCGGCTAAAGCGAGCGGGGGCGGTGAGCGTCTGGTGTCAGCATCCTGCGAACGACACCACCCGATCGGGATGCGGTCAGACGGACTTCGTTTTCGCCCGCGGGGGAACCCAGCAGTGCATGATCGAGCCCTACGCACTGTCCGCCGACGCCCGCGAGTTCCACTGCCTGCCATCAACCACCCAGGCCCAGCGGTGCATCCGGTGCGGCGAACTGCGCTTCTACGAACCCGAAACCGGCGCCGCCCTATGGCCAGACCACCCCAGCTACTGCCCAGACGCCTCCCCCGCTCCCGCTGCAGACGGAGAAACCCCTTGAGCACCCCCCGACGCGACGGTCCGCCGGCACGAGGCACGTACCGATCCTGTGACAGTCCCCAGGCGTCGCCGTCCCCCCACCGCCGCACGCACGTTGTCAGACAATGACGCGAAATGACGACGCGGACCCCGCCGAACCCCTCAACAACTGGCCCACGCAAGCCCACCCACCCGAGAAGCCGGCGCCCGAAGCAGCCAGGCTGACGCGCGGACTGCGATTCCTGCGCCTCCTGCTCCTCACCCTGGCCATCCTCGCCGCCGTCCTGAGCTTCGCCACAGCACTGACCGACCTCGACCTGCCCTGACAACAGACCCGCTTCAGCCAGCCCCACGGCCGCTAGCGCATCCTTCCCCGCCAAGCCCCGCCGCCTCCTACGACTACGCGGCGGGGAACAGCGATGCGGTCACGCCCGGGGGTTACGCCGCCGCCGGCTGCGACTCGCTCCCGAAACAGGGCGGCGAGCGCAGAGACTCGCCGTCTGATCCGGGAGTGACGCTAACCGTCACGCGGCCAGCAGGTCAGCCCTGCGGCTTGGCGTTCCTGTTCTTGCCGGGTCTTGATGAGCGGGCTTGGTCGACTTCGGCTTCGCGCAGCTGTGCGCACCACCGACACTCCTCGTGAACCTCCTGGGAAGCGTCGCGCCGAGAGAGGCCGAACAACCCTGCTGTGTTACGTCCGATGCGGTACTCATCGCGCGAGTGATCCATGCCGCATCAAACGCCGCACACCGTCAAGCGCTATGGGGCAAGACCGTTCCCCCACACCGCTGTGACCAGCACGCCGAAACACTGCGATCACGTAACAGCTACGCCACACAGCGCGCCACAACCACCACCACCCACCCACCGACCGCAACCCGTGTTCATTACTGTCGCCCGTATCAGCATGAGTGGGGAAAGCTCGGGCGGCCGTGGCCTCTTTCTCCACCGGTCTCGCGGACGCCGACCGCCCCCCGTACATCGTTGTGACCACGCATTCAGCTGCGCTGACCGGCGCAGCGGTAGCCGGTTCTCTTCTCGGGGCCCCGGATGGTGAGGCGACGGAAGGCGGAGGATCGTCGATGACGGATTCAAGAATGTGACTTTGCGGCCAAAGGCCGCACGCACTGCCCCTGCTGATCACCAGCGAGGGCGTTGAGGAGCAACTACTTCCGCCAGCCAGGGACTCGCCCTCACACGCAGTGGAGTCAGCGAGCAAGGCGAAGTCCCGGGCGGCGTGTGACGGCTTCCGGGACTTCGACTGCTACTCCAAACCGCAGACGTTTTGGAGTCGACGCCTTCCACTGTGCAGGTCTTGGACATCGACCCGGCCTGCCGCTCCGCCACGGCCACCGCGTCTCACTCCATCGGCCGTCAAGTACACAGCCGCCATGGCGGCCGGCCCGGTCTTCGCGCGCCCAGGTGGTGTACGCACGGGACTCACTGCCGGCGCACGCCTCGGCGTGTCGAGGCACTGTGACGCCCGGCCGGGGAGCCAGCGACAGCGTCACCACCGCTTTCGCGCCAGAGTCGTTCGTTTCAGGGCACTGGTCGGCCGTATCGTAAGGGACGTCCCGCGCCTTGGTGATCAGGTGGTAGCCCGCAAGGCCCCATCCGAACCCGGGTTCGGTGAACGCCGTTGGCTGACGCTCACTCAGCCGCCGGGCCGATTGGCGAGGTTGAACAGCCGCGAACCGTCAGTGCTCCATGCGGCGGGTGGTGCGGGGCAGTGGGCCTCCCCGCAGCAGGGCGTCCAGGCCCGCCTCGAGTTCGACGGGGCCGCCCCGGTCGGCGAGGGTAATGGCTGTCGCCCGCAGGCGGGGGAATTCCCGTTCGGGTATGCGGTGGAGGCCAAGCCGGAAAGCCGGGTCGGTTTCGTCCGGGTCGTCGTCCATGGCGCGCAGCTCCACCAGGAGGTAGCCGAGCAGCCATGCGGTGAAGGCCCGGTGGATCCGCACGGCGCTGGGGTTGTCGAGGCCGGCGTCGTGGAGCAGTGCCAGTACATGCTCGTCGCTCCGCAGTATGGGCGGTGGTCTGCGTGCCAGTGGTGTGGCGAGCAGGCGCGCGCACATCAGCGGCACCACGTGGGGGTGGCGCAGGGCGACGTCGTAGGCGGCCAGGGCAATGCGGTGGAGTTCCGCGCGCCAGTCCTGGGCCGGTGACGGTGTGGGCCGTGGTCCGGGCGTCAGGTCATGGTCCAGTTCTCGGTAGAACTCCTCGACCACCCCGTCCAGCAACGCGTCCTTGCTGGGGGCGTACCGGTAGAGGGCCGTCGCCTCGACACCCAGTTCTGCGCCGAGCTTGCGCATGGTGAGCCCGGAGAGGCCGTCGCGATCGACCACGTCCAGGGCGACAGCCAGTATGCGTTCTCTCCTGAGCGGGCCGAAGCGGCCTTGGTCGCTTGCCCGCCGGCCCGGCCCGTCGGGCCCGGCGTTCGCTTGTTTCCCCATGACCGTCCTCCGCTTGACATCAAGGATCGAAGGTCACAAAATCGGACGTATACAACGTTAACTTACATCGGGAACATATGGTGTGGTCGTACAGCGTGGACATACAGCGTTGACACGTTGACGTACAAGGTTTGGTTACTCAGGAGCGTCGGCCATGACGCACAGCGAGCTTGAACTGGCAGATCGCGCCCAGGTGGAGGACCACTTGGCGCGGATCTCGGACGGAAATGTAGTCCGGATCACTGATGCGGGCCCCGTCTTCGAGCACCCGTACCCCCTCCGCACGGTCCGCCGGGCGACGTTCGTGCCGGTGCTTCCGGTCCGGGACCGGGCCGCACTGTGGACGATCGCCGCGGGCTGGGGAGCGTCGTTCCTCTGGTTCTGGTCGTGGTGGCTGCAACCGGAGCACCAAGCAGGCTGGGCAGGGCTGATCGTCAACAGCCTCCTTCTGCTGTACCTCACCGTCCTCCCCTGCTACTTCTTCGTCACGGCCCTGCGGCTGCGCCGCATCGACCCGGCACTGCCCATCCCTTCGGTGGCAGTGGCCTTCGTAGTGACCCGCGCCCCTTCCGAGCCGTGGCCCACCGTCCGCCCCACCCTCGAAGCCATGCTGGCCCAGGACTACCCGTACGCCTATGACGTCTGGCTGTGCGACGAGGACCCCACCGAAGAGGCCGAGCTGTGGTGCAGGCGGCACAGCGTCAAGGTGTCCTGCCGGCGCGGAGTGGTTCCGTACCACCGGGCGGGATGGCCGCGGCGTACGCGCTGCAAGGAAGGCAACCTCGCCTACTTCTACGACCACTGGGGCTACTGGCGCTACGCCGTGGTGGCTCAGCTCGACTGCGACCACGTACCCGCTCCGACGTATCTCGCCGAAATGGTACGGCCGTTCGACGACCCCGCCATCGGCTACGTCGCCGCCCCCAGCATGTGCGATGCCACCGACGCGGCGTCCTGGGCGGCACGTGGCCGGCTGCACCGCGAGGCCATCTGGCACGGCGCCGTGCAGCTGGGCCACAGCGACGGTCTCGCCCCGATGTGCATCGGTTCCCACTACGCGGTACGCACCCTGGCCTTGCGGGAGATTGGCGGCCTCGGGCCCGAACTCGCCGAGGACTTCTCCACGACCTATCTGCTCAACTCAGCCGGCTGGCACGGCGCCTTCGCCATCGACGCCGAAGCGCACGGGGACGGGCCACTGACCTTCGCCGACATGGTCACGCAGGAATACCAGTGGTCCCGCAGCCTCACCACCATGCTGCTGGGCCTCCTCCCGCGCCACCTGAAGCGGCTGCCCGCCTTGCTGCGGCTGCGCTTCGGCTACGCCCTGGCGTACTACCCGCTCCTCGGCCTGATGATTGTCGCCGGGCTGATCCTTCCGCCGGTGGCGGTGATCACCGGACTGCCGTGGATGAATGTCAACTACTTCGACTTCCTGATCCACTTCTGGTCAATGCCCCTGTGGCTGATGCTGACGCTGTGGCTGATGCGACGCAGGCAGCTGATGCGCCCGCGCACCGCCCCCGTCATGAGCTGGGAGACCTGGTTGTTCGCGCTCGCCCGCTGGCCCTTCGTCACCTGGGGCCTGATCGGGGCGCTTCACCAGAAGATGCGGCCCCGCCCGCTGACGTTCAAGGTCACCCCCAAGGACACGGATGGGCCTCGGCCGCTGCTCGCCAGACTGACCGCGCCGTTCGCAGGGCTTGCCGTGGCCCTGTCCGCGGTCGCCCTCTACGGGGAGCTGACCAGCCCGGCGGCCGGTTACGTCTTCCTGTGTGTCGTCGCCGCCGCTGCCTACGCCACTGTCGCACTCGCCGTGCCCGTACTCCACGTGCGGGAGGCAGCCAGGGCGTCAGGAACGCGCTTCGCAGCCACGTTGGTGACCGCCCGCCTGCCCCTGGCACTTGGCCTGCTGTCGTCGGCGTCCGCCGCCACGGCGATCGTCTTCTATCCGGCCTACGCGGCCGCCGTCCTGGGCTGGTGAGTGCGGTGGCGACGAACTCACGAACGCACGAACACCAAGGAGCCGGACCCATGAGCTCACTGTCAACGATCCTCGTCACCGGCGGGGCGGGCTTCATCGGCTCCCACGCCTGCGTCGAACTCCTCGACCACGGCTACGAACTGATCGTGGTGGACGACTACTCCAACAGCACACCCCAGGTCTTCGCCCGCATAGAACGGATCGCCGACCGCTTCGTCGGCGCCGTGTACGAGCTGGACCTCCGTGATCGGCGCGCCCTTTCGGCAGTCTTCGACCGTCACTCTGTGGACGCCGTCGTACACTTCGCCGCTCTGAAGGCCGTCGGTGAGTCGACACGGATGCCCATCGAGTATTACGACACCAATGTAGGCGGGACGACCTCCCTACTGCGGGCGATGCACGAACACGGAGTGCACCAGATGGTGTTCTCCTCGTCCTGCTCGCTGTACGGCGATGCCGGCCGAGGGCCGCTCGGAGAGGCGACCCCCGCCCGGCCCACCAATCCGTACGCGGCCTCCAAGTGGGCGTGCGAGCAGATCCTTACCGACGTGTGCCACCGGATCCCGGAGTTCACCGTGCTCTCTCTGCGGTACTTCAACCCGGTCGGCGCCCACCCCAGCGGACTGCTCGGTGAGGACCCCAGCGGGACGCCGGACAATCTGATGCCCTATCTGGCGCAGGTGGCCGTCGGCAGGCGCCACCGGCTCCATGTGTTCGGCGGCGACTACGCGACGCCCGACGGAACCGCCATCCGCGACTACCTGCACGTCATGGACACCGTCCAGGCGCACCGTGTGGCGCTCGACCACCTCGCCGACGGCCCCGGCATGCACACGTACAACCTGGGCCTCGGCAAAGGCCGGTCGGTCCTCGAGGTCGTCGCCGCTTTCGGCGAGGCGTGTGGCAGGCCCCTCCCGTACGACATTGTCTCCCGCCGCCCCGGCGACGTAACCGAACTCGTCGCCGACGCGACCGCCGTGGCGCAGGCCTGGGGTTGGCAACCCACTCGGGACCTGGCCCACATGTGCCGTGACGCATGGCGGTTCCAGCAACTCAACCCCTCTGGCTATGCCGGTTCCGCCCGGCAGCCGAACCGTTAGGAGTGACGTCATGCGAATGACAGTCATCGGCACCGGGTACGTCGGAACGGTGCACGCCGTGTGCATGGCAGAGATCGGCCACGAAGTCCTCGGCATCGACATCGACCACGACCGGATCGCCACCCTGGCAGCGGGGCGCGCGCCCATCCGCGAGGCCGGCCTGGACGAACTCCTCGCCCGCACCGTCGCATCGGGCCGCCTGCGCTTCTCCACCTCCCTCGCAGAAGGCGCCGACTTCGCACGGACGCACTTCGTCTGCGTCGGCACCCCGCAGCGACCCGACAGCAAGGCCGCCGACCTGCGGTACATCGACGCCGTGACGGACGAGCTGGCGCGGCACCTGCGGCCGGGCAGTCTGGTCGTGGGCAAGTCCACCGTGCCCGTCGGCACAGCGGCCCGGCTCGGGCGACGGCTCGCCGAGGTCGCCCGCGACACCGAGGTTGCCTGGAACCCCGAGTTCCTGCGCGAGGGCTCCGCCGTCGAGGACACCATGCGGCCCGAACGAATCGTGGTGGGCGTCTCATCACCGCACGCCGAGGCGACGCTGCGGGCCGTGTACGAAAGCCTGCTGCGGGCAGGCGCCGCGTTCTTCAGCACCGACCCCGCCACGGCGGAACTGGTCAAAGTGGCGGCCAACTCCTTCCTCGCGACCAAGATCTCCTTCATCAACGCGATGGCCGAGGTGTGCGACGCGGCGGGTGCCGACGTGACGGTCCTCGCCAGAGCCATCGGCGCGGACTCACGCATCGGCAACCGCTTCCTCGAACCCGGGCTCGGCTTCGGCGGGAGCTGCTTCCCCAAGGACATCAGGGCCTTCGCGGCCCGCGCCGAGGAGCTCGGCGCCGGCGAGTCGGTGGCGTTCTTGCACGAGGTCGACCGCATCAACATCCACCAGCGGCAGCGCACCGTCACCCGGGCAAGGCAGCTGACCGGCGGCTCCTTCGCCGGCCGCCGGGTCGCGGTACTGGGCGCCTCGTTCAAGGCGGGCAGTGACGACGTACGCGACTCGCCCGCCCTCGCGGTCGCCGCCGCCCTGCACGAGCAGGGAGCCGCCGTGCGCGTACACGACCCACAGGCCCTGGACAACGCGCGCGCTGCCCTGCCCGACCTGACGTACGCCCTGGACATCCCCAAGGTCTGCGAGGGCGCCGATCTCGTCCTGCACCTCACGTCCTGGCCGGAGTACCGGGATATCGACCCCGCAGCGCTCGCCACCATGGTGCGCACACCGCTGCTCCTGGACGCCCGCAACAGCCTCGACGCACAACCCTGGCGCGCGGCCGGCTGGGCCCTGCACGCACTGGGCCGTCCCATGGGAGGTACGTCATGAGAGTCGTGATCACAGGCGGTGGCGGATTCCTCGGATCCCACCTGTGTGAGGAACTGCTCCGCAGAGGAGACACCGTGTGGTGTCTGGACAACTTCTGCACGAGTGAGCCTCACAACGTCGCCCACTTGCGCGCCAACCCCCGATTCCGGACCGTATGCGGTGATGTGACGACGGCGTTCGACATCCCCGGGCCGGTGCACGCCGTAGCACACCTCGCCAGTCCCGCGTCGCCGCCCGACTACCACCGTCTGCCCTTGGAAACGCTGTCGGCCGGCAGCCGGGGCACAGAGAACGCCCTGCGACTGGCCCTGCGGCACGGCGCGCGTTTCGTCCTGGCCTCGACCAGCGAGGTGTACGGTGACCCCGAGACGCACCCCCAGCCAGAGGACTACTGCGGCAACGTCAATCCGGTCGGCCCGCGCAGTGTCTACGACGAGGCCAAGCGCTACGCGGAGGCACTGTCCATGGCGTACCGGCGCAGCCTGGGCGTCGACGCGGGCATCGTACGGATCTTCAACACCTACGGTCCCCGGATGCGGCCGTACGACGGCCGTGTGGTCTCGACGTTCGTGCGCCAAGCCCTGGCTGCCAGGGCGCTGACCGTCTACGGCGACGGCAGCCAAACCCGCAGCTTCTGCTACGTCGATGATCTCGTGCGCGGCATCACCGCGATGATCGACCACCGCGATCTCAGCGGTCCGATCAATCTCGGCAACCCGGTCGAGCACACCGTCCGGGAGTTGGCGGAACTCGTCCTCCAGGTCACTGGGTCGCGGTCACGAATCGAGAACCTCCCGCTGCCCGTCGACGATCCCACCCGCCGTCGGCCCGTGATCACCCGGGCCCGCGAACAGCTCGGCTGGATGCCCCTCGTACCGGTCGAAGAGGGGCTGCGGTACACCGCCGCCTGGTTCACCGCCCGCTGCCTCCCACAGCCGGAGCCCGAACCGCGACACTCCGCGCGGGGCCCGCACCGCCTGCACCCGGACCCCGTGGAGGCTTGAACATCATGAACCGGACAGCCGCAGCGACCGCTCTCACCGCCGCCACCCTCCTCCTCGCCGGCACCGGCTGCTCCGCCACGCCCCACTACGCGCCGCCGTCCACCACGTACTACGTCAGCCCCGATGGCGACGACCGGAGCGCCGGCACGTCACCAGGCGAGGCATGGCGCTCCCTCGCACGCGCGGAACGCACCGCGCTCGACGCCGGCGACAAGCTGCTGCTGAAGGGCGGGGCTCTGTTCGCCGGCACCCTCACCGTGGGCGAGGCGGAAGCGGGCAGCGCGGACCGGCCTGTGGTCATCGGGTCGTACGGCGGGGGACGGGCAACAGTCGTGGCGACGGGCACCCCCGGTCTCTCCGTCCACAACACGGCAGGCGTCGAGATCCGCGATCTCAAGGTGACCGGGAAGGGCAGCTCCTACCTCCGTGAAGGAGGCATCAACCTTTACAGCGACCTGCCGGGCGGCGAGCAACTCGACCATGTCACTGTCTCCCATGTCGACGTCTCCGGCTTCCGCGCGGGAATCGCCGTCGGCGGCGCGGAAGGAAGCGCCGGATTCATGAACGTGCGGGTCAGCGAAGCGCAGTTGCACGACAACAAGGACGTCGGACTGCTGACCTACGGTCCGGACTTCAACGCCGCCCGCCCCTCGTACGCACACCGGAACATCCTCGTCGAGAGGGTCGAGGCCCACCACAACACCGGAGACCCCAAGACGACAGAGACCCACTCCGGAAACGGCATCATCCTCGGCGGCGTGCGCGACGCGACGGTCCGGGACTCCAGCGCGCACGACAACGGAACCCGGGCCGCGGCCGCGGCACCCGCCGGCCCCGTGGGCATCTGGGCCTACGACGCCACCGAAGTCCTGCTGGAGCACAACACGTCCTTCCGCAACCACACTGGCAACGCCGTTGACGGTGCGGGCTTCGGCCTCGACTCGAATGTCTCGTCATCGACGATCCAGTACAACCTGGCGTTCCAGAACGACGGACCGGGATACTACGCGTACGCGAGCAAGAAGAACGGGGCGCACCGGGACAACACCATCCGCTACAACATCGCGACCGACAACGGGCGCAAACTTCCCGTCAACGGCGCACTGGCCATCCATGGCGAAGACATCCGGGATCTGGACATCTACCAGAACACCCTCGTCATGTCCGACTCCCCGAACGGCCCGGGCCCCGCCGTCCGACTGCGGGAGGGGCAAACGGGTGTCACCGTACGCAACAACATCCTCGTTACCGACAAAGCCCCGTTGATCACCGCCGAGAAAGGGCTCGGACCCCGCAACGTCGTCCTTCAGGGCAACAATTACTCCACGCCCGCAGGCTCCTGGAGCATCGACTGGGCTGCCCGCTCCTACCCGGACCTGGACACCTGGCGAACGGCAACCGGTCAGGAGCGCGCCGACGGACGGCCCTCCGGTCTGAGCGTGGACCCCTGCTTCGCGGGCGGCGAGCTGCCGGACATCCGGTCCGCCGCCGACGCGTCGCTGATCGTCCCCGACTGCGCAGTTCTCGCGGGCAAGGGGCTCGACCTTCGAGCGCTCTTCGACACCGACCCCGGCACCGTCGACTACTTCGGCCGGGCCGCCGGTACGCCGCCGCCGGTCGGTGCCGCCGTCCCCTCGGTGACGGACTGAACAGCCAAGCACGGCCTCTTGACCATGCACGGAACCTGCCTGCCGGTTCGGCCAGGGAGGCGTCTGTGCCGGGCGGCCGCGGCGGTATCCGTCGGACATGAGCGTCATTCAGGAGGACGACCCGGAGCCCGCCATGACGGTCCAGTCGGCTCACCCTCTCTCCGTGCGCGTGCGGGAAATCTCCATCTAGGTAAGCTGGATGGAGGACACGTCGTCTTGGCGAGAAGGAGCCCGTCAGCCCGGCGACCGAGAATACCGTCGGCTTCGTATACCGACGATTGCGTTACCGGGCGACCACGGCCGAGCCCTAGCCCAGCATTCTCCTTGTATCAGCTCTCAGCCCGTCCCCACGGGGCTGCCAACTGACGCCCGGTGCCGTTCGCACAGATCGTCCACCAGACAAGTGGTCCTCCCAGGAGGTGGGTGGGGGTGAACCCGCTACTGCGAAGCCAGACTGCTTTGGCCGCCGTCACTACCTGCGTGGTCGTGCTGACCGCGCTTTATTACACATTCTCGGAACAGCGGCTGATCTTCGTAGGTATAGGGGCGACCGGCGTTATAGGCATTGTACTGGGTGTCATTCTGATGCGCCCGGCGCACCGACTCCCTTGGCTGCTGCTTGCCGCTGGAAATCTCACCTTCGCCGCAGGCGAAGCCGCCCAGATCGTCCTTATCGAGGCGAACCCCGAGCAGCTGCCGTTTCCTTCGATCGCCGACGGCTTCTATCTCGCGGCGTACCCGCTCTATGCGGCTGGTCTTCTGGGCTTCGTCCACTGGCGCACGGGCTGGCGTGATCGCGCGAGCCTCGTCGACGCTCTGACGCTGACAGTCGGTCTGGCACTGCTGTCGTGGGTATTCCTCATCGAGCCGTACGCCCACGTCCCGGATCTCACCTGGGTACAGAAGGCATTCTCCATCGCTTATCCGCTCGGGGACATCCTCGTCCTGGCGATGTTGCTGCGCTTGCTCGCCGGCCGCGGCGGCAAGAGCCTCTCGCTCATGCTGCTCACCGCGGGCACTGTGGGCCTGCTCGTGGCAGACGTGGCTTACGGCCTCATACAACTGCACGGGACCTGGCGCACGGGTACCGCGGTCGAGCTCGGCTGGGCCGTCCTGTACGGGGCCTGGGCGGCCGCCGCGCTCCATCCGTCCATGCGGTCGCTGACCCAGCCGATGGCCTGGCGCGGCGAAACCGCCAGGAGCCGGCTGGTCCTGCTCACTGTCGCGTCGCTGATCGCGCCGACCATCCTCCTCACGGAGGCAGTGCGCGGTGTAAGCACCCACGTCGGCGTCATCGGGGTGTTCTCCGCCGTGCTCTTCGTCCTCGTGCTCTACCGTCTGGCGGGCGTGGCCGCGACCCACCGGCAGGCAGTCGGCCGGGAGAAGGTGCTGCGCATCGCGGTGTCGTCACTGGGCGGAGCCGGCAATCTGCGGGATGTGGCCGCCGCCGCCCACTCGGCGGTGACGGAGCTGATGCCGCACGGCCCGCCGAGTTCCGCACTGCTCCTCACCCCGGACAACACGCTCTGGGTGAACGGAGCGCACGACAGCGTACGCGGACCCGTGGCCGCACGGGGGACCGCCCCCGCACTGGACCTGACCGCCACCGCGACAGGCGAGAACCGCCTGGCGACCCTCGACGATCTGGGGCCCCATCTCGCCGACTGTCTCACGGGACGCATCGAGGAGCCGCCCCGCACCGACCAGGTACTCATCTGCCCACTCGCCTCGCAGGATCATCCCTCGGGCAATCCGCAGATCGGGGCGCTGATCGTGGCCGGGGACGAGCAGGACCTGCTCGTGTTCCGCGAAACGCTGGGGACTCTCGCCACGCAGACGGCACTTGCCGTGACACGGGTCGCCCTCGCCCAGGAGGTAAATCGGCGCAACAGCGAGGTGTACTTCCGCACACTGGTGCAGAACGCCTCCGACGTCATCCTGATCCTCGACGACGACGACCGTATCCGTTACGCAAGCCCCTCCGCCGACCAGGTGCTCGGCGTTCCGGACCTGGAGGGCACCCACCTCATCGATCTGGTGCCGCCGCAGGACAGCCGCGCGGTGGTCGAAACGCTCGGCCGGATACGGAGCCGCCAACACCAGGGCAGGCGCGAGCACTGGCGCATGATCCGCACCGACCGGGCGACCATAGAGGTCGCGGTGAGGTGGAGCGACCTGCGGGCGGAGGCGACCGTCGGCGGGGTGGTGCTCACCCTGCAGGACGTGACCGAACAGCGCAAGCTCGAACGCGAACTCACGCACCAGGCGTTCCATGACTCGCTCACCGGTTTGGCCAACCGCGTGCTCTTCCAGGAACGGGTCAACCACGCCTTGGCTCAGGCTCAGCGCGACGGCACCGTGGTCGGCGTGCTCTTTGTCGACGTGGACGACTTCAAGGTCGTCAACGACATACACGGCCACGGCGTCGGCGACGAGCTCCTGGTCGCCCTGTCACTCCGGCTGTCGACCACCGTCCGCGCCTACGACACCGCCGCGCGCATCGGCGGCGACGAGTTCGCACTGCTGGTGGAGGGTTCTATCGCGCCGGCAGGAGTGGATCGGTTCACCGAACATCTGATGACCGTGTTCACCGAGCCGTTCCGGCTCAGTGTGGGGCCGGTGGTCACGTACGCGAGCATCGGCGTCGCGACGACGGAGGACAGCATCGACTCCGTCGAACTGCTGACACACGCCGATCTCGCGCTGTACGCGGCAAAGACTGCGGGCAAGCGCCAGTGGCGCCACTACCACCCCGATCTGCAGAGCGGCATGGCTGAACGTGCGAAATTGCAGGAAGGCCTGGACAGTTCACCGATCGATACTTCCTTCACGGTGTTCTACCAGCCCATTGTGGAACTGACCAGCGGACAGGTCTCCGGCTTCGAGGCGCTCGTTCGGTGGCCCCACTCCACGCGCGGCATGGTGCTGCCGGAGCAGTTCATCACGCTGGCCGAGGAGAGCGGGCAGATCGTCCCGCTCGGTGCCTGGGTGCTCAATCAGGCCGCAGCCGAGGCTGCCCGGTGGCAGGAATCGGTGCAACGCGAGGGGGCGGCTGACTTCGTCCAACCTTACGTCAGCGTCAATGTGTCGCCGCGTCAATTCCGGGATGCGGAGTTCTACCGAGTGATCCGGCGCGTCCTGGACCTTTCCGGCATCCAGCCGTCATCTCTCGTACTGGAACTGACCGAGAGTGTCCTGATGTACAACGACGAACGTATTCTGGCCGAGATGAGATCGCTCACCGACCTTGGGATCCGCATCGCGATCGACGACTTCGGAACAGGCTACTCGTCACTGAGCTACCTGCGGGAGTTTCCGATCTCGATCCTGAAGATCGACAAGTCGTTCGTCGACGAACTCGGGCGCTCACCCGAACAGTACGCCCTTGTCGAGGGCATAACGCATCTCGCGGACACGCTCGGCCTGACGGTGATCGCCGAGGGAGTGGAGGACGTGAGGCAGCAGGAGCTGCTGACTTCCATGGGCTGCCGGTTCGGCCAGGGATACCTGTTCGCCGAGCCGGTCAGCGCCGAAGAGGCGGAGCAGCTCCTCCTCGCACAGCCGCTCGGCCTGGCCACTTTGCCTGACGCACCTGCGGACTGGAATCGGTGATGACCGCGGCCTGTCGCGCGAGGAGCGCAGGACGCAGGACGCCTGAGGGCGTGCGCGAGGTAGGAGACCTAAGGTGACCGAACGTGAGGACTCTCCCTCAGAGCCGGCTGCGCCGTGCGTCGTACTGCGCAATGACGAAGAGCAGTACGCGATCTGGCCCGCTGATCGCCGGGATCCGGACGGGTGGGACCGGATCGGCGGACCGGCATCCGCCGCGTGGTGCGGAAGGTTGGTCGACCGCCTGTGGACCGACATGCGGCCCGCGAGCGCACGCGCCGAACGGCTGCCCTCGAGATCCAGGCCGGATACCGTGCCGGAGCTCGTCCGCGAGCGGGCGCGGCGTCAGCCGTCCGCTCTCGCGGTGCTCTCGGAGAAGGGCCATCTCAGCTACGAAGAGCTGACCGCCCGCGCCGACCGGCTTGCCCAAGAGCTGCGGAAGTCGGGCGCCGACGCGGAGTCCGTCGTCACCGTATGCATCGACCGCGTGCCCGAGCTGATCGTCGCGCTGCTAGCGGTGCTGAACTCCGGCGGTGCGTTCCTGCCGCTCGACCCGGCGACTCCGCGGCAGCGGATCGTCGGACTCATCGGGGAGACCGGCTCACGCCTCATCGTCTCGGGCCGCGAGCACGCCCCGATGTTTGCCGGGTGCGAGGCGCGTATCGTCGACGCCGAGCAACCGGCCATGCAGGCACCGCTCGAGGGACTGCCGCCACCACGCGGTTCCCGGCCGGACGACCTCGCCTACGTCATCTACACCTCCGGATCCACCGGTCCTCCCAAGGGTGTGATGATCACCCACCGGTCGCTTGCCCACTCTCTCACCGCGGTCACCCGGGCGTACCGACTGACGCCCGGCGACCGGGTGCTGCACGCCGGGGCGCTCGGCTTCGACACCTCACTGGAGCAGATCTTCGCCACGCTGATCAGCGGGGCAACGCTCGTTTTGGCGGGCACATTGACGTGGGCACCCACCGACCTGCTGCGCCACCTCCCGGAGTACGGGATCACCGTCGCCGACCTGACCCCCGCCTACTGGCAGCGGATCGTCTCCGTCGCGGACCGGAGCGATAGCCTCGCGTCGCTGAGGCTCGGCATCATCGGCGGCGAGATCGTCACCGCGAAGGACTGCCACGCCGTTCTGCGACGGATGCCCGGCGCGCGGCTCGTCAACGCCTACGGGCTCACTGAGACCACCATCACCTCCACGCTCTGCGACCTGAACGAGGAAGTGCTCGCCGCACCGGACAGCGCCGTCGCCCCGGTCGGCAGGCCTTTCGAAGGAAACCACGTCCAGGTACTTGACACCGAACTGCACCCGGTGCCGCCGGGCGAGCGCGGCGAGATATACATCAGCGGCCCAGGACTGGCGCGCGGTATCTGGAAGCAACCCGCTCTGACCGCACAGCAGTTCCTGCCCAACCCACACAGCTCCACGCCGGGGGAGCGCATGTATCGCACCGGGGACCTGGGACGCTGGCGCTCGGACGGCAACTTGGAGGTCCTGGGCCGAGTCGACGACCAGATGAAGATCCGCGGGTTCCGGGTCGACCCGGCCGAGATCGAAACCACCCTCGCCTCCCACCCGGAGGTCGGCCAGGCCATGGTTGTCTCTCGGACGCGCGGCAATGGAGACCGGCACCTCATCGCCTACTACACATCGGCCGCGCCGACGCCCGGCGACGAGCCGGCCCTGCGCTCACGGCTGCGATCGGCACTGGCCGAGGTCCTGCCCGGCTACATGGTCCCGACAGCATTCCAGGCGGTGGAGCAGCTGCCCGTCGCGCCCAGTGGAAAGCTCGACCGCAGAGCCGTACCGGAACCCACGACCGCGGCACCGACAGCCGGCGCCGACGACCGTCCGGTGCCGCAAGGGATGGCCCAGTTGTGGGCCCACATCCTGGGTGTGGAGTACGTCCGACCGTACGACGACTTCTTTGAGCTGGGCGGCAACTCGCTGCTGGCCATGGAGATGCTAGCCCGGACCCGCGTCATATTCGGCATCGGCGTCACACAGCTCCGCGACCTGACCCGATCCCTGCTGCGGCAACCGAGACTCGCGGCTTTCACCGAGTCCGTGCGTGAGGCACGTGCCGGCACACTGGCCCACTCGACAGGCGTCGACTTCGCCGCCGAGACGGATCGGCTTCTTCCGCCGGTAGGCCGTGACGCGCCGGCACCGCACCCCGAGCGCCTCGGCGACGTCCTCCTCACCGGGGCGACGGGGTTCTGCGGCGCATTCATGATCGACGAGCTGCTGCGCAGGACGACGGGGCGGATCCTTTGCCTGGTCAGGGCCTCCGATGAACAGCAGGGCATGGAGAAGCTCCGGGCAAGCCACAAGCGGTACGTCTTCAGCGATCTGCCCAGCGCGCGCGTCCAGCCGATCATCGGGGACCTGGGCAAGCCAGGACTGGGGCTGCGTCCCGACCAGTTCGAGGAGCTTGGATCGACCATCGACGCCGTCTACCACTTCGGCGGTCAAGTCAACTTCATCTACCCCTACCACGAGTTGCGCGCGGCCAACGTCGACGGAACACACGAGATCGTCCGCCTCGCCGCCGCCAGGGCCGTCCCCGTCCACTTCACCTCCAGCATGGCGGTGCTCGCCGGATTCGGTCCCGCCGGAGTGCGGGAGGTGACGGAGAGCACCCCGCTGCGCTTCCCCGAGTATCTGTCGGTGGGATATGTGGAGACCAAATGGGTCAGCGAGGCGCTGCTTAACAAGGCATCCGAGGCGGGCCTACCGGTCGCCATCTACCGCCTGATGGACATCACGGGTGGCAGCGGAACCGGCGTAATGAACACCAGCAGCGAGATGGCCGCCCTCTTCTCCTTCATCGCCCGGACCGGGCTGTGCCCCGACGTCGGGCTGCCGCTGGACTTCCTGCCGGCTGACCACCTCGCCCGCGCTATCGGATACATCTCCACCCATCATCCCGCTCGCGGCGAGGTGTACCACCTCACCAATTCCCGTCCCACGCTGCTGCATTCGCTGGCCGGGCGACTGCGCCGACGTGGTTACCCGGTCCAGGAGATCCCGTACCCCGAGTGGATCGCCGCTTTGGTGAAGTACGCGGCCGGGCACCCCACCGACCCGATAACCCCGTTCGTTCCGCTCTTCGTCGACCATTGCAGCCGCGCAGACATCACCGTGAGCGAGATGTACTTCCAGGGCGTTTTTCCGGAGTTCAGCCGCGACAACGCCGAACGGGCCTTGATGGAGGCCGGAATCGACGTTCCGCCGGTAGACGCGCAGGTGATGGACCGCTACATCGACTACCTCCAACAGGCCGACTGCATCCGGCCGGTGATCAGGCAGGGGCACGGAGCGTGAACCGATGTCCGGACTGGGAGGCACTGGACGTACTGGAAGCAGCGCCCGACGGCCCGGTGGCCTTCTGCGCCGACCTCAGTCCGGCCAGTCTCCTGGCGGCGTACCGCGCCGGGCTCTATCCGTTCCCAACATCCGACGACTACGCCCGCGTTCTCAACGAAGTGCTCTACGCCGACCTGGTCGAGGAGGGCCGCATCCCCCTCGTAGGGGAGGAATCAGACGATCCCTACGCCGTCTCCTGGTGGTCGCCCGACCCCAGGCCGGTATTGCCCGTCTCGGCCGCGCACCTCAGCCGCAGCCTCGCCCGGCGGCTGCGCAACCGGCTGCCGTGGTCGACCAGTCTGAACCAGAGGTTCGAGCAAGTCGTCCGCGAATGCCGCGCCGACCGCAACCCGCTATGGCTCACTGAAGAACTGATCGCAAGCTTGATCCGCCTGCATGAGCTGGGTCATGCCCACAGCGTCGAGGTATGGGAGGACAGCGATCTCGTCGGCGGCGTCTTCGGCCTCCAGGTCGGATCGGTCCTCAGCATGGATTCGATGTTCTTCCACCGTCCCGGTGCCTCGAAGGTCGCCGTATCCGACCTCGCAGCGCGCTTCGCACAGGCAGGCGGGGTGCTGCTCGACGCGCAGCGGGACAGCCCGCACGTCCGCGACCTCGGTACTCTTCTCGTACCGCGAGAACAGTACGTACGACACCTCCGCCGCACCGCGCGCGACATTCTCCCGATGCCCACCGCCACCTTGCCCGCCCGCCGCCTCGCCCAGCCGACGGGATCACGCTGACCTGCGCGTCGCGCTACTCGTGTGTCCCGGTCGAGGGCCGGTCCCGCACGCACCACGCTGCCCAGCCACAACAGACGGTGATGGACGCGGCAACTGCAGCGCTTCCCTCGCAGGCCGCTCTTGGGGGTTGGTGGGTGGCGGACGGGGCGGCGCCTGGTGGCTCGGGCGGTGGGATGTCGTGGGCTTGCTCATTGGGTGACGAGCGGCTTGGTCATATG
>NZ_VBVX01000602.1 GCF_005981925.1 Streptomyces albidochromogenes
AGCGTGATCTCGGTGACCAGCTCGGGCCGCATGCACGAGTCGAGCATCGGGATGCCCTCGCGCACCTTCAGGTACTCGGGAAGCGAGCGCCCCGCCTGTCGCATGAACCAGACCGGCGTGTGCGGCACCGCCTCGCGCCTGCACGCCTTGAGGAAGGCCGAGTCGTACGTCTGGCTCTGCGGGCTGCCCACGGGGCGGCGGTCATTGGCACTCACGCCCAAATCTTCGCACGCGGGCCGAAGCGGTTGTCGCGGGGCGGGTGTCCTTCCCTGCGCGAAGCCCGCGTTCCGCCTACTCTTCCCCGCATGGCTCCGGCTCAGGGACGACTTTCGGATGATGCTGACGACAGGGGCGGCGCGGAGGGCGACTCCGCCCCGCCCGCGTTCCGTCAGGCGGTCGAAGCCCTGCGCTCGGCGCGCCTGCGCCCCGAGGTGGAGGTGGACCCGACCCGCCCGCCGCAGAGACTTGCGCCGTACGCGTACGCGCTGGAGGCGGCGGTGGTGCACGGCGACGAGGACCTGGCGGACGGGCGGCTGGTGCTGCTGCACGATCCGGCGGGGCACGACGCCTGGCACGGGACGTTCCGGCTGGTGACGCTCGTACGGGCGGAACTGGAGCCGGAGATGGCGGCCGACCCGCTGCTGCCCGACGTGAGCTGGTCGTGGCTGACCGGCGCGCTGGAGGCGCGCGGGCTGTCGTACGCGGAGGCGAGCGGCACCGTGACGCGGGCCGGTTCGTACTACTTCGGCGGGCTGGCCGAACGCAGGCCCGCGACCCAGATCGAGATCAGGGCGTCGTGGACGCCGCGCGAGGGGCGCGGCGGGGTGCCGGACACGGCGGCGCACCTGGCGGCCTGGTGCGATCTGCTGGCGCAGATCGCCGGGCTGCCGCCGGTGAACGGCCACGGGGCCGGTCCGGTGGACGCCGGTGTGGTGTCGCTGCCCCAGCGGCGGGGCCCGCAGGCGCCGTAGCAGGAGTCACGGAGGGCGCGCCCGTCAGGCGCGCCCTCTTTCGTGTTCTCCGGCCGCTTCTCCGACCGCCTATTCATCACATGATCGAGCGCACGTCCGAATTGCCCGAATTGTTACTCACCAAATCGTGATCTTTCCCTAAAGGCGAGCGGCTCTGCTGCCGAAGAGGTTGATGACCCTTCAGCACGGTTCCCCCCCGGCTTCACCCCGAGCCGGCGAGTTCCGCCACTCCCCCAGGAGGCCTGGTGTCCGTTCTCCTCGA
>NZ_VBVX01000603.1 GCF_005981925.1 Streptomyces albidochromogenes
GCGCCAGAGGGTGCCGCCGAAGGCGGCGGCGGAGGTGCCGATGACAGCGCCGCGCAGAAAGCTACGACGTTCCATGTGTCACTCCAGGATGGGGGACTGTGACCTCGGAACGTAAGCGTCTCGAATTGACAGTGCATCAACAACCGGTGAGCGGGAGGTGATCAGTCGTCGACCTGGTCGTCGTCCTGGTCGTCGTCCGGGTCGACGGGCAGGGCGTCGGGATCGAGGGGGGCCGCGAGGGCGTCCGGCTCGGCCAGCTCTTCCAGGGTGTCCGGCTCGACCAGCGCGTCGAGGCCGTCCGCACCGGCCGGCTCCTCCTCGTAGTCGAGGCGGTCGAGGTCGTCGAAGACGTCCTGCGCCACGGTGAACGCGCGGTTCCCGGCGGGCATCCCGCAGTACACCGCCGCCTGGAGCAGGACCGCGCCGATCTCCTGCCTGCTCAGGCCGTTGGTCAGCGCGGCCCGTACGTGCAGCGCGAGCTCCGCCTCGTGGCCCTGGGCGACGAGCGCGGTCAGGGTGACGCAGCTGCGGGTGCGCCGGTCCAGGGTCTCGTCGGCCCAGATCTCGCCCCAGGCGTAGCGCGTGACGAAGTCCTGGAAGCGGGCCGTGAACGGCGTCGTACGGCCGGTCGCCCGGTCCACGTGGGCCGGGCCGAGGACCGCCCTGCGCACCCGCGTGCCGGCCGCGTGGCGGGACGCGTCGGTGCCGGCGGGCGGCGGGGCGAAGTGGGCGAGCAGGGCGGCGGTCACCGGCTCGGGCTTCTCGACGCCGGCGAGATGGGCCGCGCCCGCGACTTCCAGCAGCGTCGAACCGGGGATGGCGTCGGCGATCTCGCGGGCGTGCGCGGGCGGCGTCGCGGGGTCGTCGCGTCCGGCGACGACCAGGGTCGGCGCGGTGACCATGGGGAGCGCGCCGCGCAGGTCGTACGCCGCGAGGGCGTCGCAGCAGGCGGCGTAGCCCGCCGCGTCGGTGGCGCGCAGGTCCTCGATCAGCGCGTGCCCGAGCGGTGTCGCGGCGAACGCCGGGGCGAACCAGGTGCCCGGGCGGCTCGGCGCCATCGCCTCGGTGCCCTCGGCCCGTACGAGAGCGGCGCGCTCGCTCCAGGTGGCGGGCTCGCCGAAGCGGGCCGACGAGCAGACCGCGGCGAGCGCCGTGATCCGTTCGGGGAAGTGCGTCGCCAGGTGGAGCCCCACCGCGCCGCCGATCGAGATCCCGGCGTACCCGAAGGACTGCCAGCCCTGCGCGTCGGCGGCCCGCAGGACCAGCGCGGCCAGGTCGGCGACGGTGGCGGTGCCGTCCAGCGGGACCAGCCCGGCGGGACTGCCGCCATGGCCGGGGAGGTCCCAGCGCAGGACGCGGTGGGTGCGGGCCAGGGCGGGCAGCTGGGGTTCCCAGACGGCGAGTGAGGTGCCCACGGACGGGCCCAGGACGACGGGGGTGCCGGTGGCGGGGCCGTCGAGCACGACGTGGGGGAG
>NZ_VBVX01000604.1 GCF_005981925.1 Streptomyces albidochromogenes
GGGTGACGGGGGGCAGCCCTGGAGCGGCGGGGGCCCGATCACCATCGCGTCGGGTGGACGGCGCGGGGACCGGGGAGCACCACCCCGAAGGGGGACTCCGTACGTATCCTTGAGGCCGTCTCCCGTCTACGAAAGCGGCCTGCCGATGCGCGTCTACGTCCCCCTGACCCTTCCCGGTCTCGCTGAGGCGCACAAGGCGGGACAGCTGGGGCCCGGCCCCCTGACGGCGTACGCCGTGACGCCCGGCCTGCGCGAGTGGTACGTCTCGGACGACATCGAGGAGCTGGAGTACGCCGCGCTCAGCCGCGCCGCCGCCGCCTCGCTGCGCCTGCTGGCCGGGGACCCCGGCGCTGCCCGGCGCCGGGTCGTCGTGGCCGTCGACGTACCGGACGGGGACGCGGTCGCCGACCCGGACCGGGGTCTGGACGCGGCGGGACTCGGCGAAGTGCGGATCGCCGCCCCGGTGCCCCTGAAGAAGGCGGCGGCGGTGCACGTCGACGCGGACGACGCGCAGGCGGACGTGACGGCGGCGGCCGCGGCCCTGGGGGCGGCGGACCACGGCGACGACGACGCGCAGTTCACCGTGGACGGGGCCGAGGACCACGAACTGCTGTGGTTCGGAGTGCAGGAGATTCCCCACTTGATCGGCTGACCTGCCGCTGCGGTCCCTGCCGGCCGATTGGCCGCCGGGACTCGGGGGACTGCGTTGTCGTACCCGGTGGGTACCTTCTTGGAATGGGGAAGCACACGACGACGCATCTGGTCTGGGACTGGAACGGCACGCTGCTCGACGACATCAGTGCGGTCATCGGCGCGACGAACGCCGCGTTCGCGGAGATCGGCATCGAGCCGATCACGCTGGAGCGGTACCGGGAGCTGTACTGCGTGCCCATTCCCCGCTTCTACGAGCGGCTGATGGGGCGGCTGCCGACGGAGGCGGAGTGGCTGGTCATGGACGAGGCCTTCCACCGGCACTACACCGAGCTGCGCGTGGTGTGCGCCCTGGCCCAGGGGGTGGAGGAGCTGCTGAAGGAGTGGGCGGCCGCCGGGCGGAGCCAGTCGCTGCTGAGCATGTACGGGCACGACCAGCTGCTGCCGGTGGTGCGGCAGTACGGGATCGAGCGGCACTTCGTACGGGTGGACGGGCGGACCGGGCCTTCGGGCGGCAGCAAGGCCGCGCACATGGCCCGGCACGTCGCGGCGCTCGGTGACGTCGCGCCGGAGCGCCTCGTCGTGATCGGCGACGCGGTCGACGACGCGGTGGCGGCCGCGCACGTGGGGGCGCGGGCGGTGCTCTACACCGGGGGCTCGCACAGCCGGGCCAGCCTGGAGCCGGCCGGCGTGCCGGTGGTGGACACCCTCGCGGAGGCGGTGGGTCTGGCGGAGCGGTGGATGGGGTGACGCCGTACCCGGGGCGCGGCGCTCGGACGCCGGGCCCCGGCGCGGTGCTCGTACGCCGGCCCGC
>NZ_VBVX01000605.1 GCF_005981925.1 Streptomyces albidochromogenes
CGGTGGAACCCATACGCGGGCGCCGCGAACGCCGGCGGCCGCTTCCGCACGCCCGTAAAGCGCCGGCGGGAGGCGGGAGACGGGAGCACCGTCACCCACCTGATACCGCCTAGGCGCGGTCGGCCCCCGCGGGCAACTCCGCATCTACGGAAGCCGGACCGGCCGCCGCGGCCCCCTCCGTCACCACCGGCGGCCCGCCCGCCACCGGCCCGCTGGGAGCCTTCGGCGCCGACGACTGCGCGATGAACGCACCGATCAGCACAACGGCGCCGCCGAGGATCTGCGGCGCGGACAGGTGCTCACGCAGCAGCACCCATGCCAGTACGGTCGCGATGACCGCCTCCAGGCAGGCCACCACACCCGCCACCTGCGGGGAGAGCCTGCGCACCGACACCACACCGGTGACGTACGCGACGACGGTCGCGATCAGCACGATCCAGCCGAGCAGCAGCGCGGCCGGCACATCCGTCCCGCCCATGTCGGCGTTCCCCGCCAGCAGCGACCACTCCATGCCCCAGGGCCGGGCCACGACGGTCAGCACCGCGGCTCCGACGAGGAGTCCGTACGCGATGACACCGAGCGGATCGGCGGTGTCCGCCTCCGTACCGCCCTGGTCGGACAGCACGAAGTAGCCGACCTGGCAGCACGCTGCGGCGAGCGCGAACAGCAGTCCCAGTGCGTCGAAGCTCAGCCCCGCCCAGACCTCGACCACGCACGCCAGCCCCCCGACGGCCAGCACCACGCCGACCGCCGCGGCGCGCGTCACCGGCCTGCGCTGCACGAACCGGACCCACCCGAGCACCAGCGCCGGGGCCAGATACTCGATGAGCAGGGCCACGCCGACCGGGATCCGGGACAGGGAGGCGAAGTAGAAAGCCTGCACACCGGCGACCGCGAGCAGCCCGAAACCGGCCAGCAGGGCGGGCTTGCGCCGCAGCAGATCACGATGGCGCCAGGCCACGGGCAGCATGACAAGAGCCGCGCCCGTCACCCGCAGCCACACCACGTGCAGCGGGTCGAGCCCGGCTTCGATCAGCGGCTTCGCCGCGACACCTGAACCACCGAAGGCGAACGCCGACGCCAGGGCGAGTCCCAGGCCGGCGCTCCTTCCCTGAGACGCTTGCATCGGCACATCATGCCAGCCGGAGTCAGGGGCTTCATCCCTGTGACACCTATCGAGACGGTACGTGCAGACGCCCGGCCAGCAGCTCCGTGTCCACGCCGCCGCGCCGCAGCACTTCGACCGCCCGGCAGCCGGGATCCGACGCCAGTACGGCGAGCAGATCGAGCCCGCCGGCCCGCTGGTCGCCGCGCGCGAAGGCCCGCCCCAAGGCGCCCTCCATGGCCGCGAAAGCGGCGGGCGACCAGCCCGGAAGAGCGGGCTCACTCCTCACAGCGGCCCCACCGTCCCCAGCAGCCACCACCGGCGCCCCAGGCCCTTCCGGC
>NZ_VBVX01000606.1 GCF_005981925.1 Streptomyces albidochromogenes
TCGGTGTGGACTGGGGGACCAGGACCTCGTCCCAGCCGCTGCCCGGGCCGATCGCCGCGGGCGCGGCCGTGACGAAGACGTACACGGTGTGCGTGGACGCCTGGCGGGTGCCGCTGGGCATGCGGGTCGAGACCCAGGACGTCACCGCCGACTGGACGTGACCGGCAGGCCGCGGTGATCAGCTCAGGGCGAGCCAGGCGACCGCCGCGAGGATCACGACGACGGCCACGACGCCGATGATCAGGCCGGTCCTGGGGCCGCCGGACGCGGCGGCCGCGGCCGGCTGCTGCCGCTGCGGTTCGCCCTCGTCCACGAAGGCGCGGAACATCTGGGTGCTGCCGGCCGGGTCGTGCTGACCTTCGGGGCCCTGGGGAGCATGGGGGTTGTGTGCCATGGGCCACGACCCTAGCGAAGAGGGCCCCCTCCGCACACCCCAGGACCCCCGACGGGCGTGATCTGCGGCTTTACCGGGTGCGCGGACGTCCTTGACCCGCCCCGCACGCAGCCTTTTGGGTTCCTTTACCCCTGCTGGCCCGAATTAGCTTGCCTGGAGCAACCAACTACTTCTATGGTTGCCCTAAGCAACAAGATGTTCGGAGGTGCCCGTGGCCGCGCAGAGTCGGTTCGAGGAACTGGCCCGGCAGCTCAGTGCCATCGGCGCCGTCAAGCGCGATCTGGCGCGCGTTCTGCCCGCGCACTGCCCCGCCGGATCGGCCGCCGTGCTCACCGTGCTCCACCGGCACGGCGAGATGCGCATGAGCCGGCTCGCGGAACTGCTCGCGGTCGACATGTCCGTGACCAGCCGGCACGTGGCGCATGTGGCCGAGCGCGGCTGGATCGACCGGGCCCCCGACCCGTGCGACAGGCGCTCGCGCATCCTGCGGCTCAACCCGGCGGGCCGGGCGCTCCTGGAGGAACTCTCCGAGCGCTACACCCAGACGCTCGCCGGCGCCCTCGACGACTGGTCCGACGAAGAGGTCGGACAGCTCAACTCCATGCTGGCCCGCCTGCGCAGCAGCTTCGGTGACTGCCGGGCCCGGGCCCCCCACCACTTCGAGCACCACACAGAAGTGCCCGTTCCACCCGCGACACCCGCGTAAAGCAAAGGAATTCAATGGCTACGACCACACCGGCCGGTGTGCGGGGCGGCCACGCCAAGCAGGGGTCCCACCACCACTCCTCCGACG
>NZ_VBVX01000607.1 GCF_005981925.1 Streptomyces albidochromogenes
ATCGAAGGGCGGCCCCGCCCCCGGCTCGGAGAAGCCCTGCGCGCCGCCAAGGTGTTCGTGGTCGCCGCGTTCCGCGTGGCCGTCCTCGGGGAGTACGCGCAGGAGGCGGGCGTGAAGCGCCGCTGATCCGCGCGCCCTGATCCACTAGGGTCGCGGCCGTGGAACAACGGAGCGTGACCCCTCGATCACCGGCCGTGCCGGCCCGGACGCCCGCCGGCGTCCTGCTCGCCGTATCGCTGGCCGCGCTGGCCACGCTGTGCGTACTCCAGCACATTCCCATGGCCGACACCCTCGTCTACCGGGCGGAAGGCGCGGCCGTCGCGAACGGCACCGACCTGTACGGGTTCACCGTCACCCAGTGGCAACTGCCCGCCACCTACCCGCCGTTCGCCGCGATCCTCTTCGTGCCGACGACCTGGCTGCCGCTCGGCGCCCTCAAGGCCGCCTTCGCCGTCGGCAACACCGCGCTCCTCGCGCTCCTCGTCCATCTCTCCTGCCGCTTCGCCCGGCTGCCGGCCGGACCCGCCCTCGTCGTCGCGGCCACGGCGCTCGGCGTATGGCTCGAACCCGTCTTCCAGACGATCGTTTTCGGTCAGATCAACCTGGCTCTCGCCTGCCTCGTCCTGTGGGACCTGACCCGTACGGACGACGCCCTGGGCAAGGGATTCGCGCTCGGAGTCGCCGCGGGCATCAAGCTCACGCCCGCGATCTTCATCGTCCACCTGCTGCTGACCGGCCGGGTACGCGCGGGGCTCACCGCCGTCGCCTCGCTGACCGGCACGGTGCTGCTCGGCGCGCTCGTACTCCCGCACGCCAGCGTGGACTTCTGGACCCGGCGGATCTTCGAGACCGGACGGGTCGGCAAACCGTGGATCGTCGACAACCAGTCACTGCAGGGGCTGCTGGCACGGCTGCTGCACCGGCCCGAGCCGGGCGCGGTGTGGCTCGCGGTCGCGGCGCTCGTCGCGGCGGCCGGGCTGTGGGCCGCGCGCCGGGCGGCGGCCGGGGGGCGCGAGCCGTGGGGCGTGCTCGCCGTGGCGGCGACCGCGCTGCTGGTGTCGCCGATCAGCTGGTCCCACCACTGGGTGTGGTGCGTGCCGCTGCTCGCGGTGCTCGTCGCGGAGGGGCGGAGCAGAGCGGCCGCCGCGGTGGCGGTCGTCTTCCTGGCGCGGAGCCTGTGGCTGGTGCCGCACGAAGGGCCGCTGGATCTTCGGCTCCCGTGGTGGCAGCAGCCGCTGGCATCCCCGTACCCGCTCCTGGCCCTCGGCCTGCTGGGGTACCTGCTGTGGCCCCGGCCGGGCCGGCGGCGGTCCGTCCTGGCCGGGGCCGCCCCTGCCCGCGACGACACCGGTGACCGCGGCCGGGAGGACGACCGCCGCCGCGACGACAGCCGAAGCGGCCTGGGAGCGTCCTCCCGGCCGCGGTCACCGGTGT
>NZ_VBVX01000608.1 GCF_005981925.1 Streptomyces albidochromogenes
CGAGCCCGCCGGCGGCGACCACCCCCGGCAGGCCGAGCACCGCCCACTTCGCCTCGGCGCGGCTCATGCGCCGCGAGGCGTACGCGAGGAGCCAACCGCCGCCCAGGGCGAGCCAGTTGCCGAGCACGGCGCCCGCCACGAGCAGCGCGGCGGCGGCCGGCAGCAGGACGCCGACGGGCGGCCGGTCCGGCTCGGGCGGCGCGGCGACGGCGGCAGGAGCGGTACGCCGCACCAGCCGCACCAGCGTCGCGAGCCGGCGCCGCGGGGACGCGGCCGCCTCGACGGGCGCCTGCCCGCCGTCCGCGCCGGCCGCCCCGGCCCGGTCGTCCGCCGCCTCGTCCTCCTTCGCCGGAGGTGGCCGGAGTATTTCGGGGATCTCGACGCCGCCGACGAACCCCGGCACGTCGACGCCCAGCCCGAAGGGCCCCGGTTCGACCCGCCACCAGTCGGGTTCGCCGCCCTGGGGCCCGAGTTCGTCGGTTCCGGCGAGGTGCGGCGGCGAGGGGACGGACGGTTTCACCACGCCCGCCGCACTGTCGCGGGCCCGGGGCCGGGGAATCCACCCGCCCCGCTTCTTCGACGGATCGCGCTGCTGCGGCACCACGGCCCCCGGGCCGGGGGCGGCATCCTTCTCCGGCGCGGGCCCGGGTCCGGACCCGGCCCCGGACCCGGCCGCCGGCACCGCCCCGCCCGAAGCCGCCCGCGCCACCAGCTCGTCGGGGGCGCCGATCCGGCCGAGGATGCGGCGTACCGCCGCGGGGGAGTCCGGCGTACCGAACGCGGAGCGCTGCCGGTCGATCTCGTCGCGCAGGCCGGCCACCAGCCGCATGCGCGCCGCCGACGGCAGCTTGTGCTGCTGAGCGAGGTCGCCGACCCGGCTCAGATAGTCGTAGACGAGCTGATCGCTCTCGATCCCCACGCGACGGTCCGTCCCTTGCCCTCCAACTGCCTGCACCGACGGTAGCGCCACACCGGCTACCGTGGGGCGGATGGGGACCGGCGAGCGCAACCAGGAGGCGCACGTGTCCGAAGGATCAGGCCCGACGCCACCGCGCACGCTCGCGGAAGCCCTGCGCGGCCGCGACGACGTGTCCCTGGCCGCGCTGTTGCGCGCCCGGCCCGACCTGCTCTCGCCGGTGCCGAACGACGTGTCGCAGCTCGCGACGCGGGCGGCGACGCGCGCCTCCGTCGTCCGCGCGCTGGAACGGCTCGACCGGTTCACGCTCCAGACCGCCGAGGCCCTGGCCGTGGCGCCCGACCCGGCCCCGTACGAGGCGCTGCGCGCGCTGATGACCGGCGACGACGGTGACCCGGCGGTGGAGGCGGCGCTGCCGGCGGCCGTCGCCGCCCTGCGCGACCAGGCGCTGCTGTGGGGTGCCGACGACCGGCTGCGGCTGGTGCGCAC
>NZ_VBVX01000609.1 GCF_005981925.1 Streptomyces albidochromogenes
ACCCGAAGATAGTTTGCTATTGAAAGGGTTTACCGTTCTACCATGCATAAATGATTCGCATTCTAGCATCATTAATGATTGAGGGTTTGTTGTCCTGACAAAAGGAATTGCACCATTTCTAAACAATATATTCACTATGTCGGCATTGTAGTCAACAATTCTATCCATGTGACAAAGTGAGCCATTTGTTACACAATGCCCTTCGAGAGGAATCATTTCTTTGAGAGAAATTGGCAAGCCAAGTAATGGTAATTCTAGTAAGGTATTGATATTTTCATCTAAGAATCTCGCTCTCTGCAAGCTTTCGTCAGGCAAAAACTCTGCCACACAGTTTGTTAACTTAGATGCTAACAAAGCAGCATGAAAATAACTTTTCAAGACGTCATAGCAACTATATTCTTTTTTTTTGATCTTTTCGAGTAGCTTAGTAGGCTCACATTCCGTAACATTTGCGTCGGTATCCAGTAAACATTTAGAATATTCAATAATAGGGAAAACGGCAGGTTTCCCAAAGTCAATAACGGAAGACCCTATAGCAGAGGGGAGTGAGTTGTACATTTCCAACTCTTCCTGAGTATCAAATGGAAATAATTCAAGTGTCCTATTGAGAGAGCATTGAAAATTTTGCTGTGCCCGTAATGACAACTCCTTCCAAGAATCTGTTAACATTATTAAAATATTAATTAAATGGATTTTAAGTGTCCATAAAAACATGATTTTTGGACTAACTTTATAGGTTTTTGAAACTGATAAGAAACAGGAGAAAAACAAACTTCCTTAGTGAGACCCTATCAATCGTTTTTCTTGATAATCCTTACCTATTTAGGAATGTAATTTCATGAACCGAAAGCCATTTGTCAGGTACATTTTCTGCTAATACATCTTGTCAAGCTACAACCACAGAGTATAATGTTATTGCATATTATCAAAGGAACGTACGTTTAAATAGGAATATTGACTTATATTGGTTACATGGGGTCAATTCTAAACCCGAATACCTGGTCTGTGTATGAATTTTTCGAACGTATAAGAAATATATATTGTGATATCAGCTTGGTGTATATAAAAACTGGGTGACATGTCATTTGTAAGAATATACTTTACAACATACACATACTTTAGAACACAAATCCCAACATCAAAATCCCTATAAGCCTCTGACCACATTATCTGAGTAGTTATCTGAGAATTTGTTTTTATAAGAGCAAGCTAAATTTCGCAGTACGTAATTATACAATATATCATCAATAATAATCAAAACTTTTAATATAAACAGATAAATACAACAAAAAAAAAAATATCGCTTATTAGATAAGAGACATATGTCGGACTTATGTTCCAATAAGCGAATAATCCCTCATACGCTCGTAAGGTCGAAAAGTTGTAAGTTCTTGTAATCC
>NZ_VBVX01000610.1 GCF_005981925.1 Streptomyces albidochromogenes
GCCTGGGGTCCGCCCTGAGAAGTCAGGGGGAGGGCAGCGGCGAGGGGTCGCGGGCGGACAAGTCGGAGCCTGGAGTCGCGCGGGGTACGGGACGTCACGGAGAGCAGTCTCTCCGCTCACGCCCCGAAAGCCCAAACGGAATCGAACTTGCCGTTCGTGGACGCCGTCTGGCCGGAACCTTTCGCCGCCGGACGGGTCGGACATCCCGGGCGGCGGCGGGGCCGCGGGCTACATCAAAGGAGTCAGGAAGCGGCGCAGGGCCTCTTCGTACACGGCCGGGGAGGCGTTCCACATGGCCGCGTGCGGTGCGTGCGGGGTGGGCTGGAGGACGACCAGGCCGGGGAGCCGCCCGGCCAGTTCCCGCGAGGGCTCCCACGGGGCCACGGTGTCGTCCGGACCGTGGAAGACGAGCGTGGGCACCCGCAGTCCGCCGGGGCCGGCCGCTTCGCCCAGGCGGTCGCCGTGCACCCCGGTGCGGCCCTGCACGGCCCGGACGGCGAGCGGGAGCAGCGCGCGGGGGGTGCGCCGGGCGACGGCCAGGGCCCGCACCGTGGCCTCCCAGTCCAGGACCGGGGAGTCGAGCACGAGGCCGCTGATGCGGTCGCGCAGGGGGGAGCGCACGGCGGCGTGCACGGCCATGGCACCGCCGGTGGACCAGCCGTACAGGATGACGCGCTCGGCGCCGCCGCGCACGGCGTGCCGGATGGCGGCGTCCACGTCGCGCCACTCCGAGTCCCCGAGGTGGCCCAGTCCGCCCTGCGGCCGGGGGGCGCCGGCGTCGCCCCGGTAGGACAGGCCGAGGACGGGGAGGTGCTGGGTCCGCAGGAACGGCATGAGGTTCATGGTGTGGGCCCGTGTGGTGCCCAGGCCGTGGACGGCGATGATCCAGGTGCCGCGGGCGCCCGGCAGGAACCAGGCGGGCAGGGCGCCGAGT
The DNA here is from genome assembly GCF_005981925.1 of Streptomyces albidochromogenes. Classification (GTDB taxonomy): domain Bacteria; phylum Actinomycetota; class Actinomycetes; order Streptomycetales; family Streptomycetaceae; genus Streptomyces; species Streptomyces albidochromogenes. The sequence goes on from NZ_VBVX01000610.1 coordinate 935, forward strand.
TCACCGGGGACGTCCACGTCGGTGTGGTCGAGGCCCAGTGCGGAACGCGGGTCGCCGACGTACAGCTGGGGGGTGAGCCGGACGCGGGTGCCGGCGCCGAGGGCGCCGTGGGTGACGCGTACCAGGCGGCGTACGACGGTGTCGGCGCTGTGCCGGGCGTCCGGGACGACGGGGCCGACGACCGCGTGCACGCCGGGGCCCTCGATGCCGTACGTGCCGGGGCGCAGGGACGCCAGGCAGCGGGTCAGGGTGATCCGGCCCGGACCGGTGCCGTGCACGGTGAGCCGGGGGTCGGCGGGCAGCGGCCGGCCGGCCGACGCCCTGAGGGCGGCGTCGCCGGCGTAGCGGCCGATCGCGACCGCCGCCGCGCCGGCGCCGAGGAGTGTGGTGACGGCCGCTGCCGTCGCTGTAGCCGGGCGCACCGCTCCAGTGTCGGGGTCGGGGGGGCCCGGGGCCAGTG
>NZ_VBVX01000611.1 GCF_005981925.1 Streptomyces albidochromogenes
CGCCCACGTCAGGTACGGGAAGAGCCACATCTTCACGATGAGCTTCTCCGGCGCCTCGCGCAGGATGATGCCGCGCATGCGCAGCTGGGTGAAGCAGATGACCAGCCACACGAACAGCGCCACCGCGCCCGAGGAGTTCAGCAGGAACGCGAACACCGTGTCGGGCCACTTGTAGTTGAAGAAGACCGCCACGAAGCCGAAGGCGACCGACGACAGGATCGCCGCCGTGGGTACGCCCTGCTTGTTCGTGACCGCGAACGACTTCGGCGCGTCGCCACGCTGTCCGAGCGAGAACGCCATGCGCGAGGCGGTGTAGAGCCCGGAGTTCAGGCAGGACAGCACAGCCGTCAGCACGATGACGTTCATGATCTGACCGGCGTGCGGAATCCCGATCGAGTTGAGAGCCGCGACGTACGACCCGTCCTCGACAATCGACTTGTCGTTCCACGGCAGCAGCGTCAGCACGACGAAGATCGAACCGAGGTAGAAGACGCCGATGCGCCAGATCACGCTGTTCGTGGCCTTGGTCACGGCGCGCTGCGGGTCCGAGGACTCGCCGGCGGCGAGCGTGACGATCTCGCTGCCCATGAACGAGAAGACGACCATCAGCACACCGGTCAGGATCGCGCCGGGCCCGTGCGGGAAGAACCCGCCGCTGTCGGTCAGGTGCGCGAACCCGGTGCCCGGGTTGTCGGACCCCGGCAGTACGCCGAAGACGGCCAGCAGACCGATGACGACGAAGCCGCCGATCGCCACGACCTTGATCCCCGCGAACCAGAACTCGAACTCGCCGTACGACGACACGGACACCAGGTTCGTGGCGGTCAGCACGACCATCACGATCAGGGCCCAGCCCCACTGCGGCACCGCCGGTATCCAGCCTTCGAGGATCTTCGCGCCCGCGGTCGCCTCGACCGCCAGCACGACCACCCAGAAGAACCAGTACAGCCAGCCGATGGAGAAACCGGCCCAGCGCCCGAGCGCGCGGTCCGCGTACGCGGAGAAGGAGCCGGACGTCGGGTTCGCCGCGGCCATCTCACCGAGCATCCGCATGACGAAGACGACCAGGGCGCCGACGAGGGTGTACGACAGAAGAATCGCCGGGCCGGCGGCGGCGATACCGCCGCTCGATCCCACGAAGAGACCGGCGCCGATGACACCACCAATGGCGATCATGGACAGATGGCGGTTCTTGAGACCGGCCTGAAGACCGTCGGAGGACTGCGGATTCCCTGGTTCCACGGGGTTTCCGCCTGCCTTCGCAAGGGTCGGCTGCGCGTTCATGCACAATCCTTAGCTTCTCGGGTTACGAGCCCACGCATTCAAACCGGAAGTGACGCGGGACGGAAGACCCGATTCCGGATCGGTGTACGAAATCCTCAGCAGCACCC
>NZ_VBVX01000061.1 GCF_005981925.1 Streptomyces albidochromogenes
GCCCTGGCGCGGGCGGTGCGGCTACGGCCCCGGCTGTGGTGCCTCCTGCGGCGGGTGCGTGGCGTCAAGATCGTCGGCGTACTGCTCGATCGCCCGGCGGTAGGTCCCCACCCGCGGGTCCGCGCTCGTGGCCGCCAGGGCCCTGAGCAGCGTCCGTACGGCTTCGCGGCCCTCGCCCGTGTTGTACAGGGCCATGGCCAGGAAGGACTTCAGGGCCGGGTCTCCCGGGAACTCCGCCAAGCCGAGGCGCAGGGTGCGCAGGGCGGCCGCGTACCGGCCCAGGACACGGTAGGTGCTGCCCAGACCGAGGAAGACACCGTGGCGGTCCTCGGCGGGCAGACCCGGGACGCTCAACGACCGCTCGTAGAAGGGCACCGCCTCGTGCTCCAGGCCGAGCACGTCGTGTGCCCACGCGGTCTGGTAGGCGATCCGGGCGTCCCGGGGGTACCGCTCGGCCAGCGCGAGCAGCTGGACCCGGGCCTCCTCGGCCCTGCCGTCCTCGCGCAGCCGCACCGCCCGCGCCAGGGCCGCGTCCCGCTCCTGATCACCGTTCACGGGGCCCACGCTCGCACGGCGCAGGCGTCCCGGGCAAGATCCCGCTTCCCGGAGCCGGTTCTCCGACGCGCGGTCAGACGACGTACGCCGCCGCCTCGCCCGGCCTGCCGCCGAGCGCGGTGGCGGCCGCCGCGCCCACCAGGCCCGCGTCGGTCCCCGTCAGGGCCGGAACGACCTGGAGGCGATGGACGAACGAGAGCGTTGCGTACTCGCGCAGAGCGCGGCGCAGGGGCGTGAAGAGCACGTCGCCCGCGCCCGCCACTCCCCCGCCGACGACGGCGATGTCGATCTCCACGAGCGTCGCGGTGGCGGCGATGCCGGCGGCCAGCGCCTGGGCGGCGCGCCGGAACGACGCCGCTGCGACGGGGTCCCCGGCGCGGGCGGCCGCCGCGACGGCGGCGGCGGTGGCGTCGCCGTCGGGCCCCGGCCGCCAGCCCTGTTCGAGCGCACGGCGGGCGATGTTGGGGCCGCTGGCGATCCGTTCGACGCAGCCGCGCGAGCCGCACGGGCACGGATCGCCGTCGAGGTCGACACTGATGTGGCCGATGTGGCCCGCGTTGCCCGTCGGCCCCGGGTGCGGGCGGCCGTCCAGAACCAGGCCGCCGCCGACGCCGGTGGAGACGACCAGGCACAGCGCGTTGTCATGGCCGCGTGCCGCGCCCTGCCAGTGCTCGGCGGCCGTCATCGCCACACCGTCGCCGACGAGCGTCACAGGCCGGCCGCCCACGGCCCGGTGCACGCGCTCCACCAGCGGGAAGTCGCGCCAGCCGGGGACGTTGACCGGGCTGACGGTGCCGGCCGAGGCGTCCACGGGTCCCGCGCTGCCGATCCCGACGGCCGTGGCGCGCTCCCACAGCGGGGAGGCAGTCAGCCGGCCCAGTACGTCCTCGACGGTCCGCATCACGCTCTCGCCGTCCTCGTGCGCGGGCGTCGGCCGCTGCGCGCGCAGGAGAATCCGGCCGCCGCCGTCCACCAGCGCGCCGGCGATCTTGGTGCCGCCGATGTCGAGAGCGGCGACGAGGTCGGTGTGCATCGGTGTCGGATCTCCAGGCAGGGCAGGCGTGTGGCAGGTCAGAGCCAGTCTCCATTCAGTTGACAACGTTGTCCAGGCCCTATGCTCGACGGCACGCCGTTCACGCACCGACCGCACCCGATCACGAAGAGGACATCACACTGTGGCCGAGACCGAAAGCCGCCCCGAGCTCCGCTACGGCAACCGGCCGACCATGAAGGACGTCGCCGCCCGTGCCGGCGTCGGCCTCAAGACGGTCTCGCGCGTGGTGAACGGAGAACCGGGCGTCACGCCCGACACGGAACAGCGCGTCCAGGAGGCCATCGAGGCGCTGGGCTTTCGCCGCAACGACAGCGCGCGCGTCCTGCGCAAGGGCCGCACCGCGAGCATCGGCCTGGTCCTCGAAGACCTCGCGGACCCCTTCTACGGGCCGCTGAACCGCGCCGTCGAGGAGGTCGCCCGCGCACACGGCGCGCTGCTCATCAACGGGTCGAGCGCCGAGGACCCGGCGCGCGAGCAGGAGTTGGTGCTGGCGCTCTGCGCGCGGCGCGTCGACGGGCTGATCGTGATCCCCGCCGGGGACGACCACCGCTACCTGGAGCCGGAGATCGCGGCGGGAGTGGCCACCGTCTTCGTGGACCGTCCGGCCGGCCGGATCGACGCGGACGTGGTGCTCTCCGACAGCTTCGGCGGCGCGCGCGAGGGCGTGGCGCATCTGATCGCGCACGGCCATCGCCGTATCGGGTTCATCGGCGACCAGCCGCGCATCCACACCGCCGCCGAGCGCCTGCGCGGCTACTACGCCGCGATGGAGGACGCCGGGCTGGCCACCGACGACGCGTGGGTGTCGCTCGGCAGCACGGCGCCCGAGCGGGTGCGGGACGCCGTGACCGCGATGCTGGACGGCCCGCGGCCCGTCACCGCCGTCTTCGCGGGCAACAACCGGGTGACGGTGACGGTGGTGCGGGTCCTCGCGGGCCGCGAGCGTCCCGTCGCGCTGGTCGGGTTCGACGACCTCGAGCTCGCCGACCTGCTCCGGCCCGGTCTCACCGTCGTCGCGCAGGACGCGGCCCGGCTGGGCCGCGCCGCGGCGGACCGCCTCTTCCGCCGCCTCGACGGCGCGAACGACGCGCCCGCGCGCACCGAACTGCCGACGCGCCTGATCGCGCGCGGGTCGGGCGAGATACCGCCGTGGACCCCCTGAGACGTACGCCGCACACCCCGGCCGCGAGGCCGGGGGCGGTCGGCGGTCGGCGGCCTCAGCACACCGGCAGGCCGGGGACGGGCTCGTCGTTGGCGCCGCCCCGGATGTAGACGTCGCTGACGAACACCCCGGCGTTGCCCCGGTCGTCGTCGGTCTTGGCCCACCACACGTTCGTCCACTGGCCGTCGGTCTCCCGGCGGCCCAGGTTCTGCTGGCAGTAGAAGTAGTTGGTGCCCGCGTTGAGCACCCCCACCTCGGCTCCGGCCGCCGTGTACGACTTCGCGGACTTCCAGACCGTGCAGTTGTACTTGCCGCCGCCGATGCCGTGGCAGACGGGCTCCGGGTCGGCGTCGCCGGGAGCGCTGCCGCCCGCCGCGGCCGCCGGGCCACCGTCGCCGGACCCGCCCGAGGACGAGCCGCCCGCGTCACCGGCCCCGTCCCCGGTGTCCGTGCCGCCGGAGGAGCCGGACGTACCCGAAGCGCCGTCCTCGGAGTCCCCGGCGGGGTCCTTGTCGTCCTTGGATCCGTCGGCGTCGGCGTCCTTGCCGTCGTCGCCGCCCGCCGGGGGCTTGGCGTCCGGCCGGCCGGACGTGCCGGCGCCCTGGCCGGTGGGCCCGGTACCGGCGGGCTTCCCGGCCCCGGAGGGCCCGTCCGCCGCCGGGATGCGGTCGAGGCTCCGGGGCGACTCGCCCTCCCCCGCCGCCCGCGCCCGGTCGCCGGACGCCTGCTCCGTACCACCGGTGAGGACGTACGTCACGCCGCCGCCCGCCAGCAGGACCACCGCGACACCGGCGGCCACCAGGGCCGCCCGGCCCCGCCCGGAGCCGCGCCGGCTCGGGTCCGCCGGCGCCGCCTGCGGGACGGACTGGTCCGGGAGCGGGAGCGGGGCCGGCGCCTGCGCGGCCGTCGGGCCCGCCGCGGGGCCGAACCCCTGCGGCCGGTGCGGCAGCACATCGCGCACCGTCTCCTCGCGGGGCGCGCCGCCGCCCCGGACACCGCCCGCCAGGGCCGTCGTGTCCTCACCGGCGGCCACGGCGGCGAGCAGCCGGGCGGCCTGCCGGGCGTCGGGGCGCTGCGCGGGGTCCTTGGCCATCAGCTGCCGGAGTACGGGCCCGAGCGGCCCGGAGCGGCGCGGCTCGGGCAGCGGCTCGGCGACGATCGCGGTGAGCGTCGACCAGGTCGACGTACGGCGGAACGGGGAGCCGCCCTCCACGGCCGCGTACAGGGTCGCGCCGAGCGCCCAGACGTCGGACGCGGGGCCCGGCTCGTGCCCCTGGGCGCGCTCGGGCGCCAGGTAGTCGAGGGAGCCGACCAGTTCGCCGCTGCGGGTGAGGTGCGTGGTGGAACCGTCGCCCGGGTCGTCCATGGCGGCGATCCCGAAGTCGGTGAGCACCACCCGGCCGTTGGCGCGCTCGATCAGCACGTTGCCCGGCTTGACGTCGCGGTGCAGTACGCCGGCCTGGTGGGCGGCGCCCAGCGCCTCCAGCACCTTGGCGCCGATGGAGGCGGCTTCGCGCGGGTCCAGGAGCCCGCGTTCGGCGAGTACGTCGTCCAGGGAGGGCCCGTCGACGAGCTCCATGACGATGACGGGCCGGCCGTCGTGCTCGGCGACGTCGTGGACGGCGATGACTCCGGGGTGGCGCACGCGCGCGGCGGCGCGCGCCTCGCGCTGCATCCGGATCCGCAGGTCGGCCAGTTCGGGCGCCGACGAGTCGTTGTACGTACGCAGTTCCTTGACCGCGACCTCGCGTCCGAGCACCTCGTCGACGGCGCGCCAGACGACGCCCATGCCGCCGCGTCCGAGCTGCGCGACCACTCTGTAGCGGCCGGCCAACCGCTCGTTCTCCCCCGTAGCCACCGCTGCCCCGTTCCTCTGTTCCGCTGTTCCGACTGAGATCGGGTACAGCGTACGGGGCAGCGGTGACGGCGCCGGACGCCGTCCGGGGCTGTTACTTGGCCGTTGCCGTGAGGTCTCCGCGGCGCGGCGAGGCGAAGCCGTCGAGGTCGGCGCGGGTGAGGCCGGTGAGCCGGGCGACCTCGGCGGTGTCGAGGGCTCCGCAGTCGATGCCGCGCAGCAGGTAGCCGCTCAGCGCCTTGGCGGTGGCGGGCTCGTCCATCACGTCGCCGCCGGCCTGGTTGACGTACGCGGCGAGGCGGGCGGCGGCCTGCTCGTAGCCCTCGCGGTAGAAGGCGAAGACGGCCGCGTAGCGGGTCGGGATGTGGGCGGGGTGCATGTCCCAGCCCTGGTAGTAGGCGCGGGCCAGGGCGCGGCGGGTGAGGCCGTAGTGCAGCCGCCAGGCCTCGTGCACGTGCGCGGTGGTGCCGACGGGCAGGACGTTGGTGGAGCCGTCCGAGACGCGCACGCCGGTGCCGGCGGCGGCGACCTGCATGATCGCCTTTGCGTGGTCGGCGGCGGGGTGGTCGCTGGCCTGGTAGGCGGCGCTGACGCCGAGGCAGGCGCTGTAGTCGAAGGTGCCGTAGTGCAGGCCGGTGGCGCGGCCCTCGGCGGCGTCGATCATCCGGGCCACGGCGGCGGTGCCGTCGGCGGCGAGGATGGACTGGCTGGTCTCGATCTGGATCTCGAAGCCGATGCGGCCGGCGTCGAGGCCGCGCGCCTTCTCGAACTCCTCGACCAGGCGCACCATCGCGGACACCTGCTGCGGGTAGGTGACCTTGGGGAGCGTCAGGACGAGGCCGTCGGGCAGTCCGCCGGCCTCCATCAGGCCGGTGAGGAAGATGTCGAGGGTGCGGATGCCCCGGTCGCGTACGGCCGCCTCCATGCACTTCATGCGGATGCCCATGTACGGGGCTGCCGTGCCGTCGGCGTACGCCTCGCTGATCAGGCGGGCGGCGCGGGCGGCGTGCTCGTCCTCGTCGGCGTCGGTGCGGCCGCCGTAGCCGTCCTCGAAGTCGACGCGCAGGTCCTCGATGGGCTCGCGCTCCAGCTTGGCCCGGACGCGGTCGTACACCGGCGCGGCGAGTTCCTCGGAGAGGCCGAGCACGGCGGCGAAGGAGGCGGCGTCGGGGGCGTGCTCGTCGAGCGCGGCGAGCGCCCGGTCGCCCCAGGAACGGACGGTGTCGGCGGCGAAGACGTCACCGGGTACGTAGACGGTGTGCACGGGCTGGCGGGTGCCGGGGTCTCCCGGGTAGCGGCGGGCGAGCTCCTCGTCGACCGGTACGAGGGAGGCGCTGACGCCCTCGCTGACCGCGCCCGTGAGGCTTGTCGCCACCTTCTCCTGCTGACCCATGACCAACCCTCCAGTTTCCGCTGCGCGGAATCAACAATCCGCATGGTGAAGTTATCGGCCGGTCGTGACCTGCGTCAATGGTGACCGGAAAGCAGCCGGGGCCGCGCGGTGAGGATCACCGCACGGCCCCGGGCGCCTTGCCGCTCACTGCTGCTGCGCAGGTCAGCCCTTGCGGGCCTGGACCTCTGCGGTCAGCTGCGGGACGACCTCGAACAGGTCGCCGACCACGCCGTAGTCGACGAGGTCGAAGATCGGGGCCTCGGCGTCCTTGTTGATGGCGACGATGGTCTTCGACGTCTGCATGCCGGCCCGGTGCTGGATCGCGCCGGAGATGCCGGACGCGATGTAGAGCTGCGGGGAGACCGACTTGCCGGTCTGGCCGACCTGGTTGGAGTGCGGGTACCAGCCGGCGTCCACGGCGGCGCGCGAGGCGCCGACGGCGGCACCGAGCGAGTCGGCGAGGGACTCGATGACGTGGAAGTTGTCGGCGCCGTTGACGCCGCGGCCGCCGGAGACCACGATCGCGGCCTCGGTCAGCTCGGGGCGGCCGGTGGACTCGCGCGGGGTGCGCGCGACGACCTTGGTGCCGGTCGCGGTCTCACCGAAGGAGACGGTGAGCGCCTCGACGGCGCCCGCGGCCGGGGCGGCCTCGACCGGCGCCGAGTTCGGCTTGACGGTGATGACCGGCGTGCCCTTGGAGACACGGGACTTGGTGGTGTACGAGGCGGCGAACACGGCCTGCGTGGCCACCGGGCCCTCGTCGCCGGCCTCGAGGTCGACGGCGTCCGTGATGATGCCGGAGCCGATGCGGACCGCGAGGCGGGCCGCGATCTCCTTGGCCTCGACGGAGGACGGCACGAGCACGGCGACCGGCGACACCGCGTCGTACGCGGCCTGGAGCGCGTCCACCTTCGGCACGACGAGGTAGTCGGCGAACTCGGGGGCGTCGGCGGTGAGGACCTTGACGGCGCCGTGCTCGGCGAGCGCGGCGGCGGTGTCCTCGGCGCCCTTGCCGAGCGCGACCGCGACGGGCTCGCCGATGCGGCGGGCGAGGGTCAGCAGCTCAAGGGTGGGCTTGCGGACGGCGCCGTCCACGTGGTCGACGTAGACGAGAACTTCAGCCATGGGACTTCAATCTCCTGCGAGTGCGAAGAATTCGGGGGGCGTGTGAGGGGCCGCGCGGGGCCTAGATGAACTTCTGGCCCGCGAGGAACTCGGCCAGCTGCTTGCCGCCCTCGCCCTCGTCCTTGACGATCGTGCCCGCGGTGCGCGCCGGGCGCTCGGTGGCCGACTCGACCTTGGTCCAGGAGCCCTCGAGGCCGACCTCGTCGGCGTCGATCTCCAGGTCCTCCAGGTCCAGGGACTCCACCGGCTTCTTCTTGGCGGCCATGATGCCCTTGAAGGACGGGTAGCGGGCCTCGCCCGACTGGTCCGTCACGGAGACGACGGCCGGCAGCGAGGCTTCCAGCTGCTCGCTCGCGGCGTCGCCGTCACGGCGGCCCTTCACGGAGCCGTCCTCGACGGAGACCTCGGAGAGCAGCGTGACCTGCGGGACGCCCAGGCGCTCGGCCAGGATCGCCGGGAGGACGCCCATGGTGCCGTCGGTCGACGCCATGCCGCAGATGACCAGGTCGTAACCGGTCTTCTCGATGGCCTTGGCGAGCACCAGCGAGGTGCCCATGACGTCGGTGCCGTGCAGGTCGTCGTCCTCGACGTGGACGGCCTTGTCGGCGCCCATGGACAGCGCCTTGCGCAGGGCGTCCTTGGCGTCCTCGGGGCCGACGGTCAGCACGGTGATCTCCGCGTCGTCGGCCTCGTCGGCGATCTGCAGCGCCTGCTCGACGGCGTACTCGTCGAGCTCCGACAGCAGGCCGTCGACGTCGTCGCGGTCGACGGTCAGGTCATCGGCGAAGTGCCGGTCGCCGGTGGCGTCGGGCACGTACTTCACACAGACAACGATCCTCAAGCTCACGCCGGCTCTCCTACTGCATCGTCTATTTCTTGACTGCCTCGTTGCAGGCAGCATAGGCGCCTGATGGGGCGGTTCCCGGTCGGGGCCAACCCCGCTCCGACTGGAATATTACTCGTCAGTACATCCAGAGCGTTCCCCGTAAGCAAGCGCTTTGAACTGTGACCTTGCCAACGCTGAGTAATCGGCGGACACGGGGAACTCTCAGTCCCTCAGCGCGTTGAAGCGTCCCTGGTGGTACAGCAGCGGCCGGCCGGCTCCCGAGGGGTCTCCGGCGACGACCTGACCGAGCACGATCCGATGATCCCCCGCCGGAACGCGCGCCACCACACGGCACACCAGCCACGCCAACACTCCGTCCAGGAGAGGCACTCCCTCGGGTCCGGTACGCCACCGGGTGGGCGGTGCGAATCGGTCGGCGCCGCTGCGGGCGAACGTGGCCGCCAGCTCGCGCTGGTCCTCGGCCAGGAGGTGGACGCCGACATGGCCGGCCTCGGCCAGCACCGGCCAGCTGGAGGAGCCGGTGCCGACGCCGAAGGAGATCATCGGCGGGTCGGCGGCGACGGAGTTGAGCGAGGTGGCGGTGAACCCGACGGGCCGCGCACCCTGCGCGGTGATCACGGCGACGCCCGCGGCGTGCTGCCGGAAGACCGCCCGCAGCAGCTCGGGAGAGCCTTCGAGGGCCTGGTGCGTGCTCGGGCCCGAAGCCCCGGGCCGGGTCTGGCGCGGTACGGCGAGGTCGGTCGAAGCCGTCATGGGGGTGTCCTTGCTGTCCTTCTGCGGCGGATGCGTGCGGGCCGGTGCGTGCTCAGACACCGGGACAGCGCGCGCTCGCGTTGCGGGCCAGGTCCACGTGGACCCGCTTGTGAAGGAGGATTTCTGACGGCACGCGGTCAGACTGACGACCTGTGACCTGCGCGGTCAAGCCGGGACCGCCGGATGGGACGCGCGTCACGGTCCTCCTACGGCGTGTCCGAGGGCGGCGATGACATCGGCCCGGCGCGGCTGCCCCGCGGCGCGGCGCACGATCCGCCCGCCGGCGTCGAGCACGAGCACGGTGGGCGTGGCGAGGATGCCGAGTTCGCGTACGAGGTCGAGTCGCGCCTCCGCGTCGATCTCCACATGGGCGACGCCCTCGACCATGTCCGCCACCTCGGCCAGCGTCCTGCGGGTCGCGCGGCAGGGCTGGCAGAAGGCGCTGGAGAACTGTACGAGGGTCGCCCGCTCCCCCGTCGGTGCGCCGAGTTCGGCCGCGCTCAGCCGCGTATCGCCGTCCTGGCCTGGCACGTCGCGCCTCCTGTGTGTCCGCCGGTCGTTCCCGTCCTTTTTCCCACGCCTGTGCTGCAGCGCTCACCACGGAGAGACGATTCCTGATGTTTCCGTACGTGACGAGAATCTCGCGCGTGAAAGCCATCAGGACTGGCTACTCGGCCGCTCATGGGGCACGATCTGCCCAACGCGGCTAAACCTACGGCCGCGTAACCTCGCCGGGAGAGCCCTCCCCGGGTACAGAAGGGTCCCCTCTGACATGGCAGAACTCGTCTATCGACCGGTCATCGGTGCCGCCCTCACCCTGTTCAAGGCGCTGGACCTGAAGATCGACACGCAGGGTTCTGAGAACATCCCCCGCACCGGTGGCGCCGTGCTGGTGAGCAACCACATCAGCTACCTGGACTTCATCTTCTCGGGACTCGGCGCGCTGCCGCAGAAGCGCCTCGTGCGGTTCATGGCGAAGGACTCGGTCTTCCGCCACAAGATCTCCGGCCCGCTGATGCGCGGAATGAAGCACATCCCCGTGGACCGCAAGCGCGGTGAGGCGGCGTACGCGCACGCCCTCGACTCGCTGCGCTCCGGCGAGATCATCGGCGTCTTCCCGGAGGCGACGATCTCCGAGTCGTTCACGCTCAAGAGCTTCAAGTCGGGCGCGGCCCGCATGGCCCAGGAGGCCGGCGTCCCGCTGATCCCGATGGCGCTGTGGGGCACCCAGCGAATCTGGACCAAGGGCCGGCCGCGCAACTTCGGCCGCAACCACTTCCCGGTGACGATACGGGTCGGCGAGCCGATGGAGGCGCCCACGGACGAGTTCGCGGGCGCCATCACGCGCCGGCTGCGCGGCCGGGTGCAGGAACTGCTCGAAGCCGCCCAGCGCGCGTACCCCGTACGCCCGAAGAACGCCGACGACACGTGGTGGATCCCGGCGCACCTCGGCGGTTCGGCGCCCACGGCCGCGCAGGTGCGCGAAGCCGGCTGACCGGCGGTGCGGGGGCCGCGAGGCCCCCGGCCGGCGCGGATCAGAGCGCGGCGGGAAGCGCCCGCCACAGCGACGACCGGTCCTGGGCGCCCCGCAGGGCGCCCAGGACCGCCGGGTGGGGTGCGGCGTACAGCTGCGGGTAGTCCACTTCGCCGCACTCCGTGCGGACGGTGAACGCCAGCCGTTCGCCGTCCACGGAGAACCGCGCGTCCACGCCGGGTTTGTTGCCCCGCGGGTCCTGGCGCAGCCAGTCGCCGCGCCCGGGAAGTCTGACCGCGACCAGGCCGTGGAGCACGGGGTTCGCCCCGTCGTCGTCCGCGAGCCGCTGGTAGCACAGGGCGGTCGGGATGCCCTCGGCCCGCAGCAGGGCGGCGAGGGCGTGGGCCTTGGCGTAGCAGATGCCGGTACGCCGCCCGATCACGTCCGAGGCGCGCCAGGTGACGCGTTCGTCGCCCGCGTCGTGGGAGTGCGGGATGCCGTCGCGGACGAAGGTGTACGCCGCTTCGGCGTATGCGTATGCACCGGGTGCGTCGGTGCGCAGCAGCGCCGCTGTCGCGCGCACCAGCAGGTGTTCGTGGTCGATGACATCGTCGGCTGCCAAGTACGCCGACAGGTCCGGGTGTTGCTGGATCAGCTCCATGGCGCCAGAGCGTAGGGAAGCGGCCGACCGGAAGTCAATGACTTTCCAGTCGGCCGCATACCTATGCGCTTGCCCTAGCGGGCCATCTCTTCCTTGAGCGCCTGGACGAAGCCGTCCACGTCGTCCTCGGTGGTGTCGTAGGAACACATCCAGCGGACGTCCCCGACGGCCTCGTTCCAGAAGTAGAAGCGGTAGAGCTTCTGGAGCCGCTCGCTGACGTCGTGGGGCAGCCGCGCGAACACGGCGTTGGCCTGCACCGGGTAGAGGATCTCCACGCCGTCCACCTGGCGGACGCCGTCGGCGAGCCGCTGGGCCATGGCGTTGGCGTGGCGTGCGTTGCGCAGCCACAGGTCGCGCGCGAGCATCGCCTCCAGCTGCACCGACACGAAGCGCATCTTGGACGCGAGCTGCATCGACAGCTTGCGCAGGTGCTTCATGGCGCGCACGGCGTCCGGGTTGAGGACGACGATCGCCTCGCCGAACATCATGCCGTTCTTCGTCCCGCCGAAGGACATGATGTCCACTCCGACGGCGTTGGTGAAGGTCCGCATCGGTACGTCGAGCGAGGCCGCCGCGTTGGATATCCGGGCGCCGTCGAGGTGCACCTTCATCCCGTGGGCGTGCGCGTGCTCGCAGATCGCGCGGATCTCCGCGGGCGTGTAGACCGTGCCCAGCTCGGTGTTCTGGGTGATCGACACGACCTGCGGCATGGCGCGGTGCTCGTCCTCCCAGCCGTACGCCTGCCGGTCGATGAGCTCGGGGGTGAGCTTGCCGTCCGGCGTCGGCACGGTCAGCAGCTTGAGCCCGCCCATCCGCTCGGGGGCGCCGCCCTCGTCGACGTTGATGTGCGCGGTCTCGGCGGCGATGACCGCCCCCCAGCGGTCGGTGACCGCCTGGAGGGCGGTCACGTTGGCGCCGGTGCCGTTGAAGACGGGGAACGCCTCGGCGAGTCCGCCGAAGTGGCTGCGGATGATCCGCTGGAGGTTCTCCGTGTAGTCGTCCTCGCCGTACGCGACCTGGTGACCGCCGTTGGCGAGGGCGACCGCGGCGAGCACCTCGGGGTGCACGCCCGCGTAGTTGTCGCTCGCGAAGCCGCGCACGCGCGGGTCGTGGTGCCGGCGTGCGTCGGTCTTCGCCGCGTGGGTCGGATCGGGGTTCACGGCTTGGGAGTCAGCCACAGACGCTGTCCATTCACTTCACTGGCGGGCTGGTCCCAGACCCCGGCAATGGCCTCGGCCAGTTCCTTGACGTCCGTGAAGCCCGCGAACTTCGCGTTCGGGCGCTCGGCGCGCATCGCGTCGTGCACCAGTGCCTTGACCACCAGGATCGCAGCCGCCGTACGGGGGCCGTCCTCGCCCCCCGCCTTGCGGAACGCGTCGGCGAGCGCCAGGGTCCACGCCTCGGCGGCGGCCTTGGAGGCGGAGTACGCGGCGTTGCCGGCGGTGGGCTTGGAGGCGCCCGCCGCGCTGATCAGGAGGTAGCGGCCCCGGTCGCTGCGCTGCAGCGGCGCCTGGAACGCGAGGGAGGTGTGCTGCACGGTGCGGATCAGCAGCTTCTCCAGCAGGTCCCAGTCCGCGAGGTCCGTCTCGGCGAAGGTCGCGCTGCCGCGCCAGCCGCCGACGAGGTGGACCATGCCGTCGATGCGGCCGAATTCCTTCTCGGTCTTGTCGGCCCACTCACGGGTCGCGTCGAGGTCGAGGAGGTCCACGGTGTCACCGGTGACGGTGGCGCCCCCGTGGGCGTACCGAGCGGCATCGACCGCCTCGGCGAGGCGCGCCGGGTTGGCGTCGGAGCCGACCACGATCGCGCCCGCCTCGGCCAGCCTGAGCAGCGTGGCCCGGCCGGCCGGGCCGCCCGCTCCGGCCACCGCGACCACAGCGCCTTCCAGCGATCCCCCGTTGCTGTTGCCGATGCTGCTGGTCATGGTCGTCGCCTCCTGGTCGCGATGGCTCACGCGGCCACCCGCTCGGCACTCGTCGCGGTGATCCCCTTGGTGGAGGCGATCACGTTCTTGAGCTTCTTGGAAAGGGCCTCATAGAACATGCTCAGCGGAAACTCATCCGGAAGCACATCGTCCACGAGCTTGCGCGGCGGCAGCGACAGGTCCAGCGCGTCGGGGCCCTTGGCCCAGCGGGATCCGGGGTGCGGGGCGAGGTACGTCGACACCAGGTCGTACGCGGCGAACCAGTGGACCAGCTTCGGGCGGTCGATGCCGGCCCGGTAGAGGTCCTCGATCTCGCCGCAGAGCTGGTTGGTGACCTGCGGGGCCCGCTCCCAGTCGATCTTCAGCGTGTTGTCGGTCCAGCGCACCA
The DNA here is from genome assembly GCF_005981925.1 of Streptomyces albidochromogenes. GTDB lineage: Bacteria > Actinomycetota > Actinomycetes > Streptomycetales > Streptomycetaceae > Streptomyces > Streptomyces albidochromogenes. The sequence continues at coordinate 13,192 of NZ_VBVX01000061.1, forward strand.
CGTCGTGCTTGTGCAGGTACGCGAAGAGCAGCTGGCCGCCGAGACCGTCGTAGTTGCGGTTGCGGTCGCCGCTGACCGGGAAGCGGAACATCCGGTCGAACAGCACGGCGTACTGGACGTCACGGCCGTGCGCGTTGCCCTCGGCCTCCAGCTTCACGGCCTCCTTGAAGGCGGTGAGGTCGCAGCGCAGCTCCTCCAGGCCGTACATCCAGAACGGCTGGCGCTGCTTGATCATGAAGGGGTCGAAGGGCAGGTCGCCGTGGCTGTGGGTGCGGTCGTGGACCATGTCCCACAGGACGAACGCGTCCTGGCAGCGCTGCTGGTCGGAGACCATCGCGCGGATGTCGTCCGGCAGTTCGAGGCCGAGGATGTCGACGGAGGCCTCGGTGACGCGGCGGAAGCGGGCGGCCTCGCGGTCGCAGAAGATGCCGCCCCAGGTGAAGCGCTCGGGGGCCTCGCGCACCGCGATCGTCTCGGGGAAGAGCACGGCGGAGTGGGTGTCGTACCCGGGCGTGAAGTCCTCGAGGGTGATGCCGAGGAAGAGCGGGTTGTCGTAACGCGTGCGCTCCAGCTCCGAGAGCCACTCGGGCCACACCATGCGCAGCACGACCGCCTCGAAGTTGCGGTCCGGGTTGCCGTTCTGCGTGTACATGGGGAAGACAACCAGGTGCTGCAGGCCGTCCGCGCGCTGCTGGGCAGGCTGGAAGGCGAGCAGCGAGTCGAGGAAGTCGGGTACGGCGAAGCCGTCGGCGACCCACTTGCGCAGGTCGGCTACGAGCGCGCGGTGGTACGCCGCGTTGTGCGGCAGCAGCGGCGCGAGCTCCTCGACGGCGTCGACCACGCGGTCGACGGTCGCCTCCACCGTGGCGCGCGTCGGTGCGCCCTCGGCGTCGAAGTCGATGGAGCCGTCCGCCGACTGCCAGGGCCGGATCGCCTCCACGGCATTCTTGAGCTCGAGCCAGGCAGCGTGCTCGACCACGCGCCGGGCATCGGATATGCCGTCGGCGACTGTGTCCTGCACAAGAATTTCCGTCATGTCACTTCCTCCACGGGAGAACCTCGCGTCAAGGCACCGTATAGGTCTTCTGGTCTCCCATTCAAGCCCACCCTCAGTAAATTATCCTGCCGAGCCCCCTTGATCGCCGCCGTTCTTCCTGTCTCGCGCCGTACCGGCGATTGCTTCTGCCACACCGTCCAGCGCGTCCCGGGCATCGTCGAGCACGCCGGGGAAGGCGGAGAAGCCGTGGAACATGCCGGGCCGGTGGTCCTCGGTGACCGCCACCCCGGCGGCCCGCAGCCGCCCCGCGTACGCCCGGCCCTCGTCGCACAGCGGGTCACAGCCCGCCGTGACGATGTGCGCGGGCGGCAGCCCGGAGAGGTCGTCGGCCCGCAGCGGGGAGGCATGGGGGTGGGCTCCGTCACCGTCCGGGCCCAGGTACTGCTCCCAGAACCAGCGCAGCGCCGCCGCCTCCATGAAGTACCCGGTGGCGTTCGCACGGTAGGAGGCGGTGTCCCGGCGCGCGTCGGTCACCGGGCAGACGAGCGCCTGGAGGGCCAGGGGCGGGCCCCCGCGCTCCTTCGCCACCAGCGCCGCGACGGCCGCGAGGGTGCCGCCCGCGCTGTCGCCCGCCACGACCAGGGCCCCGGGGTCCCCGCCCAGCTCCCCCACGTGCCGCGCGGCCCACAGCAGGGCGGCGTACGCGTCGTCGACGGCGGCGGGGAAGCGGGCCTCCGGGGCGAGCCGGTAGCCGACGGAGACCAGCACGGCCCCCGAGGCGCGGCACAGCGCGCGTACCGAGGCGTCGTGGCCGTCCAGGCCGCCGAGGACCCAGCCGCCCCCGTGGAAGTGGACGACGGTCGGGCGCGGGCCGCTCCCGGCGCCCGAACCCGGGCGGTAGATCCGCACCGGTGTGCCGCCGGTGCCGCACACACCGGGGACGGTGGTGTCCGTCACCTCGCCCACCGCCAACGGCTCCACCGGCGGCCTCGGCAGCGCGTCGACGAGGCGCCGGGCCTCGCCGGCGTCGGTCACCGCGCCGCCGAGGTCGGGGAAGGCGGCGGCGAGGAGGTCGGCCAGCACCCTGGCCTCGGGTGTGAGCCGGTCGGGCCCCGTCGTCATCGCGACGCCCCCTCGGACGCCCTGAAGTGCGGGATGACCTTCTCGCCCCACTGCCGGAGCGTCTCCAGGCACGCCTCCTGCGGGACGGTGCCCATCTGGATCAGGCACATGATCTCGTCGGCCCCGGCGTCGCGGAGGCGCTCGACGTGGGCGATGGCGTCGTCGGCCGTGCCGTAGGCGTGGTCGGCGTTGAACGTGGCCGTGGCGGAGGGGCGTACCGGGATGCGCTGCTCGTGGAGGAGCGCGACGGCCTGTTCGGCGGCCCGGCGCATCTCGGCCGCCTCGTCGGCACCGGCGACGACCGCCTCGTCGGGGATGCCGGCGCCGCCGTACCAGTGCCCGATGGACTGGGCGAAGAAGCGCTGCCCGCGGGTCCCGACGCGGCGGGCCTCCTCGCGGTCGTCGAGCACGATCGTCGGGCAGAGGACGGAGAAGTGGTCGTTCACGGCGGTCGACACGAAGCAGTCCGGTGTACGGGCGGCCCGGGCGGTGTCGTACGCCGCGCGCATCAGCGCGATCGACTCGGGCCCGGCGAAGCCCATCACCAGCGCACCGACCCCCAGTTCGGCCGCCCGCGTCAGGGTCTCGGCGCGGCTGCACGCGAGGAAGAGCGGAGGGTGCGGGGTCTGGCGGGGGCGCGGCAGGATGGGGTGCGGGGCGATGTCGATGAGTTCGCCGTGGTACTCCAGTTCCTCCTCCTGCCACGCCCGGCCGATGATCCGCAGCGCCTCCTCCACCTCGCGCGCCGTACGGCCGCGGTCGACGCCGCACAGGGAGGTCTCCTGCTCGGTGCCGCCGCGCCCGGCTCCCAGGTCCAGCCGCCCGCCGGAGAGCAGGTCGAGCATCGCGGCGCGCTCGGCGACGCGCGCGGGGTGGTTGAAGTTGAACGGCATGCAGACGACGCCGTGTCCGATGCGGATGGTCGTGGTCTTGGCCGCCACCCAGGTCAGGAAGACTTCCGGGGCGGACATGTGCGCGTACCACTTCAGGGAGTGGTGCTCGACGGCCCAGACGCGGTCGAAGCCCATCCGCTCGGCGAGGACGGCCTGTTCGACACTGTCACGGATGACCTGGTGCTCACGTTCGACGGTCGGGTCGGCCAGTTGGGCCTCGAAGATGACGGAGAACTGCACGGTGCCTCCTGGGGGTGCGTCCGGGTGGTGCGCCCATGGGGCTGCGCTATACCTATTCGGTATATGACTAGTCGTCATATGCTCCGGACGCAAGGCTCGCGTCGGCCGTCAACGCCCGCGCGGAGCGCCCACGCACGAGTGACCCGGTTCGCCGATCACCGCCCCGCGGCGGTAGGACGGAGCCGTGAGCACCCGCGCAGTCCTCGTCGCCGCCCTGATCACCGGTCTGATCCTCGGGATCGCGAGCACCCGAGCGGAGCACTCCGCTTCTCCGCGCGAGACGGGTTCCCTCCAGGAAGCGGGCCGTTAGGCTGCCGGGGAGCCGCTGTCGACGGAAGCGAGACTGCCTTGAGTTTCCTCACCATTGGTCACCGCGGGGTCATGGGCGTCGAGCCCGAGAACACCCTCCGCTCCTTCGTCCGTGCCGAGCAGGCCGGTATGGACGCCATCGAGCTGGACCTGCACCTGAGCAAGGACGGCGCCCTCGTGGTGATGCACGACGCCGAGGTGGACCGTACGACCGACGGCCGGGGCGCGATCGCCGACCTGACCCTCGCGGAACTGCGCGGACTCGACGCCGGGCAGGGTGAGCGCGTCCCGCTCTTCGAAGAGGTCCTGGACGCGGTGCGGTCGCCGCTCCAGGCGGAGATCAAGAACGTGGCGGCGGCGCAGGCGCTCGCCGAGGTGATGCACCGGCGGGACCTGGCGGGCCGGGTGGAGGTGTCGTCGTTCCACGACGAGGCGGTCGCCGAGATCGCCTCGCTCGTACCCGGCGTGCGGACCGCCCTCATCGCCAGCCGTTACGGCACCGACGTCGTGGACCGCGCGGAGGCGGTGGGCGCCGCGACGCTCGCGCTGAACATCCGCCGGCTGACCCTGGAGACGGTGGAGCGCGCGCACGCCCGCGGGCTGCGGGTCATCGGCTGGGTGGTGAACACGCAGGATCACCTGCGGCTGGTACGGGCGCTGGAGCTGGACGGCGCGACCACGGACTACCCGGAGATCCGCCGCACGGGCCGCTTCACGGCGTAACCGCGCGGCCCGGGCCGGCCCGGGGGCCCGCCGCCATGGCGCCCGCCCCCGCGCCGCCTCAGCCCAGCGTCTTCACCAGCAGTTCGAACCGGAGGTCGTCGCGCTGCGGCACGCCGAAGCGCTCGTCGCCGTACGGGAAGGGCGTCATCCGGCCCGTACGGCGGTAACCCCGCCGCTCGTACCAGGCGATGAGGTCGTCCCGCACCGAGATCACCGTCATGTGCATCTCGCGCGCGCCCCATTCCTCGCGCACCGTCCGCTCCGCCTCGGCGATGATCACCTTTCCGAGGCCCGCGCCCTGCAGGGCGGGGCGGACCGCGAACATGCCGAAGTACGCGGCCGCGCCCCGGTGTTCGAGCTGGCAGCAGGCGACCAGCTCGCCGTCCCGCTCGACCGTGAGCAGCCGGCTGTCCGGCGACTTGATCACGTCGAGGACGCCCTCCGGATCGGTCCGCTGCCCCTGGAGGATGTCGGCCTCCGTGGTCCAGCCCGCACGGCTCGCGTCCCCCCGGTACGCCGACTCGATGAGCGCGACGAGCGCGTCGGCGTCCGCCTCCGTCGCGTCGCGGAAGGTGAGCTCCGAGGGGGCCGGGCGCGGGGTGGTCTCCATGAGGGGCGCTCTCCACATCTGTACGTCGGGTCGGGCGCCCCGAGCCTAACCCGCGCTAGGGTCCGGATGCATGGTGCATGTACTGAGCAGCAGGACGCTTCTGCGGCCCACGGATCCCGAGCGTTCCCGCGCGTTCTACGGCGAGGCCCTGGGCCTCGCCGTGTACCGGGAGTTCGGCACGGGCCCCGAGCGCGGAACGGTGTACTTCCTCGGCGGCGGCTTCCTCGAGGTCTCCGGCCGCTCCGAGACCCCTCCCTCCCCCGGCCTCCAGCTGTGGCTCCAGGTCGCGGACGCGGCGGCGGCGTACGAGGAGCTGTCGGCGCGCGGCGTGCGGGTGCTGCGCCCGCCGGTGAAGGAGCCGTGGGGGCTGATCGAGATGTGGATCGCGGACCCCGACGGGGTGCGCGTCGCGGTCGTCGAGGTACCGGCGGACCATCCTCTGCGCTACCGCCCCTGACCCCGGCGCGCTCCCCGTGCACCCCCGTGCGCTCGCGTAGGGCGGCGCGCGCGTGGGCATCGACGGGACGGACACCGTCGATCGGGAGGTACGCCGTGCACGGACAGACCCTGTCCGGCTGGCTGCTCGTGGCGCTGTGCGCCGCGACCGGCGCGTACTGCCTGCTGCGCCTGCGCGGCGGCAGGGGGGAGCACCGCGAGGAGGCGGCCGGTGAGGCGCTGATGGCGTTCGGGATGGCGGCGATGGCGGTGCCGGCCGCCGTGCTCGCGCCGCCGGCGTGGGGATGGGTGCTGTACGCCGCCGTGTTCGGCGGGGCCGCGCTGCGGGGACTGTGGCATGCGCGGGCGGGCGTCGTCCACGCGCACCACGTGGTCGGGTCGCTGGCCATGGTCTACATGGCCCTGGCGATGGCGCCCGGCGGCGGGGCCCCCGGGCACGCGGGGCACACGGCCGGGTACGCGGCCGGCGGTGTGCCGCTGCTGACCGGTGCGCTGCTCCTGTACTACGCCGCGTACGTGCTGCGCTCGGGGGTGCGGCTGATGCCCGTCGCCGCCGGTCGTGCGGGAACCGGTGCGGCGGCCGGGACGGGCGGGGCCCCGGGGACCGGCGCGGCGGCCGGCCGGGGCGCGCGGCCGGAGCTGGTGCCGGCCTGCCGGGTGGCCATGGGCCTGGGCATGATCACGATGCTGCTCACGCTCTGAGCGGCCCCGCGGCGAAACCGTGTCCTGCGTCACTTGAACGCCGAGACCATACCCGGGAGTAGGGCCGCGCTCATAGGCTGGCGCGCATGACGGTCTCCTTCGCGCTGCTGCTGCTCGGTGTCGTCGCCGCCGTCGCGGCCCCGCGGCTGATGTCGCGTGCCGACTGGCGGGAGAGGGAGCCCGTGGTGGCCCTGTGGGTGTGGCAGTGCGTCGTGGCCGCCGTGCTGCTGTGCTTCGGCCTGTCGATGACGTTCAGCGCGGCCGCCGCCTGGAAGGCCGTGCGGGGCCAGATCTTCGCCCCGGCCCCGCACGGCGTGGTGGAGGCGTACGCCCTCGCCGCGTACGGGCCCTGGTCCGCGGTCATCGCGGTGCTGCTGGCGTGCGGCGGGGCGTGGACGGCGGCGATGCTGACCCGGGAGATCCGCGGCGCGCGCAGGCGGCGCGGGCAGCGGCGCGCGGAACTGCTGGTGCGGGCGCCGCTGCTGCCCGGCGAGGAGCCCGGTGGCGACCGGCTCGTCGTCCTGGAGGGCGAGCGCCTGGACGCGTGGTGGCTCCCCGGCGCCACGCCCCGACTGGTCGTCACCACGGCCGCGTTGCGGCGCCTGAAGGGCCACCAGCTCGACGCCGTGCTGGCCCATGAACAGGGTCACGTCAGGGCCAGGCACGACTGGCTGCTGCACTGCGCGTCGGCCCTGGCGGTCGGCTTTCCGCAGGTTCCGGTGTTCGCGGCGTTCCGCGACGAGATGCACCGGCTGGTGGAGCTGGCCGCCGACGACGTGGCCTCCCGGCGCTTCGGCCGGCTGACGATCGCCCTCGCCCTGGTCGAACTCAACGAGGACCGCGGGGTGTTCGGCCCCTGTCCGACACCGCACGCCGAGCTGCCGCAGCGCGTCGACCGGCTGCTCGCGGCGGCGCCCCGGCTCACCGCGGGCCGCCGGCTGCGGCTGACGGCCGCCGCCTCGCTCGTGCCCGCCGTACCGCTGCTGGTGGCGTTCGGTCCGGGGCTCAGCGCGCTGGGCTAGTCGCGCGACGGAGGAGGGGGGTTGGCCCCCGGCGCCGGCCGTGCGCGAGGATCTTTCCATGCGCTCCTCCCCGTACGCCCCGCCGTCCCGCCCCGCACGTCCCGCGTTCACCCGCGCGGCATTCGTCCTCACCGGTCTGTGCGTCGCCCTGCTGCTGCTCGTCGTCACCGAGTGGCGTCCGCTCGTCTCGTTCGACCGCACGGTCGGGGACGCGCTGCACGACTGGGCCGTGGGAAACCCCGCTCTGACGCGGACCAACCGGATCCTGTCGGACTGGGTGTGGGACCCGTGGACCATGCGTGCGCTGGTGGCCGTCGTCTGCGTGTGGCTGATCCGGCGCGGGGAGCGGCTGCTGGCTCTCTGGATCGCCGTCACCAGTGCGGTCGGCGCCCTCGTGCAGCAGAGCCTCAAGGCGGCGGTCGGCCGCGAGCGGCCGGTGTGGCCGGACCCGGTCGACTCGGCCCACTTCTCGGCCTGGCCGTCCGGCCACGCGATGACCGCGATGGTCACCTGCGGGCTGCTGGTGTGGGTGCTGGGGCTGCTCGGCACGGCCCGCCGGCTGCGGATCGCCGTACTGGTCGTCGGGACCGTGTCCTGGATCGGCGTCGGCCTCACCCGTGCCTACCTGGGCGTGCACTGGGCCTCCGACGTGCTGGGCGGCTGGCTGCTGGGAGCGGCCGTCGTGGCGCTCTCGACGGTGGCGTACGGTCGTTGGACCGCTTCCCGGGAAGGACCGTCCGTATGACCGTCAAGGGCGCGCTCTTCGACTTCTCCGGCACGCTGCTCAGGATCGAACCGACCGAAGTGTGGCTGCGCGCGGTCCTCGACGCGCGGGGGGTGTCCGTCGCGCCGGACGACTTCGCACGGTACGCCGCGCGGCTGGAGGCGGCCGGGGCGCTGCCCGGCGGCGCCCCTCCGCGGCGCGTTCCGCCCGCTCTGGCCGAGCTGTGGGCGACGCGCGACCTGAGCGCCGAGCGCCACCGCGCGGCGTACACGGGCCTCGCCCGCCAGGTCTCGCTCCCCGACGGCGGGCTGTACGACGCCCTGTACGAGCGCCACATGACGCCGGCCGCCTGGCGCCCGTACCCGGACGCCGCCGAGGTGCTCGGCGAACTGCGGCGGCGGGGCGTCGCCGTCGCCGTCGTCAGCAACATCGGCTGGGACCTGCGGCCGGTCTTCCGGGCGCACGGCCTCGACCGGTGGGTGGACGCGTACGTGCTGTCGTACGAGCACGGCGTCCAGAAGCCGGACCCCGGGCTCTTCGCCCTGGCCTGCGCGGCGATCGGTCACGACCCGTGCGACGTCCTGATGGTCGGCGACAGCCGGCCCGCCGACGGCGGCGCGGCGGAACTGGGGTGCGCCGTGCACTTCGTGGACCACCTGCCGGCCGACGAGCGGCCCGCGGGGCTCCGCCCGGTGCTGCGGCTCGTGGACTGAGGCGCGGGCGGCACGGCCGGAGGGCATGGGTGAGCGTCCGTATCCGGCGGTCCCCCGCGCCGCCGGATACAGACGGCCAGCCCACGACGGGCCCGTGCAGCGTCTGTCGTGGGACCACTGAGTATATTGGCTCCGGGCCAGTCAACGCAGGAGTTACAGGATGTCCCCGCGCAGCGCATCGGTCAATGAAGAATTGCGTCGCCGTTCCCGGGAGCGGCTGCTGCAGGCGACCGTGGAGCTCGTCGGGGAGCGCGGATACGAGGCGACGACGCTCGGCGACATCGCGGACCGGGCCGGCTCGGCGCGCGGACTGATCTCGTACTACTTCCCGGGCAAGAGGCAGTTGCTCCAGTCGGCCGTTCACCGTCTGATGCACCGCACGCTGGAAGCGGCCCTGGCGCGCGCGCCGCGCACCGAGGACGGCCGGGAACCGCTGGCTCGCGCGATCGACGCCGTACTGGGCCTCGCGCGCGACCACCCGGTGCTCATGCGCACCCACATGGCGGGCATCCTCCAGGCCGAGGGTTTCGTACGGTGTCCCGAACAGCAGCGGCTCGCGGAACTGCTGCGGGGCGCCATGGCCCGCTACGGATCGCCGGACGTGGACGCCGACTATCCGCTGCTGCGCGCCCTGCTGATGGGCGCGGTGTTCGCCCTGCTGCTGCCGGGAGCGCCGATGCCGCTCGCCAGCCTGCGCGCCGAACTGTTCCAGCGGTACGGGCTGGACTGGGAACTCGGCGTGCCGCCGGGCGGAGAACCGCCCGGCGGCACCCGTACGCGAACCGTGGGTCAGCGGCGGTAGTCGGGCTGCGTCTGCACGTTGAGCTCGTGCAGCCGGACCTTCTTGGCGCCGTCGGTGCGCTTGTCGTGGAGCTTCAGTACGTCGAAGCCCTTGGCCATGTCGTTCGAGTAGACGTAGCCGTTGTAGTAGTACGCCGACCAGGAGCCGGCGGTGACCGCGGACGTGTCGCTGACGGGGCCGCGCTCGAAGAAGGCGATCTCCTTGGGCTTGGCCGAGTCGGTGAAGTCCCAGACCGAGATTCCGCCCTGGTACCAGGCCTGGACCATGATGTCCTTGCCCTTGACCGGGATCAGCGAGCCGTTGTGGGCGACGCAGTTCTCGGTGGGGGCCTGGTGGCGGTCGATCTTGAAGTAGCTCCTGAAGACCAGCTTGCGCTTGTCTCCCTTGCCGGTGATGTCGTAGATGCCGTCGGCGCCGCGCGTGGGGCCGGTGGCCTCGTTGCAGGTGGCGGCGACGCCGCCGCCGAGCTCGTCGGTGAAGACGACCTTGTTCGCCTTCTGGTTGAACGTCGCCGAGTGCCAGAACGCGAAGTTGACGTTGTCCTGGACGCGGTCGATGACCCGCGGCTTCTCCGGGTCCTCGATGTCGAAGATGATGCCGTCACCCATGCAGGCGCCGGCGGCCAGGTCCTTCGAGGGCAGCACGGTGATGTCGTGGCAGCCGGTGGTCTTGGAGACGCCCGGGTTGGTGGGCGCGCCCGGGTTGCCGCCGTCCGGGAAGAGCACCGGGAAGTCGACGATCGCGGACTTCTCCGGGGCACCGCGCGGCACCTTGATGATGGAGATGCCGTCGTGCGGCGGCTTGCAGTCCGGGAACGTGTCGCTCGGCGAGTACGAGGAGACGTACACGTAGACGTTGCGGCGCTCCGGCACCAGGGTGTGCGTGTGCGAGCCGCAGGCGGTCTCGACGGCGGCGACGTACCGCGGGTTGCTCTTGTCGCTGATGTCGAAGATCTTCATGCCCTCCCAGGAGGACTTCTCCGTCGCGGGCTGCGACGTGCTCGCGCACGAGTTGTCGTTGCGCGAGGAGTCCGTGGAGAGGAAGAGCAGGTCGCCGGAGACGGAGATGTCGTTCTGCGAACCGGGACACAGCACCTGGGAGACCGTCTTCGGGGCCTTCGGGTTGCTGATGTCGAAGATCCGGAAGCCGTCGTAGTTGCCGGCGAAGGCGTACTTGCCCTGGAACGCCAGGTCCGAGTTGGTTCCCTTGATGGCGTCCTTGGGCACGTTCGCCACGTGCTCGATGTTCTTGCTGTGGACGATCTCGTCCACGCCCGGTATCTCGCCGCTCTCGATGGCGGCCCTGGCTTCCGCCTGCTGCGAGGTGGTCAGGCTCTTCTTCTTCGCGGGCGCGTCTCCCGGGTCGGGGGTCGCGGCCGCGGGGCCCGCCGTCAGCAGCGTGGCGATCAGCCCTGCCGCGGCTGTTGCCACGCCCAGGCGTCTGCGCCGCACGCGGGTGATGTGCAACGAGGTCACTGCGTCCTCCCTTGTGTCCGTTCTTAGTTGAACGGTTCATACACCCCGGCAGTATCGTCGTTTGCATGCACATCTCAACAGATGGCAACGAAGACGTAATGAAAGTTTTTGATCAGTGGTGTGCGGAAGCGTGCTAAGAACGGTCATCAATCACCCCATGTGCCCCAGGAGGTCGCCGTGTTGATCCGCCCTCAGACCACGCGCGCCCGCGGACCCCGGATCGCCCGCGCGGCCGTCCCGGTCGCGTGGGCCGCGGTCGCCGTCCTGGGGCTCGGCGCGTGCGACTCGGGCGGCGGGACGGACGCGCCGAAGGCGAAGGCGGACGGGGGGCCTTCGGTGGTCGCGCCGGGGAAGCCGGGCGAGCCCGCGAAGACGATGTCGGCGCGGGAGGCGGCGAAGTCACTGCCCGACGGCTCGCCCAACGGGGCGGACTACCGTTACGCGCACCAGATGATCGAGCACCACGGCCAGGCGCTGGTGATGACGGAACTCGCTCCCAAGCGGGCCCGGTCCACGCAGGTCAAGCGCCTCGCCGAGCGGATCGCGGCGGCCCAGCGCCCGGAGATCGACGCGATGCGGGGCTGGCTCGGCAACAACGACGGCGACCGGCGCGAGGGCGGGCACGACCACACGGCGATGCCGGGGATGGCCACCGGCAAGGACCTCGCGCGGTTGCGCCGGGCCGAGGGCGAGGACTTCGACCGGCTCTTCCTGAAGTTGATGACCGTGCACCACGAGGGCGCGGTGACCATGGCGACCGAGGTGCTCGCACAGGGGAACAACGTCCAGGTCGAGGAGATGGCGACGGACGTGATCGCGCAGCAGAGCGCCGAGATCGGCCGGATGCGCGACATGGGGTAGCGGGCCGCGGGGCGCCTAGCGGCGGTTGTGGCGGGGCGGCAGCTGCCCTTCGTCGCGCGCGCTCGCGATCAGCCGCAGGGACCGGCGCCTGCTGCGCCCCGTCGCGCACATCACCGCCAGCACCGGGTCCTGCCCCGCCTGCCGCGCGGCCCGGTACGCCTCGGCGGCGATGCGGCGTCCGGCGCGGCCGCCGGGCCAGGCCGGGCGGGCCCGCCCGGCGGGCGGCTGCTTCTGCTCGGGCACCGGTGCGGCGGCCGCCCGGGGGGCCTCGGCGACCACGCGGCAGCCGCCGCCCAACGGCCCTTCGACCCATTCGGCGGCCGCCGTGAAGCCGTCGAGGGGCAGGTCCGCGCGTACCTCCTCCACCGTGATCCGCTGGGCGGACATCGCGGCCAGGACGTCGATCCTGGCGCCGTCCGCGAAGGTGAGGCGGACGTTGAACCAGGCGGGCCGTTCCGGCGCGGCCGCATTCGGTTCATAATGGTTGTTAACGTCAAAAAAGGTACTTTCCAGCACGGTCAGAAGATAACCCCACCCCGCGCGGGGCCCGCCACGGCGCGCACGCGCGACGCTGCAAGGCACTCCCTCAGAGCATCTCCCCCGGCCCGCCGATCGGTGCCATGCTGGAGACCCTTGCGGGAAGGAGCCCCCGCCGTGCTTCGTGTCGCAGTGATCGGTTCAGGCCCCAGCGGGGTCTACGCCGCACAGTCCCTCGTACAGCAGGACGCGGTGCCCGACGTGCGGGTGCATGTGCTGGACCGGCTGCCCTGTCCGTACGGACTGGTCCGGTACGGCGTCGCCCCGGACCACGAGAAGATCAAGTCGCTCCAGGGCAGCCTGCGCACCGTTCTCGAGCACGAGCGGATCACCTTCGTCGGCCATGCCGAGGTGGGCGCCGCCGGCCTCACCTGCGCGCGGCTGCTGGAGCTCTACCACGCCGTGGTGTACTGCGTCGGCGCCGCGACCGACCGCAGGCTCGGCGTTCCGGGCGAGGACCTGCCCGGGAGCTGTTCGGCCACCGACTTCGTCTCCTGGTACAGCGCGCACCCGGACGCGTCCGGACGCGGTTTCGCGCTGGGCGCGCGTTCGGCCGTGGTCATCGGCGTGGGCAATGTGGCGGTCGACGTGGCCAGGATCCTGGCGCGCGGCGCACACGAGCTGCTGGACACGGACGTGCCCCAGCCGGCGCTCGACGTGCTCGCGGACAGCCGGGTGCGCGACGTGCACGTGGTCGGCCGGCGCGGCCCCTCGCAGGCGAAGTTCACCACCAAGGAGCTGCGGGAGCTCGGCACGCTCCCGGACGCCGGTGTCGTCGTACGGCCCGAGGAGCTCGCCCTGGACCCTGCGTACGCCGATCCCGAGTCGGCCGCCGCGGTGGCCCTGCCCGCCGTGAACCGGCGCAACGTGGAGGTGCTGAGGGCCTGGGCCGCGGGGGGCGGCGAGGAGCGGGCGCGCCGGATCCGGCTGCGCTTCTTCCTGCGGCCGGTGGAGGTGCTGGAGGCGGACGGACGGGCGGCGGGCGTGCGCTTCGAGCGCACGGTGCCGGACGGCGCCGGGGGCATTCGCGGCACGGGCACCTACGAGGACATCGAGGCGCAGCTCGTGCTGCGCTCGGTCGGCTACCGGGGGACTCCGCTCCCCGGGCTGCCGTTCGACGAGGGCAACGGCACGGTGCCGCACGCGGCGGGGCGCGTCCTGCGGGACGGCACGACGTCGCCGGGCGAGTACGTGGCGGGCTGGATCAAGCGGGGACCCACCGGCGTGATCGGCACCAACCGGCCGTGCGCCAAGGAGACGGTCGCCTCGCTGCTGGCGGACGCGCGGGCGCTCGCCGCGCGCCCGGTGGTGGGCGACCCGCTCGCCGCGCTGCGGGAGTCGGGGGTCCGTCCGGTGGTGTGGAACGACTGGCGGGCGATCGAGGCGGCGGAGGCGGCGCTGGGTATCTCGCTGGGCCGCCGTTCGGTGAAGCTGCACGACTGGGCGGGGCTGCTGGGG
>NZ_VBVX01000612.1 GCF_005981925.1 Streptomyces albidochromogenes
GTGGCCCACCTGGGCGACGTGTCGGACCACGCGCAGGCCGGGGAACTGGTCCGGCTGGCCGTCGACTCTTACGGAAAGCTGGACATCCTCGTCAACAACGCCGGGATCCTCCGCGACCGGATGATCTTCTCGATGACCGAGGACGAGTGGGACTCGGTCGTCCGCGTCCACCTCAAGGGCCACTTCAACACCACCCATTTCGCGGCGGCGCACTGGCGGGCCCGCTCGAAAGCGGCCGGCGGCCCGGTCTACGGCCGGATCGTCAACACGTCGTCGGAGGCGTACCTGGCGGGCTCGGCGGGGCAGCCCAACTACGCGGCGGCCAAGGGCGGCATCGTCGGCCTGACCACGTCGACGGCGCTGGCACTGGGCAAGTACGGCGTGACGGCCAACGCGATCTGCCCGCGCGCCCGGACCCGCATGACGCAGGACGTGTTCGCCGGATTCGCGGAGCCGGCCGGGGGCGAACTCGACCCGCTGGCCCCCGAGCACGTCTCCCCGCTGGTCGGCTACCTGGCGTCGCCCGCCGCCGCGAAGGTCAACGGCCAGTTGCTCGTCGTGCACGGCGGCATGGTCGCGGTCATGGAACGCCCGCGGGTCGCGGCCAAGGTCGACACCGCGAAGGAGGCGTTCTCGTACGAGGAACTGACGGAGCGGCTGACGCCGTACTTCGAGGACCGCCCCCCGAACGAGACGTTCGCGGCGGCGGAGGTGCTGGGCCTCAAGCGGGGGTGAAGCCCCCCGGCCGCCCGCCGGACGGGCCGGACGCACCGTTCAGCGGTGCGGTCCGGCCCCTCCGGCGGGGGAGGGCCGGGACCCGGGGCGGCGCCCCGGGCGGGGCGGCGTACTACCCCCGGCGGTGGCGGCCGTGTGCCGGAGCGGTGGCGTCCTCCGTCGCGGCCGCACCCCCTCGGTGCTTTCCGGAGCGGCCGGCGTCGTCCCGTTCGGCGGCCGAAGGCTGCGGCCGCGTCTGGGTCGTGTCGGTTCGTGCGTCAGACATGTTGGGAGATCCCCTGGAATCGCTGCGATCGCTTTCACGTGGTGCAAGGCCCGCCCCGCCGCCACCGCCGGCGCCCGGCCGAAACGACCGCGCGGCCCGGCCGGACCGAGTCTAACCACGGGCCCCGCGCCCGGTGAGGGGTGCCTGCTGGAGCGGTACGGGCTTGCACACCACAGGAGTGCCACGGGCCTCGAACGGTTCCCCACCTGCGCGTTCCGCTTGTGCGGGTTCGGTGATCACCGCGTCCTGGGGGGCCTCGATCCGCGCCACTCCGCACGGCACGGCCCCCGTCGTGTACGGCAGCCGCAGCACCCCCTGCGGAGTCCAGAGCCCGGACCCCGCCAACCACCCCTCGGGCCCCGCCAGGTGATGCAGCCTCCGCCCCGAAGGG
>NZ_VBVX01000613.1 GCF_005981925.1 Streptomyces albidochromogenes
CCCAACCCCACACCCCCAGCAGCAACCACCGGCAGGCCCCCAAAACCCAACGCCCCCGTCAACCGGTTCGACCGGCTGGCGGGGGCGTTGGCGTCGTACTGGTGGGTTGGGCCGGCTCAGATCAGGCCGAGCTCGCGCACCGCGTCGCGCTCTTCCTTGAGCTCCTGCACCGACGCGTCGATACGCGCGCGGGAGAACTCGTTGATGTCCAGGCCCTGGACGATTTCGTACTTGCCGTCCTTGCAGGTGACCGGGAAGGAGGAGATGAGGCCCTCCGGCACGCCGTACGAGCCGTCCGACGGGATGCCCATCGACGTCCAGTCGCCGGCCGCCGTGCCGTTGACCCACGTGTGCACGTGGTCGATGGCCGCGTTGGCGGCCGAGGCCGCCGAGGACGCGCCGCGCGCCTCGATGATCGCCGCACCGCGCTTGGCGACGGTCGGAATGAACGTGTCGGCCAGCCACTGCTCGTCGTTGACGACCTCGGCGGCGTTCTTGCCGGCGATCTCCGCGTGGAAGATGTCCGGGTACTGCGTCGCCGAGTGGTTGCCCCAGATGGTGAGGCGCTTGATGTCGGAGACCGTGGAGCCGGTCTTCTTCGCGAGCTGCGACAGCGCGCGGTTGTGGTCCAGGCGGGTCATCGCCGTGAAGCGCTCGGCCGGTACGTCCGGGGCCGCCGCCTGCGCGATGAGCGCGTTGGTGTTGGCCGGGTTGCCGACGACGAGCACCTTGATGTCATCGGCGGCGTTGTCGTTGATGGCCTTGCCCTGCGGCTTGAAGATGCCGCCGTTGGCGGACAGCAGGTCGCCGCGCTCCATGCCCTTCGTGCGCGGGCGGGCGCCGACGAGGAGGGCTACGTTCGCGCCGTCGAAGCCGACGTTCGGGTCATCGGTGATCTCGATGCCCTGGAGCAGCGGGAAGGCGCAGTCGTCGAGCTCCATGGCGGTGCCCTCGGCGGCCTTCAGGCCCTGCGGGATTTCCAGGAGACGCAGCTTGACCGGCACATCCGCGCCGAGCAGGTGGCCGGAGGCGATGCGGAAGAGCAGCGCGTAACCGATCTGGCCGGCCGCGCCGGTGACGGTGACATTCACGGGAGTGCGGGTCATGGCGATCTCCGTAAGACAGCTGGCGGTGGGGGTCCCTGCCCCTCGTTGCTGGATATCCCCGGCACGCCCAGGCGTCTGTTCGGCGTCTGAATCTTGACGTGAAGAGATATCCAGCGGTCAGGCTATCCGACCCCGGGAGCGCCGGTCTCCCGACCCCGTGTGGTGCGGCGCACATACCCCCCGAACGCCGGTCGGCCGCCTGCGCCAGGGGGGGGGGAGCGCGGCGACCTGCTGTCCGCCAACGGCGGCATCTTCAAGCCGCAGGGCAAGGCCATCAACGACAAC
>NZ_VBVX01000614.1 GCF_005981925.1 Streptomyces albidochromogenes
CCCTTCCCCCGCGGCTCCGCGATCCGCTGCGCCGGTATGAACGCCTGCGTGTCGTCGGCGGTCGGGTACGCCGCCGAGCGCAGCGCCGCCATCAGCGCGTCCGGCGTCGGCCGGTCGGCGGGCTCCTTCGCGAGGCAGCGTGCGAACAGCGGGACCAGCGCGTCCGGCACGCCCGTCAGATCCGGCTCGTCGTGCACCACCTGGTACGCGACGATGTACGGGCTGTCGGAGTCGAACGGCCCGCGCCCGGTGGCCGCGTGCACCAGCACGGACCCCATCGCGAACACGTCCGCCGCCGGCCCCACCTCGCGCGGGCGCTGGAACTGCTCGGGCGCCATGAACGGCGGCGTACCGATCAGCTTGCCGGTCTCCGTCCGCAGATCGCTGTCCGTCGGCCGGGAGATGCCGAAGTCGATGACCTTGGGCCCGTCGGCCGCCAAAAGTACGTTGCTCGGCTTGAGATCGCGGTGCACCACGCCGGCCCGGTGGATGTCGCGCAGCGACTCGGCCAGGCCCGCGCCGAGCCGGAGCAACTCCTCCGTCTCCAGCGGACCGTTCCGCTTGACGCGTTCGGCGAGGGTCGGGCCCTCGATGAACAAGGTGGCCATCCACGGGCGTTCCGCGTCCGTGTCGGCGTCCACGACGGGTGCGGTGAACGCGCCGCTCACCCGTCGGGCGGCGGAGACCTCCTGCCGGAACCGTGCCCTGAACTCGGGGTCTGCGGCGAAGTCGGCGTGCACCACCTTGACCGCGAGGCGCAGCCCTGAGCCGGATGTGGCCAGATGGACCACTCCCATGCCTCCGGAGCCGAGCACGGCTTCGAGCCGGTACTGCCCGGCATAGACCGGATGCTCCGCTTCCGGTCCCCTCCCGGTGCTGCGCAGCGGCGGCATCGTCCACCCCCGTGTGAATCGTCCGCAAGCGAGACGCACGGAGCCTAGTCGATGATGCGTGCGATGTCGGTGGGGCTTGCTAGCCTGCGCGGCGTACGGAGCTTTCGCCAGAAGGACGTCAACGGGGGAGGGGCCTGTCATGGCCGTAGGAGAAGTCGAGGACGAGGTGGCGGGCGCCGCCGAGGCGGCCGTCGCCACCGCGGAGGCGGCCGGCGTGCGCTACCCGGTCGCCCCGGGCTACCGGGTGAACGTGCGCAGCGGCCCGGGCACCCAGTACCGGATCGTCAAGGTCCTGCCGTACGACGCACGCGTGCCGATCAACTGCCAGTGCCCCGGCACGACCGTGTCCGGTCCGTACGGCACGACGAACCTCTGGTCCAACATCGGGAACGGCCAGTTCGTCTCGGACGCGTACATCAGGACCGGCAGCGACGGCTACGTCGCCGTGCGCTGCGCCTGATCCACGGTCCGCCGCCCACCCGCCTCCGC
>NZ_VBVX01000615.1 GCF_005981925.1 Streptomyces albidochromogenes
CCCCCACGCCGACCGCCACGCCGTCCCCTACAGGGCCGGGAGCGCCGCGCCGTCCACGCCCGCGCCCGAACGGCCCCTGCCGCAGGGGAACCTGCGCGCCCGCCTGACGTCGTTCGTGGGCCGCGAGAGCGACATCGCGGCCATCACCGCCGACCTCGCCGGTGCCCGCCTGGTCACCCTGCTGGGCCCCGGCGGCGCCGGCAAGACCCGGCTGTCGCAGGAGGCGGCGGAAGCGGCCGACGGGGCCTGGCGGGACGGCACCTGGCTCGCGGAACTCGCCCCCGTCGACGACCCCGGCACCGTGCCCGAAGCCGTCCTGGCCGCGCTCGGCGCGCGCGAGACCGTCCTGCGCGGCGCGGGGGCCGAGGAGCTGCGGGCCGCCGACCGGCACGGAGACGATCCGCTCGTACGCCTCCTTGAGCACTGCGCACGCCGCCGAATGCTGATCCTGCTCGACAACTGCGAGCACGTGATCGACGCCGCCGCCCGCCTCGCCGAGGAACTGCTGGCCCGCTGCCCCGGCGTGACCGTACTGGCCACCAGCCGGGAACCGCTCGGCGTGCCCGGCGAGGTCGTCCGGCCGGTGGAACCGCTGCCCGACCCCATGGCCCTGCGCCTCCTGGCCGAGCGCGGCGCGGCCGCGCGGCCCGGCTTCCGTACCGACGACGACCCGGAAGCCGCCGCCGAGATCTGCCGCCGCCTGGACGGCCTGCCGCTCGCCATCGAACTGGCCGCCGCCCGGCTGCGGATGCTCACCCCGCGCCAGATCGCGGACCGCCTGGACGACCGGTTCCGGCTCCTGACCGGCGGAAGCCGCACCGTGCTGCCGAGGCAGCAGACGCTGCGGGCGGTCGTCGACTGGTCGTGGGACCTGCTGGACGAGGGGGAGCGCGCGGCCCTGCGCGCCCTGTCCGTGTTCGCCGGCGGCTGCGACCTGGCCGCCGCGGAAGCGGTGATCGGCCCCGACGCGCTGGACCTGCTCGGCTCACTGGTCGACAAGTCGCTCGTGGTGGCGGCCCCGACGGGCGACGGCACCATGCGCTACCGCCTCCTGGAGACCGTGGCCGAGTACGCCGCCGAACGCCTCGACGAGGCGGACGACCGGGCCGCCGCCGAGCGCCGCCACCTCGTCCACTTCCGCGAACTCGCCCGCCGGGCCGAGCCGCTGCTGCGCGGCCGCGAACAGCTCGCCTGCTTCGGCCGCCTGGAGGTGGAGTACGAGAACCTGCGCACCGCGCTGCGCCGCGCGGTCGCCGCCCGCGACGAGCACGAGGCGCTCTGCCTGGTCCACTCGCTCGCCTGGTTCTGGACGATCCGGGGCCTGCGCGCCGACGCCCGCCACTGGTCGCGCGCCGCCGCCGAACTCGGCCCCGACC
>NZ_VBVX01000616.1 GCF_005981925.1 Streptomyces albidochromogenes
GGGTCAGGAGAGGGTGGGGACGATCTCGCGGACCTTGGCCGCGATCTCGGCGGGCAGCGGCGCGTAGTCGGCGTCCGCCAGGACCTTCTGGCCGTCCTCGCTGACGGTGTAGTTCAGGAAGGCCTTGAGGGCGGGCAGGGTCTCCTTGTTGTTGCCCTTGTCGCAGGCGATCTCGTACGTCACCAGGACGATCGGGTAGGCGCCCTCGGCCTTGGTGGCGTAGTCGAGCGAGAGGGCCAGGTCCTTGCCCTTGCCGGTGACCTTGGCGGCGGCGATGGCCTTGGAGGCGTTCTCCGTGGTGGCCTCGACCGGGGCCGCGGCACCGGTGTTGATCTTGACGGTGTTCAGCTTGTTGGCGGTCGCGTACGACAGCTCGAAGTAGCCGATCGCGCCGTTGGTGTCCTTGACGTTGGAGACGACGCCGGAGGAGCCGTTGGCGGCCTGGCCGCCCTTGGCGGGCCACGACTTCGACTTCGGGTCGTACTTCCAGTCGCTCGCGGCGGCGGTGTTGAGGTACTTGCCCAGGTTCTGCGTCGTACCCGACTCGTCCGAGCGGTGGAACGCCTGGATGGTGGTGCTCGGGAGCTTGGCGTCGGGGTTCAGCTTGGCGATCGCCTTGTCGTTCCACTTCGTGATCTTCGAGTCGAAGATCTGCGCCAGCGTCTTGGCGTCGAGCACGAGGTCGTCGACGCCCTCCAGGTTGTAACCGATGGCGACGGGGCCGCCGACCATCGGCAGGTTGATGCCCTGGCCGGTCTTGCAGATCTTCTTCGACTCGGCGACCTCCTCCGGCTTGAGCGCGGAGTCGGAACCGGCGAACGCGACGCGGCCCTGGGTGAAGTTGGTGATGCCGCCGCCGGAACCGATGGCCTGGTAGTTGATCTCGACGCCCTCACAGGCGGCCTGGAAGTTCTTGACCCACAGGTCGATGGCGTTCTTCTGGGCCGTCGAGCCGGCCGCGCGGAGCTGGCCCTTGGCGTCGTCGCACTTGATGTTGCTGGCGGCCTTCGTCTCGCCGGAGCCACCGGTGGAGCCGCTGTTGTCGTCCGAGCCGCACGCCGTGAGGACCAGGGCGCCGGAGACGGCGAGGGCGCCGAGCGCGGTGGCGCGAAGCCGGTTCTTGCGCTGAAGCTTCACTTTCGGGGGTTCCTTCCAGGAGCCGCCGGTCCCGTGTGGTGGCGGCGTGCGAAGAGGTGGAGTTCTCGGGTTTCCAGCTACACAGGGGGGCGGGTGTCTCGCGATGTGCCTCGCACTGTGTACGTCCGAAATTAGGCAGAACAGGTGAAGCCGTCGACGGGGGCGAGTGAACGGGAGGTGAACCGTGCCGAACGGTGTGGTGTGCGGGCCCGGCTCGCGGCGGGCGGTCGGGGGG
>NZ_VBVX01000617.1 GCF_005981925.1 Streptomyces albidochromogenes
CCCCACACCCCCAGCAGCAACACGGTTCACCCGGCAAGTTCGCCCCCGCCCCTCGCCAGGGCCAGTGCGTGGCGGATCTCCTCGATCATCGTGTCCGGGCGCAGGTAGACATCCATGGCCGTGAACCGCAGCGACCGGCGGATGAGCCGGCACAGGGCGAGTTCGTTGTAGCGGCGTACGTCTCGATCGTGGGCCGCTCGGTCGCCGTGGTACGCGTAACCCTCGATCTCCACTGCCACTCCCTCCTCCCGGAACAGGAAGTCGACCGACCGTCGCCTCCCACCCGGCGGCCTCACTTGCGCCTGCGGCTCGGGGTGCAGGCCGGCGTCGTGCATGCGCAGGCGGGCGACGGTCTCGGCGGGCGAACCGCTCCTGCGGTCCGCCAGCGCGAGCAACGCGCGTGCCCTGCGCACGCCCCGCTGTGGGCCGGTTTCCAAAGCCGAGGCCACCGTGCTGAGGTGCGTGAACGCCGGGCGGTTCGCCCGCGGGTCGGTCGCCGACGGGCGGATGGACACCGCGGACTCGACAGCGACCAGCGCCTCCTCCCTGGGGCTCGACCGCAGCAGGTCCGCGAGCGTGCGAGTGACCTTGGTGACGCGGACGCCCGAGACGTACGTCGTGGACGCCTCGGGCAGCAGCGACCGGTGTACGCGAGCC
Source organism: Streptomyces albidochromogenes (assembly GCF_005981925.1). Lineage (GTDB taxonomy): Bacteria > Actinomycetota > Actinomycetes > Streptomycetales > Streptomycetaceae > Streptomyces > Streptomyces albidochromogenes. The sequence goes on from NZ_VBVX01000617.1 coordinate 658, forward strand.
CGGGGCAGCGGCACGGCCGACGTCTCCGCCGGTGCCGTGAACTCCAGCCAGCCACGTGCCTGGTCGTCAGCCGTCGTCCACGGCAGCTCGATCTCGTGCAGCCACGCGGCCGTTCGGTGGCTCGCGGCCCATCGCGGGTGCGCCAGCAGAATCGCCCGTAACCACACCATCCGGTCCACCACCGCTCCCGGCTCCGCCCAGCATCCCCGACGCACCTGCGTCCACCCATGCCCTCTCAGCGCGCGGCGGAGACGGGACGGTGGCCACCCCAGCCGCACGGCTTGGCGTGTGAGCAGCACGCCACCCTGGCGGTGCGCCAGCGCGGCCAGTGCGGCCATGTCCCCCGTTGTGCGTGTCATGTCGTCGAGCGTCCCAGCCACCTTCCAGGCCCGCGACCCCTGTGGATAAGTGACGACGCGACGCCCATTGGGCCCGTGGGCCCAGGCCAGTGCGCCCCGGTCGTTGTTACCGTGCGATCAGTGGTCCGTAGTCGTAGTAGTGGTCGTACTCGTACTCGTACTCGTTGGTCAGCGGTAATACGCACAGGAGCGGTGAGGCGTGAAGGCACGTTCGGTACGTTCAACCCGTTCGGCACGTCGAACGGCTGCCGCCGCAGCAGCAACGGCGGTTCTGTGTCTCACTGCCGCGTGCGGCGGTGACTCCACCAGCAGTGACGGCAAGGGCAGCCCAGCGAATCCACGCACCTCCACAC
>NZ_VBVX01000618.1 GCF_005981925.1 Streptomyces albidochromogenes
CTCCCTGGGCGCGGCTGGGGGCGATGCGGACGCTGATGCCACTGGAATCGGGGTAGAGCCGGAAGTCGAGCCGGGTGCCCGGCGGGTTGACCGCGGTGATGGTGACGGGCTCGCGGCTGATGACCGCGGTGCGGTAGCGGTCCTCGAAGAGCGGGTCGTCCAGCCAGGGCAGTGACTGCCAAGGCCGGGTACCGAGGAGCTGGTCGGCGCTGCGGCCGAGCAGGGACGCGGCGGAGTCGGTGAGGAAGGTGATCCGGCCCTCCAGGTCCAGCGCCAGGGCGCCGCCCGGCAGTCGCTCGGCGAAGTCGGCCGCGGCCTGCGCGGGCGGGGTGGCGTGCAGGCGGGTGGCGTCGACGGGAATGATGCGGGGCTGGTCGGGCGGGGCGGCCATGACGTGGGTGCTGTCCAGCACACGTGCGATGCGCAGGGCGCTGGAGGTGATGTGGCCCAGCTGACGGGGGGTGGCCCGGCCCGGATGGCTGGCCGGCCACAGCAGGAGCAGGGCGCCCCGGTGGTGGGTTCCGCCGTTCAGCGGCGCGGCGGCCAGGGCGAAACGGTACGGGAGGGTGGCGGCGGCGCGCGGGTAGAAGCGGGCCATGTCCTCCTGGGACCCCACCCACACCAGGCGGTCCTCCCGGACGGCGTCGCTGACCGGGACGACGGCGGCCACAGGCACCCGGCGCCACGGCGACGCGACCTCGGACGGCACCCCGCACAGGACCGCCAGGCTCAGCATCCGCTCGGCCTCGTCGAGCAGGTAGACGCCACCGGCGGAGGCTCCCGTACGGCGCACCGTGTCGGCGAGCGCCTCGTCCAGGAGGGCAGTGCCGTCCGGCTCCTCAGCGGGCCCGAGCACCGGACACCCCTGACCGGTCGGTGGCCGCGCCCAGGCCGGCCACACTCGACGACCGACACCCCGTGGCAGCGGTACGGCGGAGCTCCCACCCGGGGTGACCTGCCGGGAGGGAACAGGCCCCGATCCTGCGGGACAGCGGCGTGCCAGCTCCCTCCGGCCGGGACCCGGCCGCCCTCGCAGCCCGGGGACGCGCGGAAGCGCCGTACCTGCGGCTTCGTCCCCGCCTCGCGGGACGGGCGGCCCCGCACCTCACCCAGCACCTATCACCCATATGAGGACAATACGCCGCATCGAGGAGCCCGAGTCGAGGGGAGTTCCGCGCGGCATGCCCCACTGGCTGCCGTGCCGCTCCGCGGCTGCCGCCCCCGCCGTATCGTCTCCACCGCGACCTGATCGCCCTCCGCCCCTGGGCGCTCCCGTCCCGCAGGCACCGCGACCGCGATTCCGGCGCAGTGCGGCATGCCGCAGGCAGCCGCTCGGAGCGAGGCTCCCCAACCC
>NZ_VBVX01000619.1 GCF_005981925.1 Streptomyces albidochromogenes
GTTCGGGGATGTAGGGCTGGGTGCCGACGCCGACGGCGACGTTGCGGGTGTAGGCCCGGCCGAGGGCTTCGGCTTCGCCGTCGGCGTCGAGCTGGGTGAAGTCGACTTCGAAGGCGTCGCGTTCGGCGTTCCAGCGGACGGCGTCGACCTGGTGGCCGAAGTGGAGTCCGGGGAGGTGGTCGCTGACCCAGCGGCAGTAGGCGTCGTATTCGGCGCGCTGGATGTGGAACCGCTCGGAGAAGTAGAAGGGGAAGAGCCGTTCGCGGGTGCGCAGGTAGTTGAGGAAGGACCAGGGGCTCGCGGGGTCGGCGAGGGTGACGAGGTCGGCGAGGAAGGGGACCTGGAGGGTGGCGCCGTCGAGGAGGAGGCCGGGGTGCCAGTGGAAGGCGGGGCGCTGTTCGTAGAAGGCGGTGGCGAGGCCGCCGTGTACGCCGTCGGCGAGTGCGGCGAGGGAGAGGTTGAACGGGCCGATGCCGATGCCCACCAGGTCGTGGGGCTGGTCGGGTGCGTGGGGCTGGGGCGCGGCGGTCATCGGTGGGAGCTGCCTTCCGGGAGTGGCGCGGGGAGCGGGAGCAGTGAGAGCAGTGTTTCGAGGTCGCCGGGGGTGGTGTGGGGGTTGAGGACGGTGGCTTTGAGCCAGAGGCGTCCGTCGGCGTGGGCGCGGCCGAGTACGGCGCGGCCCTGGGTGAGGAGGGTGCGGCGGATGGCGGCGATGTCGTCGTCGGTGGCGCCGGTGGGGCGGAAGAGGACGGTGCTGATGGTGGGCCGGTCGTGGAGTTCGAGGCCGGGGGTTTTCTCGACGAGGTCGGCGAGGTGCCGGGCGGTGGCGCAGGTGCGGTCGACGAGGTCGGCGAGTCCCTGACGGCCGAGGGCGCGGAGCGTGGCGGCGGTCTTGAGGATGTCGGGGCGCCGGGTCGTGCGCAGGGAGCGGCCGAGGAGGTCGGGGAGGCCGGCTTCGGTGTCGTCGTCGGCGTTGAGGTAGTCGGCCTGGTGGCCGAGGGGGGTGAGGCAGGCGGTGGAAGGAACGGCGAGGAGTCCGGCGGCGACGGGTTGCCAGCCGAGTTTGTGCAGGTCGATGGTGACGCTCTGGGCGCGGTCGAGGCCGTCGAGGCGGCTGCGGTGCACGTCGCTGAACAGGAGCGGGCCGCCGTAGGAGGCGTCGATGTGGAGTTCCGCGTGGTGGCGTGCGCAGAGGTCGGCGATGGCGGGGAGGGGGTCGATGCGGCCGGTGTCGGTGGTGCCGGCGGTGGCGGCGACGAGGAGGGGGTGGTGGAGGTCGGTGAGGGCGGCGTCGAGTGCGGCGAGGTCGATGACGCCCGCGGGGGCGGGGCCGACGACCGGTTCGGGGAGGCC
>NZ_VBVX01000620.1 GCF_005981925.1 Streptomyces albidochromogenes
GGTCATCGCGACGCTGGTAACCGCCGCCGCCACTGGAACGGTCGTCGTCACGACGCGGCGCACGGTCGTCACGACCACCACGGAACCCGCCACCGCCGCCGCTGGGGCGGTCGTCACGACGCTGGAAACCGCCACCGCTGGGACGGTCATCACGACGCTGGAAACCGCCACCACTGGGACGGTCATCACGACGCTGGAAACCGCCACCGCTCGGACGGTCGTCCCTGCGCTGGTAGCCGCCACCACTGGGACGGTCATCGCGACGCTGGTAACCGCCGCCGCCACTGGAACGGTCGTCGTCACGACGCGGCGCACGGTCGTCACGACCACCACGGAACCCGCCACCGCCGCCGCTGGGGCGGTCGTCACGACGCTGGAACCCACCACCGCTCGGACGGTCATCACGACGCTGGTAACCGCCACCACTGGGACGGTCGTCCCGACGCGGCGCACGGTCGTCACGACCACCACGGAACCCGCCACCACGCTCGTCATCACGACGCGGCCCACTGCCGGGACGGTCGTCGCGACGCTGGAACCCGCCCCCACCGCCCGCTGGGCGGCCGCCCCGGTTGTCGTCACGGCGAGGCCCGCTGCTCGGCCGGTCGTCGCGACGCTGGAAGCCACCGCCACCACCACTGGGACGCCCGCCTCGGTCGTCATCACGGCGCGGCCCGCTGGGGCGGTCGTCACGACCACCGCGGTATCCACCGCCGGTCGGGCGGTCGTCACGACGGAACCCACCGCGATCGTTGTCCCGGCGCGGCGCACGGTCGTCACGACCGCCGCGGTATCCGCCCCTGTCATCGCCGTCTCGCCGGCGCGGCTCGCGCTCCGGACGATCGTCGGAAGAGTTGGTGGACATCGGTTGGCTCCTGTCTTGGGGTAACGCAGTCATTCTCGCGCAGTCGGCCATCCGACGCGCTTCGGAAAAACAAAAAGGACCCTTGGTCCAGCATGAACGCTGGACCAAGGGTCCTGAAAGATTGTTCGGCGGTGTCCTACTCTCCCACAGGGTCCCCCCTGCAGTACCATCGGCGCTGAAAGGCTTAGCTTCCGGGTTCGGAATGTAACCGGGCGTTTCCCTAACGCTATGACCACCGAAACCCTATCGGGCTTAGCGAACAAGCACACTCTTCAATTAAGTAAGTGGAGCTGTTCAACCGGTGCGATAACTGTTCGCAACCCGGGAACAACACAGTGGACGCGAGCAACTGAGGACAAGCCCTCGGCCTATTAGTACCAGTCAGCTCCACCCGTTGCCGGGCTTCCACATCTGGCCTATCAACCCAGTCGTCTACTGGGAGCCTTAACCCCTCAA
>NZ_VBVX01000621.1 GCF_005981925.1 Streptomyces albidochromogenes
GCGTACTGAGACCCTGGTATTGAGCCGTGAACTCTCCCGCAACGGAAGGGGAGCGGCAGCGGTTCGGCAGCCAACTTCCGCGCCACGACGATGAGGAGCTCCCGTATGCGGATCGCCACCACGATCTTTCTCACCGACGAGACGATCACGCCGGTACGGCTCGCCCGCGAGCTGGAGGAGCGCGGCTTCGCGGGCCTGTATCTGCCCGAGCACACCCACATCCCGGTGTCGCGTGAATCGCCGTACCCGGCGGGCGGTGAACTGCCGCGCGAGTACGGCCGTACGCTCGACCCCTTCGTGGCCCTCGGGCAGGCGGCGGCGGTCACCGAACGGCTCGGTCTCGGCACGGGCATCACGCTCGTGGCGCAGCACGACCCGATCGATCTGGCGAAGCAGATCGCGACCCTGGACCACCTGTCGGGCGGCCGTTTCACGCTCGGCGTGGGCTACGGCTGGAACAGGGAGGAGGCCGCCGACCACGGTGTGGAGTGGGCGACGCGTCGCGAGCGGACGCGGGACCGCATGGCGCTGATGCGGGCGCTGTGGGCGGAGGAACCGACGGCGTACGAGGGGGAGTTCGGTGCGGTACGGGCGTCGGACGCCCATCCGAAGCCGGTGCAGAAGCCGCGCGGCCCGGTGAGCGGGCCGCGCACGCTGGTGGGCGGGGCGGCGGGCCCGAAGCTGTTCGCCCACATCGCGGAGTACGCGGACGGCTGGCTTCCGATCGGGGGGCGGGGCCTGACGGAGGCGGTGCCGGTGCTGCGTACGGCCTGGCAGGAGGCGGGCCGCGACCCGGAGGCGCTGCAGGTGGTCCCGTACGCGGTGCGGCCCAGCGCGGGCAAGGTGGCGCACTACGCGGACTTGGGAATCAAGGAGCTGGTGCTGCAACTGCCGCCGGCGGGGGAGGCGGAGGTACTGCGTGTACTGGATGAGTACGCGATGTTTATCTGACCAGTTATGACCAGTACGGTCCTGACCTCTGTGCCGGGCGGCCGGGCACCGCTACCTTTGCCATTCGGCATGGTGAGCGCCCGGCCGTTCGGCCGGCACCTCGGGGGAGAGGAACGCACGTGCAGAGAAGCCCGTTCAGTATCGTCGCGATCGTTTTCGGCGTGGTAGCACTCTTTTTCTGCCCGCCTCTGTTCGGCGTCTTGGGCCTGGTCTTCGGCGGGATCGCCAAATCGAAGGACGAGCCGCTCGCGGTAACAGCCCTGATCGTCGCGGCAGTCGGCCTGGCCGTCGGCATGCTGCTGGGATTCGTGGTCTTCAGCTCGATGTCCACACCGTGAGGTAAGTGGGGTGGGGGGCACCACGGGT